>JABCOY020000026.1 GCA_013333375.2 Candidatus Saccharimonadota bacterium | reverse complement strand
GGTAGTTGTGGCTGCGATAGGAGAGGCTATGTCTTGGATCGGATTAGAAAACTGGGGAATAAAAGTGGAGGCAGAAGATTTTTTGCGGCGATTTTTCTCAATGCCGAGAGGGAGAAAAAGGTTGGCAGTTTTGGCGACTGGATTTAGGTAGTAAGAGGAGAGCCAGGCAAGACTTTTTAAGAGATGGTTTGGCAGGGGAATTGGGTGAACAATTTTATTAATCGATTTAATAACGAAATTTTGGTCGGTGGGAGCGGTGGTTTTTCGATAAATAATGCCAAGGGCGGTTTTCTTACCGAGGGGAATAGAAACGATAGTGCCTGGGGCGAGATTTTGGTCAAAAGAGTAGGTAAGGAGACCATCAGAAAAGAGAGGAGACTTTTTGAAAGTGGTGGTGGGAATTACCTCATAGTACATCAAGTATATTTTAGCATTTATGATATACTTTAAGAAAGGAAAGAGGTAAATGTTAGATGTTTTTATCACATCTCGGGTTCGCCGGAAAATTTTGGTAGTTTTTGCCAAATATCCGGACTTTAAAGTTCACGTTAGGGGGCTGGCGAAGTTGATTCACGAGGATGCGGGTAATATTCAAAGGGAACTAAAGAGGCTGGAAAAGGCGAATTTTTTGGTGACTTCGAAAAAGGGTAACACGACTATTTATCAGACAAATAAACAATATCCAATATTGAAAGAATTGCAGACGATCGTGATTAAAAGTCAGCAAATGTCACCAAATCAAAAAGTAACGAAGACAATTCAATAATTTTTTGAAGTATGTCGAAGATTTTTGAGGAAATTCTAGCGAAAAGAGGGGTGTCGGAAGAATTTTTGCGGCCAAAATATACATTGGACCATGCAAAGAAACTACCGGATATCGAGGTGGCGGTGGCGCGAATTAAGGCGGCAGTAAATCGGGGCGAGACGGTGCTAGTTTATGGCGACTACGACGTGGATGGAGTAACCGCGAGTACGATTATGTGCGAGGCGCTGAAACTAGCGGGGGTGAAGCGAGTGGAAGTGATGTTACCGGATCGTTTTATTGATGGTTATGGTATGAGTGAAAGATGCCTGGAAAGGGCCGTGGAATTGGGGGTGGGTTTGGTAGTGACGGTGGATTGCGGCAGTAATAACGCGGAAGTGATCAAAAAATTAGCTGAACACAAAATTGATACAATAGTGACCGACCATCATGAATTAATGAATGGTGTGCCAGAGCGAGCACTCGCGGTGGTGAATCCAAAACGATACGATGAAAATGAAGCTGATTTAGAGAAGAGAGAACTCCGAGAGATTTGTGGGGCGGGGGTAGCTTTTATGGTGATGCAGACACTAGTACTCGAGGGGCTAATTCCGCAGAATCAAGAGAAATGGTTTCTCGATCTAGTTTTGATTGGGACGATTTGTGATTCGATGGTGATGAATCAAATTAATCGTGAACTGGCATATTTTGGTTTGATTATTTTGCAGAAAACTAAGCGTGTGGGACTTTTAGAATTGATGCGCGTGGCGGGTGTACAAAAAATTGACTCAGAGGCTATTGGTTTCCAAATTGGACCAAGGCTAAATGCCGGTGGACGCATGGAGTCGGCGGAAATTTCATTAAAACTTTTGATGTCGAAGGAGCGAGCGGAAGCGGCAATGTTGGCGGAAGAGTTGAACGGATTGAACGGGGAGAGGCGCACGGCACAGCGAGCGGCATTGGAAGAAATTTTAGTCGATAGCGAGCCAGTGATTGTGGTGGCTGGCAATTGGCATGAAGGAGTGTTAGGGATTATTGCGGGGAGGTTAGTAGAAAAATACCGCAGACCAGCCTTCGTTTTGGGGGAAACAGAGGGCATTTATAAGGGTTCGGGTCGGTCGTTCGGGGATTTTAATTTAGCGGAAGCAATTAAGGCGGTAAATGAAACCTTAATTGGTGGGGGTGGTCACGCGGCGGCTTGTGGGGTGAAGCTGAAAAAAGAAGATTTAATGCGCTTCAAAGAGGCGGTGAATCAATATTATCGAAGTCTAAACTTAACTGAACAAGAAAAATATCTGGAGGTAGCGGAAGATATTCGGGTGGATAACTTGGCGGAACTGGATGTGGATTTATATGAAGAGATGTCAGTACTTCAGCCATTTGGGCAGGGAAACACGGAGCCAATTTTCGAGCTTGTGAATACAAAAATTAAGTTCGTAGAGACGCTCGGTGCGGAGAAAAAACACCTGAAGTTTACTCTGGAAAAGGACGGAAATTTGTTCAAAGCTTTGGTGTTTAATGCGCGGGAAGAATGGTTTAATTTAGATAAGGACGCTACTTATAATGCGCATATAAATTTAGTACTCAATGAGTGGAGAGGACGAAAAACCGTGGAAAGTCGATTGCTGCAAATTAAAAAAAGTGATAGCAGTGATTAGATATTGAAAAATCTGCGGCTCTCTGGTATAATCCTGCTATATGTCAATAAAAGTAACTAGAAAAGACCAGGGTGAGGCTAACGAGAATATTATTCGTCGTTTTAATCGTAAGGTTTTACAGAGTGGAATTATGCCACTAGCAAAATCACAATTACGTTTCTCTAAGCCTATTTCCAAGAGAGAGCGTCGTCGTAAGGCAATTTTGCGTGAAATCCGCAAAGCAGAAAAAACCGAACGAATTAAACTTGGCTTAAAATAACTAAAAACCCTCGCAGATGAGGGTTTTTTGATGCTGGTTGGTGCTATACTTAAAATGATGAATATAATTTTTTTAGGCGGGCCGGGAAGCGGCAAAAGTACTTTAGGTAGGAGACTAGCAGAGGAGCTAGGCTGGGAATGGATTTCCGGTGGAGCGATTCTCAGGGAAAGTAAAGAGCCGTGGGTGCAAGAAAAATTAGCGACGGCACAATTATTTGATGACCAGATGATGTCAAATTTGATTTTTTCAAGATTAGAAACGTCAGAGAATGCAATTATTGACGGATATCCGAGGACGGCAAATCAGGTAGATATTTTGATGTCGAGGGGAATTAAAATTGATTACATGATAGAGGTGGATGTGCCAAAAACCGAGGTGGAAAAACGTATCGCTTTAAGGGGCCGGGAGCAGGATTCGCCGGAAATTTTCGAAGAACGCTGGAAAATCTACCAAGATAACAGGGGAAAAATTATCGCACCACTACTCGGAAGCGGGGTAGGGTTTTTGGTGCTTGATGGAGTGGGAACGCCGGAAGAAGTCTATGAGAGGGCGCTTTCGATGATGAAAAATGAAGTGATAAAGAAATAAAGAAAGGCGCATAGGAATGATTATGATTTACGGTCCGGCGGGGGCGGGGAAATCGACGCAGGGGAGAATGTTGGCGGCGGAACTGGGGCGAACTTGGCTTTCGGCTGGGCAATTAATCCGTGATTCGAAGCGTTTTGAAGAATATACGCAGACGGGGGCGATGATTCCAGAAGAACTTTTGGTGGCGCTTTTGACAGAGAATATGTACAAGGAGCTTAACTCTGGGAAAAATGTGGTATTCGATGGTCAACCGGGAAGTATCCAGCAGGTAGATATGTTGGATGAGACGGGAATTTTTCAAGAAGTTGAATTTGTGGTAGATATTCGGGTAGATGAAGAAGAACTTTACCGTAGATTGAGTTTAAGAGGTCGGGAAGATGATAATCTGGCGGTTTGGCAACGTAAAATCAATTATTACCGAGAAAAAAGTGTGCCGTTTTTAGCTAAAATGAAGGAAAAAGGTTTGAAAGTTTTTGAGGTGGATGGAAATGGCGACAAGGAGACGGTAAATCGTAGAATCTTGGCGCTAGTTGACGGAAATCTTAACAGGGGTGTGGAAGAGTAGTATAATAGAAAGATATGGATAAAGCAAAAATTGAAGCAATGCGCGAAGGTGGCAAGATTTTAGGGGAAATTTTGCGAGATTTGCGCGAGTACGTCGAGGTGGGGATGACCAAGCGCGAGCTGGATGCCTGGGTAAGGAAGCAGATTGTGTCACGAGGGGCGACGGTTTCTTATGATGAATTAGAAGAAAAATTTCCAGGATCAATTTGTATTTCGGTGAATGATGAATTAGTGCATGGTGCGCCGAATACTGATTATGCGCTGGAAGATGGTGATAAGGTCTCATTTGACCTAGTGATTGGCTATAAGGGTTATCATACCGATGCCGCATTCACGACGGTGGTCGGTAAGGCAAATCCGGCGGTGAAACAGATGATTAAGACTACGGAAAAAGCACTTTGGGCGGGAATTGAAACGGTGGCGCCAGGAGTGCATCTGGGGGATATTGGCTATGCGGTAGAAAAAGTGTTACGCGCAGGGCATCTTGGGGTGATTGAAAATTATGTCGGTCACTTTATCGGTAAATCGATGCATATGGAGCCAGAAGTGCCAAATTACGGCAAACGTGGGCGCGGATACGTTTTGAAGCCAGGAGATACACTTTGTATTGAACCAATGTCGTCTCTAGGCAAACCTTATAATCATGTGGATCCAGAGAGTGGCTGGAATGTGGTGCTATCAGACGGTTCGATTGGCTGTCACTGTGAACATACGATCCTGGTGACCGAAGATGGCTACGAAGTTTTGACTTTGCCGAACTGTCCAAAAGAGTGAATTTGAAAAAGTTCAGTGAGATAGGGGTGGGAATTGCTTTTAAGAAAGTAATTAAAAAGGAAAATCTGGTGCGAGTCGTCAGATTTTTTGTTATAGACTGGAAAATGTTTATGTTATAATGAAAATATATGAACGAGCAAGTACCAAAGTTTAGTTTTGGCATCGATATGGGGACGCAAAATATTCGCGAAGTAGTCCTCAGTGAGATGAATGGTCAGATTACCGTAGTGGGTAAGATTGAGTCGCCACAAAATGGGGGCATGAGTAAGGGTGTGGTGACAAATTTACGCAATGCGGTGCATGCGCTCGAGGCAGCTTCGCTAGAAATCGATCGTATGATCGGGATGAATTTGGTGGATGCCTATCTTTCAATTAACGGTTCAAATGTCGGTACGGCGCCGACTCAGGGTGGTATTTCGATTACGGGTTCGGAAATCACCGAGGCAGATGTGGCGCGCTTAAAAGAATTTGCAGTATCAGGAATTGTACCAGATAACCGTGAGTTACTCGATGTAATTCCAGTGGAATATGCGATTGCGGGTCAGGGCGGAATTAGAAATCCGATTGGTATGCGTGGCGTGAAATTAGAAATGCAAGCCAATGTGGTTTCGGCACTTTTGCCGGTCTGTATGAATTTGAAGGAAGTGGCGGGGGCCTTGAATATTAACGCTTTGAAATTGGTGCCAACGGCAGTAGCGGCGGGACGTGCAGTGCTGCTTGAGAGTCAGAAGGAAAATGGTGTAGCAGTAGTCGAGATGGGCGCCGCGACGACGTCGGTGGCGATTTTTATGGAAGGTTTCTTGCAGTATTTTGGCGTGATTAATGTGGGGGCGAATCATATTACGAATGATATTGCGATTAGTTTAGCCGTTAGTACAGAGGTGGCCGAAGAAATTAAGATGAAATATGTGACGGCAGAATTGATTGATAATGATAAGCCGATGACGATGCGTTTTGGTGATGAATCAATTAGCTTTACGAAGACCATGGTAAATCGCATCGTAGAAGACCGTTTGATTGATATTTTTGAACATGTGAAGAAAGAAATTGCGATTGCGGGTTATGAAAAGAAATTGCCAGAAGGCGTAGTCTTGACCGGTGGGGGTGCGGAGATGCGTGGAATTGAACGCTTCGCGAGGGAACACATGGAAGTGGCTACTAGGATTGGTTTGCCGCTAATGGATGTAACTCATATTGATAATGAAACTAAGAAGCCTCGTTTCGCGGTGGCGATTGGTTTGGCTTTGATGATGAATGACGATATGCGCGAGCAAGAAACGCGTGTGGAAGAAAAGCCAATGAGCTTCTTCGGTAAATTATTTGGTGGTGGAAGATAAAAATCTCTTATTCTGGCTAGAAATGTGTTAATATAGAAGTAATCTATAGTTAAAAGTGAGGAATAAAGATGCCAGAAATAAAACCAACAGAGGTGGAAAGCAAAGCGACGATTAAAGTAATCGGTGTCGGTGGAGCTGGCGGTTCTGCGGTAAATCGCATGAAGGAAGTTGGACTTTCCGGTGTTGAGTTTATTGCGGTAAATACCGATGCCCAGGCTCTACATCACTCTAATGCAGACGTGAAAGTTCACATCGGCCAAGGTCTGGGTGCCGGTGGTGATCCAGAAAAAGGTCAAACTGCTGCGGAAGAAAGCCGTGACAATATCTGCGAAGCTATTAAGGATGCCGATATGGTATTCATTACTCTGGGTGCTGGTGGTGGTACTGGTTCTGGTGCTGGTCCAGTAGTGGCTCAGGAAGCTAAGAAGCAAGATATTTTGACCGTGGGTGTGGTGACGAAGCCATTTACTTTTGAAGGTGCACAACGTAAGAAGAACGCAGATTTTGCGATTGAAAAATTGGCCAAAGAAGTCGATGCTCTGATTACGATTCCTAATGATCGTCTACTACAAACTATCGATCCACGTACACCACTACTTGAGACTTTTAAGATTGCAGATGATGTTTTGCGCCAGGGTGTACAAGGTATTTCAGAATTAATTACTGAACATGCACTGATTAACCTCGACTTTGCCGACGTGAAGGCAATTATGAAGAATGCGGGTTCGGCTTTGATGGGTATTGGTCGCGCTTCCGGTGAGAATCGTGCAAAATTGGCAGCGCAACAAGCTATTGAATCACCACTGATCGAAGTGAAGATCGATGGTGCTCGTGGCGTACTCTTCTCGGTAGCTGGTGGTTATGATATGTCAATGTCAGAAATTCAGGAAGCGGCTGAGGAAATCACTGGTGCAGTTTCTCCAGATGCTAACATTATCTTCGGTGCTTCAATTCGCCCAGAATTGCAAGATGAAATCGTAATTACCGTGGTAGCAACTGGTTTTGATTCGGATTATTACCGTCAAAAGCGTGCCGAGGAAGAAGAAGCACGTCGTAATGCGGAAGTGATGGAACGTGTCGAAGCGATGAAATCACAGGCTAGCGAGCCAGTAGCGGCGCCAATTAGTAGTTTCGACCATTCTACTGCTTCAACCAATGAATTCCAAAATGATTTCACGGCTACCCCAAAAGAAAATATTTGGGAACGCATCGGTAAAAAAGACGAAGAAGAAGATTTGGATGTACCACCTTCACTTCGTGCAAGATTCCGCAACAAAAAATAACTTAACAATTCGAAATGACTGGCTAGCCCAGTCATTTTAGATAGAAATTATAATGAATATAAATATTGGCATTGGCGATAGTAAAGTGCTGGAAAGCCGGGAAACTACGGATGGCCAGATGATTCGTCGCAGGCGAGTGACAAAAGATGGTTATCGCTTTACGACTTACGAGCGCATCGAGCTACCAACGTTGACAGTGAAAAAACGTAGTGGTAACCGAGAAGTTTTTGATCGAGATAAATTGCGTGGGGCAGTAAAACGTAGTGTGGGGAAGTTTTTTAATTCGGAATTTGAAATCGAAGACGTGGTGAATTCGGTGACTGCGAAGATGTACGCTCTAGATCGAGACGAAGTGGAATCGCATGAGATTGGTCAGGCGATTTTGGATGTGTTGGCCGAGAAAAACGAAGTGGCTTATGTGCGTTTTGCCAGTGTGTTTTTGCAGTTTAAGACTTTGGATGAGTTCGAAAGTATTATTAGGGAACAGAGAAAGAAGAAAAAAGAATGCGTGTAGTAATAGTGGTAAAACAACATTCGGAATTTGCCTCGGAAGCTGAGATGTGGAAGCGAGACTTCGAATATGAGGCGCGAAAAGAGGTGGAATTAATCGATCCAGAGACGATTGACGGGGAAATGTTTGCGAGAGCGAGAGATATTGTGCAATATCCGACGGTTTTGGTTTTGCAGGATGATGGGATGGTGGTAAAAAAGTGGGCGGGCAGGCCATTGCCACAAATTTCCGAAGTGAAGTACGTGATTCGCGAAGTCTAGATTTTTGGGGGGTAACTTTGATGGGGGCGTTTAGCTTTTAGCGAAGTCTAGATTTTGGCGGATAGTTTTGATGGGGGTGTATGGCTTTTTACGAAGTCGAGATTTTTGTTGTATAATTAGGGGGATGAGTAAAATCAGGGAACAAGCAGAGGCAATTTTTGCCTGGGGCAAAACGCAGCCTGGATATAAAATCTACTGGGAGCAACACTCTAAGAGTACGGCGAGAGCAGCGGAGGCGATTGCGCGTGCCATGAAAAAAGATCAGCTTGACCCGGATATGGCTTATGCAGTGGGATTACTGCATGATATTGGTCGGGTGAAAATGAAGCATGCAGGATTGAAGCACCCGATTTTTGGTTATGAAATTTTGATGGAAAAGGGTTTGGAAATTCCAGCGCGAATTTCGATGACCCACACTTATTACGGTTTTCCGACTTTGAACCGTGACGAATTTTGGGAGGGGATGGACGAGGATACGATTCGTATGACACAAGAATATATGTTGCGTGTGAAAATTGATGATTATGATAGATTGATTCAGCTTTGCGACAATATGTGTCACCATACGGGGATTATGACGATTTCGGATCGCTTCTCAGATATCTTGATTCGGCACAATATTCGACGCGCAGGGGAACATTTACGCAGGTTATACGATTTAAAATTGTACTTTGATGACAAAATTGAGGGAAATATTTACGAATTATTCCGTGAAGAAATTATTGAAACCACGATGGATGAACCGAACGGAATATATACGAAAATTTTGAAAAATACAGAGGAAACGGATTAGAAAGAGGAAATATGAAATATCAAGCAAATACAAGAAGACGAGCTTTAGAATATGAAAAAGCGTTGATTGAATTTTGGAAGAAAAATCAAACTTTTGAAAAATCGATTGAGCAACGCGACATTGATAATTCGTATGTGTTTTATGATGGGCCTCCGTTTATTACTGGTATGCCACATCACGGGACGCTACTTTCTTCAGTGACGAAGGACGCAGTGCCAAGGTTTTGGACAATGCGCGGAAAACGCGTAGAGCGTCGTTGGGGTTGGGACTGCCACGGACTACCAGCAGAGAATTTTGTCGAGAAGCAATTAGGCATTACAGATCGTCGTGAAATTGGTACGAAATGGCCACTAGCAACTTATATCGAAAAAGCTAAAGAATCGATGGTGGCAAATTCGGAAGCTTGGGAATCGACAATTGAACGTATTGGTCGCTGGGTAGATTTTCGTGGGGCTTACCGCACGATGGATAAGAACTATATGGAGTCGGTCTGGTGGGCGTTTAAGACTTTGTATGACAAAGGTCTGATTTTTGAAGGCCGTAAGGTTTTGATGTACGACACTAAATTCTCGACGCCGGTTTCGAAAGCCGAGGTGATGATGGATAACGACGCTTATCAAGAAGTGACTGACCCATCGGTGTTCGTGAAATTTAAGGTGGTGAGTGAGGGGGAATTACAGGGTGCCTATTTGCTCGCTTGGACGACCACGCCTTGGACTCTACCTGCGAACTTGGTTCTAGCGGTAAATGAAAAATTGACTTATGGCCTTTATCAAGTAGGGGAAGAGAAAATCGTGACGCTCGTGAAGACGGCGGCAGAAGTTTTTGAAGGGGAATATGAACTTTTGAAGGAACTTTCGGGCGCGGAATTATTGGGTCTAGAATACCAGCCTTTGATGGAGAATTTTTCGCGTGAGGAACGCCAAAAAGATACTTACCACGTACTGACTGCAGAATATGTTTCGGATGAAGATGGTACGGGTATCGTGCATATCGCTCCGGCTTATGGTGAGGCGGACTATGATTTGGCTTTGGCGCATGAAGTGGATTTTGTCGATCTTTTAGATAAACATGGTTACTACGTGGAGGCAGCCGAAAAATGGTTGATGGATCTCGGTGTGCGTAAAACTGATGAGAATGGTATTGAACTCTGGGCGGCGAATAAAATTATTGCTAAGGTGCTACTAGAAAACGGTATCATTTATCGTATTAAATATATTAAACACGAATACCCATTTAATCCACGCTCGAAACAACGCATTATTTACCGGGCATTTCCAAGCTGGTTTTTCAATGTGACGGATTCGAAAACTATGCTGATCGAAGAAAATGAAAAAATTAATTGGTTCCCAGAATATTTGAAACACGGTCGTTTCGAGAAAAATATCGAAGCGGCACCGGACTGGAACTTGTCGCGTGACCGTTTCTTTGCTACGGCAATGCCAGTTTGGAAGGGTGATAAGGGAAGTGTGAAAGTAGTGGGTTCTTATGATGAGCTTTACGAACTTTCCGGTACGAGACTCGAAGATTATCATCGTCCAGGGGTGGATGAAATTGAATTTGAGATTGACGGTGAACATTTTAAGCGTATTGATAAGGTGTTAGACTGTTGGTTTGAATCAGGTTCGATGCCATTTGCGCAGCTACATTATCCATTTGAAAATCGGGAAAAATTTGAAAAGAATTACCCGGCAGATTTCATCGTGGAATACGTGGGTCAAGTACGTGCGTGGTTCTATTATGTGCACGTGGTGAATACGGCGCTATTTTCAGATATTGCTTATAAAAATGTGATTACTACTGGTACCTTGGCGGGTAACGATGGCCGCAAGATGTCGAAATCACTAGGTAATTACACTGATCCGAATCTTTTGATGGACCAATATTCAGCAGACTCCTTGCGTTTCTTGATGCTTTCTTCGCCGGTACTCGCGGGAGAGGATTTTGCATTGATTGATAAAGATGTGTCGGATGTGGCACGTAAGTTATCGATGATTTGGAATGTGTTTGACTTCTTTACGATGTATGCGGAAGTCGATGGTTTTGATTCGGATCAGGCGATGGCGGCGAGTGAATTCGTGAATCCGCTAGATATTTGGTTGGTTTCAAGAGTACATCAGGTGCGTAATCAAATTACGGAAAGTATGGAAGCTTATAATATTCCAGCGGCACTTTCTTCGGTACTGGAATTCATTGATGATATGTCGAACTGGTTCGTGCGTAGATCACGTAGGCGCTTCTGGAAGTCGGAAGACGACCAGGACAAGCTAGAGGCCTATTCGACGCTATATTATGTATTGATCTATCTTGCGAAGATTATGGCACCATTTACGCCATTCCTTGCTGAGGAACTTTATCAGAAGATGACTGGCGCAGGCGTAGTGAATTCGGAGATTCCAGAGTCGGTACATCTCTTAGATTGGCCAGAAGCCGGCTTGATTGATGAGGCGGTACTTACTCAAATGGCGAAGACTCGTGAGGTTATTACGGCTGGGTTAGCAGAAAGAATGAAGAAGACGGAAACTGAGGCGCAAATCAAGGTACGTCAGCCACTAGCGAAGCTAGTTTATGCTGGTGAAAAACTGGATGACTTCTATGAGCAGATTATTATGGAAGAAGTGAATGTGAAGTCGGTCGAACATGGGGAAGCTTTGGCGCTCGATAAGACTTTGACGCCGGAATTACTAGAAGAAGGTAAGATTCGTGAATTGATTCGCTTCGTACAAGCCGCGCGCAAGAAAGCTGGGCTGAATGTCGACGACCGAATTAAGTTAATGGTCTCGGTGGAGATCCCAGAGGCTTATCGTGAGATGCTGATGAATGAGGTCTTGGCGGAGGAGTTAGTGAAGGAAGGCAACTTTGCCTACGACGAGATTGTGAAAGTACAGGGTGAAAATATCGAAATTTCTTTAGAAAAGATTTAAAATCGTAAATATCTGAGAAGCCCCGTAAGTAATTTTACGGGGCTTTTTGATAAAATTACCTCTGTTAAAGCATAAACAGTATTGACAAAAATAGTAGTTTATGTTAGACTTAAAACAAGTTAGACAATAAAAACAAAAAATGTAAAATAAGCTAACTAAAAGAAAAATAAACAGGAAATCAAATATGTAAAAAAGTCTTCGAATACTCGAAGACAAAAAGTAAGTAAACCTAGAATCATTAACATAATAATATAAATAAGGAAAAAATATCGAATAGACGAGAAGTTGATGAAACACTAATAAACAAGCATTGACTGATCAAGAAAAAAGTGGAGGAGATGGATAGATGAATAAAAAAGTTGTTCAACTATCCATCGCTCAGATAAAAGAGAAAAAATCGATAAAGTTGTTCAATTTAATAAAATAGTTGTTCAACTTTTACAGATGAAATTCGGAACTTGGTAATATTTTTATAAAATTTGAAAAAATTACTTGCAAATGTAAAATTTGTGATATTATTAATGTAACGAAGATCATAAATCAAAACAAAAATAAAAATTTAAGAGCAAAGGAAGATAGAGAATGACGTTTGAATTCTTTGATGATGAAACTAATTACGTATCAAAAAGACAAGTCAGCCAAGAGGTACGTGCGAGGATTACCGCTAAGCTCGGTAAGATTTCCTCGATGATTAGCTAAATTAGCTAGAAACTTGTTCCTGATTTTAGAAAATAGTCGCTTTTTGGGCGGCTATTTTTGTTGATGGTGGGATTTTGTAATTTTTGTGTTCAAAATAGAAAAATATGTGTTCAATAATACCCCTATAAGTTAGCGAAAAATTGAACAAAAATATTATTGACAATCTGATAAATAAGCGTTATCTTTATGGCATAAGGTCATATTTCAAAATAAAAAAAGAAAGGTCTCCACATGACTGATACGAATACTTTTTCACCAGAGGTTGGACAGGTCCAGCCTGATTTTCAGGGTGATAACTTAAAAGCGCAGGATGAATTGATGAATCAATACATCGAAAAAATGATGAGTGAAGCGGGTGTCCGCGTGAATGATCGTTTGCGTGAAGATTTAAAGATGAAAATGCAAGAAGCTATCTTGAGTGAAATCTTGATGAATTTGCCGGATTACTTGGTAGATAAGATTTCAGAGCTTTTTGATGCGGCTGAACCAGATTTTAATGAGGTCCAGAAGATCATCCAAGAATCAGGTATTGATGTACAGTCTGTAACCGAGAAGGCATTGGACGAGTTTAAAGGAAATTACTTAAAGAATGCTAAGGAGGAGGCATAATGGGTCCTAAAAATATGAATTCTGCGCCAAGCGGGAATAATAATGGTCTTTCAGCTAAGGAACAATACTACAAGGATCAGCATGATGCGCGTGTTGCACAACTTGCACAGTTTAGAATGAATAACTTTAAAGATTCTAATGGTGAGAGTGTTGATAGGGGTGAAAAAGATCGTAAACTGGAGCTTCGTCATCAATTTGATCAAATTAAACTTGAAACTGACACTTTCTTGAAAATGCAAGCTGGTCTTGGTTTAATGAGCGAAAAAGAGATCCGTGAATATAAAGATAATTTGAATAGACAAGAGAATAATGCTCTTGAATACATGCGCGATGGTGGTGACGGTAATTTTGCGCCAATGGAAAATTTAATGAAACGAACCCTTGATCAGATTAGTGATTTTGAGGCCAAAATTCAAGCTACTCCGGAATATCAAGAAATGGAACAAAAGAAGGCTTTGGCAAAAAAAGGCCTTGATTTGATTAAGGAGCGTAGAGATAATGACGCAAATCTAGGTGTAAATGATTTTCACTATAAGGAAAAAGTTTACAAGATGCAAGCTAATCTTGCAGAGAAGGATTTTTTGGCAAAAGCTTTTTCAGCGGAAGACAAGAAAAATTCAAATGAAGCGCTTGATGCTGCTACGGAAAAATTTAATAAACTCGATGAGGAAGCAATTAAATTAACTCGTGAATTGAAAGCTGGCGGCAGAAAATTAACTTTTGAAGACTATCAAAAGATTGATGCGGCTTGGGGTGCTTCTGCGGCAGCTGAAGCTAAGATGAATGAAATCAAGAATGCTGATAAGAAAGAAATCGCTTTTGATTTTGCACAGAATCAATACAAAAAGATTCAAAAGGGCGAACAAATGAGCGGCGTGGAAGGATCATTCCTCAGTAAGTTTAATGTGCTGACCGGCGAAGATACGGTTGAAAAGTTTGAGCCAACCGTAAAAGATAAGATGGGTGAAGTAGCTGCTAAGATTACTGACGTGGAAGAAACTTCCGAAAAAGATAAAGCAGAAGATAAAATCGAAGAAGTTGCAGAAAATGAATCGAAACAAACTGTAGAATTTCCTCCAGCAATTGTTCCTGGTGAAGAGTTAAAAAATGAAAATCAAATAGAATTGTCGAAAGACAAAAAAGACAATGTTGATTTTGGTGGTATTAGTGCGGAAAAGATCGCTGAAATGGAAAAAACTGGTGGTCCAGTACTACTTGACGCTGACAATCAGATTTGGATGCAAAAATTACCAAAAGATCAATTAGAGCAGCTTCAGAAAATGCTTGAAGAGCAGAAGAATGGTAATAGTAAGACCGAGGCTATAGATTCTAATAGTGATAAAATTGAGGAATCTAGTGAAAAATCCGAGACAACAGAATCGGATACTGAGGATACTGATATCGAGAGTTCTGAGAAAGAGAATTCCGAAACTGAGAAGAAAAAAGGTATTGTCGCTGGTGTTATTGAGAAAATTAAGAAACACAGTGATGGGATCAAACGATTTGCGTTAATTGCTTGGACTGGTGCGATGATTGCCCTTGCGGCTCATGGTGGTAATAAAATTAATACCAATAATAATACTGCCGTTGAAAAAAGCATGGACAATAGCGGTGACACTAATGGTAATGTCGAGGAAGCTTTAGCAGAGTATGATGCTGATAGTGAAGTGGATTCTTTGATTAAGGGAAATTCTTTCAATATTATGGTTGATGGTAATGAAACCAAGATTGAATTGAACGATAATATTAATCCGGAATTCCCAGGTTTCACTGATTCTAGACGCTCGGGTAATGATATGACATTTGTCGATCGTTCTGGCTTAGAAAGCCTTAAAGAACAGGGAGCTTCAAGTGAAGCTCTGGGTGCTGAGGGTATGAAAGAAATT
>JABCOY020000025.1 GCA_013333375.2 Candidatus Saccharimonadota bacterium | reverse complement strand
GAGTAATGCGTATGGTTATGCAGATGCACAAAATCCGCCGGAGCCAAGATGTGCTCCGGTGAATCAATTTCTTCGCAAAACTTCAAAAAATCGTCGTTATTTGCCTCGGTAGATGGAGAGGCCTCTGCGGGCGCCGACATTTACTCCTCAGTATCGTCGGTTAATTCTTCAGAAACTGCGTCTTCGACAGGCTCTACAACCTCGTCTTCAATCTCAGCAGCTTTCTTTGCAAATTTTTGCTTAAATTTTCCAAAATTAGTTTTCTGTTCGTGATAAATCTTGCCTAGATTCTCTTTTTGATCGCGGTAGATTTTGCCACCTTTGGCCTTAATTTCAGCACGAGTTTCTTTGCCAGACTTTGGAGCAGAAAGAACCCCAGCAATCGCACCAAGAGCCATACCAAATATAGCACCGAGAACAAAATGACCAGTAGATTTTTTCATATTCCTCCTTTTTGTTAATATATTTATATTATATTACTTTGTCGACTTTTTTGCAGTAGTCTTTTTGGTAGAAGTACGAGGTTTAGATGGATTAACAAAACTCATCAGTTTTTTAGCCAGGATATCCTTCACCAAGCTCCTTGCAAGAGGTCCGACCGAGGTCATATCCTTAATGTTATCTGCCACGTCATCGGCTTTTTCGGCGATAGATTGGCCGGTTTGCACCATGATTTCAATCTCAGAAAGTAGGTGAATGAATTTAACCAAGAAAATAATTCCGACCACCAGAAAGACTAATAAAGTCATTGATAAAATAGCTACTAAAATCCATTCTGCTGTATTCATATAAACCTTTCTGGTAACTATTTTAGCATAAGTTCGATGAAATAAAAATATAACTGGAACTGCCAGTTATATTTTCTTAGCCAAGCGGATTATGGGTTATGCTGTGATCTTCACGGATGGCATTTTACTTTGTGGTAAATTTTAGATTTCGCGAATGAATTTCTTAATATCTTCACCAAAATCTTCATACATGAAGTTATAGGCAAGCGAAGCCAGCGCATAGTTCTTTGGATCACCCGTAGTCATCCAGCGGCCTTTAGTTTTTTCGACGTAGACGTTGCCAGTTTCAGCCATCTTGGTAATCGCATCGACCGTCCAGAGCTCATTATCGAGGCCAATATTCTTTGGATCAAGGTGCTCAAAAACTTCTGGGGTCAAAAGATAGCGACCATAGGAAGTGAGATTAGATGGAGCCTGTTCGATGGCTGGTTTTTCGATAATATTTTCGAGAGTTTGAAGTTCAGTGTCACGAAGTTTTATAATGCCATACTTATTCAAAACTTCGCGTGGCATTTCTTGAGAAATAATGATAGCCTTAGCATCTTCATGCTTCTTGTATGAATCAATCAAGGTTTTGATATCAGAATGGCCAAAAACCACGTCATCAGAATAGGCGACCACGAAGGCTTCGTCGTCGCGAATGTAAGGACGGGCGGAAGCAATTGGCGAACCATTACCATATGGATAGCTTTGATCTTGTTCAATGACGGTGATTTTTGGAAAATCTAACACGTGTTGCACAGGAGCGTAACGATCTAATTTGCCCTGAGAGGCGAGTTGCTTACGAATACGGTTCACCGAGTTATTAAAATAATCTTCGTAAATCCCCTTACCTTCTGGGGTAGCGACGATAATAATTTCCTTAATGCCGGCATCCACGCATTCTTCAACTACGAGTTGCATAATTGGGCGATTGCCAAGTGGGAGCATGGCCTTAGGTACGGTTTTAGTAATTGGTAGATAGCGGCTAGCAAAGCCAGCGTCAGTAATAACTGCCTTGGTAGGTAACTTATATTTCATAATTTCTCCTTGAGTCTTTATTATACAAGATTGACACGTAATAGTCAAAGATTACAGGGGTGAATTAGACTTAATCAATAAAAAAATAGGGCACGTGGCCCTATTTAAGATGAGTTTTATTTTTTAGAAATTTTCTTGGCAGTTGGTTTTTTGATTTTCTTGGTAGCGGATTTTTTAACTGACTTATGCGCAGTTTTTTCACCAAGATTCTTTGACTTATAGACACGATCTGGCTTCACGGAGAGTTCCTTGACGGCAGCAATCTTTTTAGCATTTTTGATAGACTTAGCACGATTTTCTTCACGTTTTTCACGAAGCTCGGTTTCGTATTCGTGTTTTTGTTCCTTATTATGGATGGCATAAATCAGATTAGAGATACCAAAAATCATCATGTAGGAGCCAAAATATTTAATAAATGGCAGATTACCGAGATGTCCAGCATTTACAACCACGATGCCGATAATACAACCGGAAATACCAGTGAGCACCCAAATAAAACGGTCTGTCAAATCATCCACGGAACCGAGACCAATGAAAATCTCAAGAATACCACGGGTGATGGTGTAGAGACCAATGATGGCGAGGTGCCAGATGGCGTTCTGATCCTTGGCAAAGAGCATGGTGAAAGCTGTGGCGATTTCTAGGACGGCCATGAGTAATGAAAGACCCCAGGTTTCCTTCAAGTGGGTACGAGTAAGTAAGTTCAACATTTCGATAATGCCGAGACCGAGCAAGACCGTACCAGCAATCACAATAATTGCCTCGAGGCTATTAAGGTTAGTGAAGAGGGCGTACCAGCCAAAAAGAAGTGCCAACACACCCTGCAATGCGAAGATTAGCCAGTGGCTATCAATATATTTTCGCTTGATTGACATATAATTTTCCTTGTTAATTCTTATGCTTATTTTAGCATAAAATAGAAAATAAAGCTGAGTTTACTGAAATATCACAAAAAACCTCGAATTCGTTTCATAAATTCGAGGGGATGTTTAATCAACCTTAAAAATTTAGACGTGGCGAACTTTACGACGCAAAGTTTCGATCGGCAGAGTCTTCGTGTAATAGGAAATTTTATCGAGCACGAGGTCTCTAGCTTCGAGATATTTTAATTCTTCAACACCAAACCCACGCTTGAAGACTGAGACGCCATAAAAGCGATGCTTGGTGTCATTTTCGTTGACAATACCCCAGAAATTATAGCGTTTAATGCCACGCTTTCTGGCGTCACGCATGGCTTCCATATGGAGAAGTGGAGCACCGGAATATTTAGTGCCGAGTTCGGAGGAAACGCCGTAATGATAAGAGGCTTCATTGCCGTAGAAAATCATGAAGTTTTCCGCAAGAATCTCACCATTGAGCTTGGCAATATAAAGTACGGCCTCGTCATTTTTGGCAAATGCAGCAAACTGTTTAGTGAGAAAATCTTCGGAAAAGGCATAAAAATCATGGCGTTTAGCGGTTTGCAATTCAATTTGATAAAAATCATGAATCGCTTTCGGGTCGGAAGTTTTCTCGATGGTGATTTGATTTTTCTCCGCTTTACGTAACGCACGGCGCAGACGCTGACGCATGTTTTTAAGAATTTCTTCTTCGGAATTTTCTAGATTTAATACACCTGCAAACTCTACCGAAAGATACATCGGGGCCTTGCGGAAGCCGAGTTGCTGAAAAGTCTTCGCATTTTCAGGGGTATTCTGAAGCTGAGGGCGTACACGGACGAAAGTACATTTTAATTTTTTCGCTTGTAATTTCATGTCGTCGAAAATCAGGTTTTTGACTTCTTGGTTGGTCCAATCAAAAATCGGTCCACCAGCTACGGCAAGATGACGCCCACGCTTGGCGGGCTCAACTTCGCCAGCATAAACTCCAACGAGCTGGTTATTTTCATCATAGATACCACGACGCACAATGTCAAAACCACGCGAACGATAGAATTCATAAAAATCCCAGGATTGCAAAAAGTTAGCATCGGGATGACTCGTAACGAATTTATCCCACTCAGTTTGATTTTCGACGGTTTTGACGGTGTATTTCATAGTTTCCTTTTTAATTTATAGATGACGTTTTTTGCGACGAGCGTCTTCGACTAGACGAATCAGACCGTAGTGAAGTTTTTTGACTGGAAGGTCATGAGCATGCAAATAATCAAATTTTTCACCACCAAAGCCAGATTTGAAGGTAGTGACGCCAGCGAATTTATGATTTTTTTGGCCGGCTGGTGCAATTCCCCAGAGATTATAACGAAGTTTCCCTTGTTTTTTAAGATCCTTCATTACATGCCATTGTAAGGCATAGGCGCCTGGG
>JABCOY020000024.1 GCA_013333375.2 Candidatus Saccharimonadota bacterium | reverse complement strand
CCCACTTCAAACCGGTCCTACCGGCACCTACTATGCTGAAGGTTCCATCCATCCCGCCGAAGTTTTCACCCTCCGGGCCGATGCTTATTTCTGGGCCTACCGCCAATCCCTCAGTGGCGGCCAAGCCTATATGGTCTACTCTCGCGAAATCGCACCAAGGTACTAATATTGCACTAGAGATGTTAACTCAGGATTGCTATTGTAATTATGCTAAAATGTGATATAATATAAGCATTATGCAACTTGGAATTGTGAAATATCTCAAACATCTTTATCAAAATAAAGAAGAGCTGAAGCTTGTTGAGGTGACTTATGGTTTAGTCGCTCTCGTTTTCTTCTTACTCGCCGCCGTGGTTTCCTTATTGGATCGCGCCCTCGGCGTTGCTCTTCTGATTATTCCACTAATTAGCTTTATTGCGCTTGCGACCAATGTGGTAGTCTGGGCTCTCCTCAAGCTTTTTCTTGAATCGAAAATCAGCCAAAATTTCGAGAATGACGATCTAGGCGATTTAGAAATTACAGATAACCAACCTCGAGCCTATCGCAAGTCAGTCACTGATGATGCGAATCAGCGAATTCTTGTCGAAAAACCAGTGGCTCGCACCCGAAAAACCATCGCAAAAACCAAATCCAAGAAATCTAACTAATTTGATTTATGAATACGGTCCGAAAATGGCCGTATTTTTTTGACAAAATTCACGAATATAGGTATAATAACTAACGAGTTTCAAGCCAATTCTACTGCTGTAAGGAAAAGGCTCGCTTGAGGTTGTAAAATATCGTATTATAGCTATTCAAGCTGTGAAGTTTTATCTAGAGCTTCACCACTGATGAAGAATCAGATTTTTATCAATAACACAAGAGGAAACTAATGCCAACAATTAATCAGTTGATCCGTAAACCTCGTAAGGTTGCTGCTAGAAAGTCTAAGTCACCAGCCCTTGGTTCTATCGTCAACACTCTTAAAACTCGTTACTACAACCAAGCTTCACCTTTCAAGCGTGGTGTTTGTATCAAGGTTACTACCAAAACCCCAAAGAAACCTAACTCTGCTCTTCGTAAGGTCGCTCGTGTGCGTCTTACCAACGGCCAAGAAGTTTGGGCTTACATCGGTGGCGAAGGTCACAACCTTCAGGAACACGCTGTAGTGCTCGTTCGTGGTGGTCGTGTGCCTGACCTTCCAGGTGTCCGCTATCACATCGTTCGTGGTACTCTCGACCTTCAAGGTGTTAATGGTCGTAAGCAAGGCCGCTCTAAGTACGGTGCTAAGAAGGAGGGTAAGTAATTATGCCACGTAAAACTACCAAATCTCTCGAACGTAAGGTAATGCCTGATCGCAAATATCAGTCAGTCCTCGTTCAACGCTTGATCAACAAATCAATGCTTGATGGTAAAAAGCAAGCTTCTGAACGCGCAGTTTATGCTGCTATCGAAGGTGCTGCCAAGAAATTGAACTCTGAGAATCCAGTGGAAGTCCTCGAAAAGGCTGTCGCTAACGTTTCTCCAGATTTTGAAGTTAAGTCCCGCCGTGTCGGTGGTGCTAACTACCAAATTCCATTCCCAATTTCTGGTCACCGTCAAATGCACTTTGCCTTCTCTTGGCTCGTGCAATCAGCTCGTTCTCGCAAGGGTATGCCATACTCACGCCGTCTCGAAGCTGAAATCGTCGATGCTTTCAACGGTGCTGGTGCTGCCTTCAAGAAAAAGGAAGACACTCACCGCATGGCCGAAGCCAACCGTGCTTTCGCTCACTTTGCTCGCGCTTAAATTACGAGTACGAAAATACCATCTCTTCGAGGTGGTATTTTTTTGTTTTCAGCAACTCTCTTATGCTATAATAAAAGAAAAAAGGAGGAAAATGATTAAAATTGCAATCAATGGTTTTGGCCGTATCGGTCGGAATGCCCTAAAAATTGCTTTGATGCGACGCGATCTCGAAGTTGTAGCTATCAATGATTTGACCGACACCAAAACGCTCGCTTTTCTTCTCAAGCATGATTCCAGCTATGGTACTTACAGTCGTGAAGTGACTTTTGATGATCAAAATATTATCGTGGATGGTAAAAAAATCCGCGTATTCTCAGAAAAAGATCCAGCCAATCTTGCTTGGGATGAATTAGGTGTCGATGTAGTGATTGAATCCACCGGTTTCTTCACCGATCCAGAAAAAGCTAAAGCTCATCTCACTGCTGGCGCTCGCAAGGTAGTAATTTCCGCTCCAGCCAAGGGTGAAGGTGCTAAAACTATCGTGCTCGGTGTGAACGAAGGTGAAGTTACCAAGGAAGATAAGATTCTTTCCAACGCTTCCTGCACCACGAACTGTATCGCCCCTATTATGAAAGTGCTTGAAGACAATTTTGGCGTCAAAAAAGCCATGATGACCACCGTACATTCCTATACTGGTTCTCAGCGCCTGCTCGATGCTCCGGCTAAAGATCTTCGTGAAGCACGTTCGGCTGCCGAAAATATCGTGCCAACCACCACTGGTGCTTCAAAGGCTGCAGCCTTGACCATTCCAAGTCTCAAGGGCAAATTCAATGGTCTTTCCGTTCGTGTTCCGACCCCTGTAGTTTCACTTGCTGATATTACTGCCGTACTTTCTCGTTCTACCACCAAGGAAGAACTCACCAAACTTTTCGAAAAAGTTGCCAGCGAGCCATTCTATGAAGGTATTCTCGGCGTTTCTCATGAAGAATTAGTTTCATCCGATTATCGTGGCGATTCTCACTCTTGTATTGTCGACCTTCCGCTTATTGATGTGGTAGACGGCGATTTGATCAAGATTGTAGCTTGGTATGACAATGAATGGGGTTATTCTAACCGTCTCGTCGAATTAACTGCTGATTTTGGAAAGGAATAGAATGCAACTTTACGTCGCCTCTGATCACCGTGGATTTACCGTTAAGCAACGTCTTCTGACTTTTTTGGCCGAATAT
>JABCOY020000023.1 GCA_013333375.2 Candidatus Saccharimonadota bacterium | reverse complement strand
TGATTCGTCAGAAACTTTTTTTCTAAATACTATGCGATTGTCTGTTGAAAATTCTTTTTTTCCAGTATCATCCCATGTGAATGGCCCATTTAGGTATGGGTTATTCCAATCTTTGAGATTAAAATGGCTTATAAAAACATTGTTTTCAATCGAGCTGTTATTATCTGAGAGCTCATCTGCAATAAAGCCATTATCTCTTGCCCAGTCCACATATGTGAACTGCCCGTCAGCGAAACGCTGGTAGAGACGCCAGTTATATCTGTTGAATTGGCGACCTTCAGCGATTAGCTGCTGCGCGGGATACTGGTATTTGCCAGTATCGTACTGAATATCACTTTGAACTTCCTTGTTCGCAGTAGTATCGGTGGAGCTTTGTCCGCTTTGGTTGGCACTGGGCTTCAAACCCAAAACACCAGCCTCAGCGGCAAATGCATTCACAGTTGATAAAGATAAAACTGCTACAGCCAACATTGCTACAATACTTTTTTTAATCATAATTCACCTCTTTCTAAAAAGGGCTATCCTGGTATGACCAGAATAGCAAGTGTAAGTTATTCGGGGTATACCAAATCTGCCGACATTATATAACATTTATGGTTATATGTCAATCATAATCCTGAACTAACATCTCAAGTGCAACACTAAGCAATAAAGAGGATATCAATTGTTCTTGGGCCTGTTAGTAAAATTGTAGACTTAATGGATGTAATGATAAGATTTTAGTCGGTATATTCAAATAAGAAGGTGCCAGATGTCTGCTCTTTTGAAGCACTGTTTTTGACTGGTACTTCACGTTGAAGAACGAATTCGAGTTTTATAAACTCGCCATCATTGAATTTTAAAAGATGTGGATAGACTTCGAAATCAAAATCGAGATAGTCGGCATCAATTAAGACATATTTTTTCTCATTTTTATCGCGAAAAAGATAGACCCAGGTATCAGGTTCAACTTGATAATGATCGCTTTCTACGAGACCTTCACAGTCATACGCGGCAATGATTTTTTCTCGTTCTGATTTCGATAAATACATATTGATACCATAACATAAAAAGAAAAGGCCGACAACAGGTGTCGACCTTTAAACTATTTGGTTGATAGAAATGAATTAAAATCTGTGTGTTTCTGTTCCTGCCCCATATTTTTTATCGGCATTTTCATCAATCAGGTAGTCATGCTTGTCAGTAGCCCAAGCATCTCTAAGGTAGGTAACATTGCCATTCGCATCAATAGTCGCATGACCATGACCTATTCCATCCCCTGCAGCATTCAAGCCGCCGAAATATACATCGATTTTGCCACTACCGTCTTTCTTCGGGACAACTTTAGCATCTTGCCCGAAAATTGTACCGAGGTAATGAGCGTTCGACTTTATGAGCGCCATGTTAACCTTATCGATAGCCTGATGTTTCTTTGAATTTTGCTCTGATTTTACCTCTTCAAGTTTACGATTAAATTCAGCTTGAGCTTGCTTAAACCGTTCTTGGAGGTGATCAAAATCATCCTTAACTGAATAAAGCTGATTTTTTAATGCATTAAACTCTGCCTGGGCAGATTCGTGACGAGATTTTGCTTGTTCAAAAGAAGATTTCGCACGATTAAATCCTGAGGAATCTATTTTAGGAGATAACGCCTCAGCATTTGCTTTCGCCTGCTTAATTTCACGAGCAAGCTCTGATATTTCAGCATTTAATGCATTACGACGATCCCTATGTTCATATCCTTGTTGAGAAAGATATGGAGCTTCAGACTTATCACCATATTGATATGCACTGCTAGCATCGTCGAAACATTCCTGCATAGCACGATGTTCGATATCTGCCTCATGCTTCAAAGACTCAATTTTGGAATTGTTACGATCTCGGATTTGCGTATATTCATCCCAAACAGAATCACGACATGAATATGCAGACTGCATTGCCTCAAATTCACGATTCATACACTCTCTTGCGCGAACACGTTCATCCCAACATGTCTGCATAGCACTATGGGCAATATTAAGTTGCTTTTGTAAATCCTTAAATATGCGAAAAGCACCTTGTTTTTGTTCGAAAAGAGACTGCTGTCTTGATTTAAGTCTATCCAACTCTGGATTTCTTATCATACATAATCACCACCCTTTCAAATTAGTAATGTACATTTAAAGTTTCATCAACCAAATACTATTTTATTATAACATTTTTTATAGATTTTGTAAAATAAGCCCCTGAGTTAACATCTCAAGTGCAATACTAAGCAACAAAGAGGGATATCGATAAAAAGTAAACCTAGTGGGGTATTTAAGGTAAAAACATGGCGATGAAGGGGATTAGGATTTCGTCATCCGTATAACCGGCGTGATGAGATACATGATAGTGGTCTCCAGGGGCTGTAATAGCGACATCAGTTTTAGCAATAGCGAGAAAATCACCCAACATACTCTCAAACAGAATATTTTCGGGGCCGTCTCCAAATAATTTACTATCCTTAACCTCTTTTGCGCTATACAAAGTATAAAAATCACCAAAATGCTTATTGAAGCGACGACGAAATTCCTGTTTCTTGCCAGGTTTAATTTTAAAAACGGCGGCACGTTGGTCGACAGAGGTTTTATGGGTCATGAGCTCCAGGATATCTGGATAATTTTCGAGATATAGGGTTTTAGTTTTAATGTGACCATGATCAGCTAAAACTATTAGAAGAGTGTCGTGAAGCGATTTTGAAAGTTCAGTAATTTGATCATTTTGTTCTTTGATGATTCTTTTCACCGTGCTTGAATCGGGACCTTTTTCGTGCATAGTGGCGTCTGGCTCTTCGCTGTAAGCGTAGATATATTTTTTACCGGGTCGGCTCGCTTCATCTTTAATTCTTTCTATCATCTCCTCGAATCCGTCATAGGGGTCATCACCAAACGGCATAATTTCCAATGCCTTGTGTTTGGTAAATTGGTTAATTTGATCAGGAATAGTTTCTGATACAAGAAGAGGTTTGACTGCGAGATAGTCGGTGCAAATAGTTTCGTCGTTACCTTTCTCGGTATTTAAGAATAAAGTAATGATTTTATCAATGGGTTGAATATAGGCGGTCCAGCCAATCCAGCCATGCTCTACGGGATTAAGGCCAGTACGAATTGAAGTGGTGGCAGCGGCGGTGGTCGCTGGAAAAACAGTAGTAAGGGTTTGTCTTAAATTTTGACGAAGAAAAGCAGAGTCTAGTAAAGCACGTTCGAGAATACGAGAGCCTAGGCCGTCCAAGAGAATAATTACAACATTTTGAGGATTGTGTGTGGCTAATAACTTGTCCATCAGTGGTAAGCCTGAGTGTTTTTGAGGTAAACCAAAATATTTTTGTACAGAGGCGCCAATGTTGGTAAGAGTTTGGTTGTAATTATTTTTGACTCGCATGTTTTATAGTTTTTGGTAATTGAAACGTGCTAATTCAGATTCGATGTCTTGGTAGGATTTGCCAGCTAAGACGCCACCGGCGGTAAAAGTTTCTTGAGTAACGTTAGCTAAGGCAATACTCGGCGTCTTGAATGAGGATTTTTCGGAAATAGTTTTGAATTCAAAATCAATGAGGACTAAACCTTTAAGTTGGTCTTGAAAAATATCCACTTCGGCATTATGACCTTCGATTATGATATTGTAGCGATCTTTAGAAACGCGCTTTTTACTACAGCTAATGAGGGCTTCGAACTCATCTTTTGTAAGGGGTATGGTTTGTTCGATTTGCTCAGAGGCGTCGCTATCTTTGACGGGAGTTTTCTTGGTAATTTCATATAGATTACCACGTTTTCTTAGGCGGAGATGCGAGTGCTCGGCAGTGTCAGGAATATAAACATCGGTAATACGAGTCGGAATAGTGTCTTTAATTCCCTCTGGAATTTTTTTGGCAAGGAAGGTAAGTTCTAATTCTAGTTCTCGACTCATTTTTTCTCCTTAATTAATACAGGTTGAGGTTTTGGAATTTTAAAATGCTTTAATGTTGCATGATGCGTTGAATTTTAAAATATTTAGCGTAGGCCGACGGCTTTTTGGACTTCGAGGAGTTTTTGGTTGGCGACTTGATTGGCGTATTTTTCGCCTTCCTCGAGTAACTGATAGATTTCTTCGTCGGTGATGTTTTGGACTTTGGCTTGGAAATTAGAGATGTGCTCGACCAGACGTTCGGCAACGAATTTTTTGAGTTCACCATATTGCGAGCGGTGTTCCCAGGAAGCAATGAGATCACGAAGAGAAGTATCGGTAATGGCGGCGAGAATCTGTAAGAGATTGGAAATGCCTGGTTGGGTTTTGAAATCGAAGTTAATATCAGCGAGTGAATCAGTGGTGGCAGACATGATTTTTTTGCGGATACGTTCTGGAAGATCGGCGAGCATAATTTTGCTATTGTCGGAATCGGCGGATTTACTCATTTTTTTCTCAGGATTCATCAAGTCGCGAATACGTAGTGCGAAAGATTGGGTATTACCGTACATGAATTTGACCTGGTTTTCGGTGTTTTCTGGAATGGTAAAAATTTCACCATATTTATGATTGAAGCGCTCGGCGATGTTGCGGGTGAGTTCGATGTGTTGGAATTGATCTTCCCCGACCGGCACATAATTGGCGCTATAAAGCAAAATATCGGCGGCCATGAGGATTGGATAATCGAAAATCCCGACATTGGTGGAAAGATTGCCGTTATGACTTTTGTCTTTGTATTGAGTCATGCGGAGAGCTTCGCCCATAGAGGTGTGGCAATTCAAAATCCAAGCGAGTTCGGTGTGGGCTGGTACGTAAGATTGGCGATAAAAATGCACATTTTCGTTCAATTTGAGTCCGGCAGCGAGATAATAACGAATGGTACGGAGCATATTGGATTGAAGGTCGCCATCGGTTTCACTAATAATGGAATGAAGGTCAGGGACGAAAATATTGACGTGGTGGGTACTAGAATAACGGTTGGCAAGGCGAACCATAGGAAGCATGGCGCCAAGAAAATTGCCGATGGTGAGGTCGGAGTTGATGCGAATGCCGGTCAAGATTGTTTTCATAAATCTATTATAGCAGGATTTTCTTGGTTAGGGACGTGGTTTGATGAAGTCTATAGCGTCTGAAGTTAGGGAGTCGTCGGTAATTTCTGGTTTTTGAACTTGAAATTTAATGCGATTCAGTTCGGATTTTAAAAGACTGGAATTTTTGAGATGTGCCTTGAAAATGTTTTTATGGCAAATTTTAGCAATAGCGTCACTAGTTTGATGGTTGGTGAAGCTGGTGTGGGTTATTAGATTTTGGAGAAGATTTTGGATTTTTGAATTTGTGGTGTCTAGGGTCCAGGTAGTGACATTGCCATCGATATCGACGTTAATTTGAAAATCAGGATCCGTCAGATTTTGTCTTTTTAGTTCACTTAAAAATAAATCATAAAAAGCATAAGCATGAATATGGGTATAGTTGGCTTTTTGTGATTTGGTGTAGAATATCATGGTCATATTATAAGTCTTTATCTGAATTTAAGTGATTATCTTATAACTAAAATTGGTAGCCGAGGATTTTGATAGCCCTAAGAATGACTTCGTAATCTGGGGTGGAGTTTTCGGAAAGGTTTGAAAATTTTATGTAAGAGTAATTTTTTGGAATCTGATTTGGGGTGATGATTGCAAAATAATATTTGGAGTCTGGGGTTTCGAAAAAAATTTTTCCGAGTTTGGGTTGATTGTTGAAGATTTCACGGAATTTGGTGAGCGATTTTGCCGTGGGAAGAAGATGATCTTTTGATAATAAAATTGAAAGATCTTGGTGGCGATTTAGCTCTGGCTTAAAATCAAGTTTCGCGATAAAGAGTTTGTGGTTCATGTATGTATTGTAATATAGGTAAATTGGAATTTGAAGTAGAAAAAATCTCCCTAGTCCCGTAACAATAACGGGGGGGAGATAAAAAGCTCCCTGCCCAAAACATACGATGGTCGAGCTTTTGGTTATATATTATGGCTAGGTTGGGATTTTGTCAATAAAAGATATAGATAAAAGAGACCCTCTTGTCCTAGGAACAAAACCTAGCGAATGGTCTCTTTTATTGGATTCTAATCTAAATATGGTTAGTTTGTCAACTAATGTTATTTTTTTGTTCCCCATTTGAAAGAAAAAATCACCCAAATGGGTGATTAAAAAAAGATACCCATTTGAGTATCTTAAGTAGTTTCTTATTTGGTGGAGCATGGGGGATTCAAACCCCCGACCTCGTCAATGCGAATGCCGCGCTCTATCAGCTGAGCTAATGCCCCGACCAATTAATTATACTATTGTTTCTTGAAAATAGCAGCCATGAGCTTGATGAAGTTTGGCTTTTCACCATACATCAGGATACCGACGCGGTAAATGCGGGCGGAAAGCCAGCCGATAAAGTAGGTACTGACGATTAATACCAGGATTGAAAGGATAATTTCCAGGGTCGAAACATTGGAAATAATGGCGCGAGTGAACATCATCATCGGTGCGGTAAGTGGGAAATACGAGAGGAAGACATTGAATGGGGTATCGGCATTGCCGGAATTGATGGCAGACATTGTGACGATGAAAGTGAAGACGATGATAATCTGGACCGGCATAATTGCAGAACCGAGTTCGTCAATTTTAGAGACGGTGGAAGCGAAAGCGCCGTAGAGGAAGGAGTAAATTAGGAAGCCAAGCAGGAAGAAAATTAGCATATAGACTAGAATTTGAGTCGGAATATTGGAGATAATTTGATTTACGGGAAAATCTGGGTTGTTAGCAGAGGAAATTTTCACGCAGATGAAGGCTTCGATAATAATGGCAGCGATTTGGATGAGTCCGGCGAGGCTGGTAGAAATGATTTTACCGAAAAGCAGAGCGTTTGGCTTAACTGAGGTAGCGAGGACTTCCATGGCGCGTGAAGTTTTTTCGGTAACTACGCTATTCATGACGTGTGATCCATAGAAAGTGATGGCCATGTAGAGGGCGTAGATGAGGACAAAAGTGTAAATCACAGAGCTGGCGCCGTTTTTATTGACGGTTTCGAGATTGATTTTGACATCAGGATTTAGAACCTTAGCGATGGCGGAAGGAGTGAGATTTTGTTCGGCGAGCAGGTCGGATTGACGTAGATTCTTGACGATAGTATCGATGGATTGGACCTCGCGAATGCTAGCATCACTAAAGCCAATCTTGGAATATTCGGTAACCTCGGTAAGGTCGTGGTTGGCTTCGATAAAGAATTTGGCCTTATCATTGATGACTTCTTGTTTGGCCTCTTCGGTAGACTTGTCAGTAAGCTTGACTTCGTAATCTGGGAGAGCGGCGTGGATAGTCTGGACGAGAGTTTCGGATTTAGTATAGTCGGTTTTAATTAGAGCGACCGGAGTATTATTGTTGGAATTAAAAAGTTTTAGGGCGGAAATCAGTTGAGGTAAGAAGAAGACGCCGGCGAGAATAATTGCCATGATGCCAGTGGAAATGAGATAGCCCTTACTGAGCACGATTTTCTTAAATTCATATTTGAAAACGGTGAAAAATTGTTGCATACTTCCCTTTCTATTCCGCGTATTCGATAAAGATATCTTTTAGAGTTGATTCAAGGTCGCCAATTTGGTCAATCGGATATTTCTTGATGAGATCGCTCATGGTTTTGGTGCGGTCTTCGTCTTTTTTCAGGCGATAAACTAATTCGCCTTCGCGCAGAATTTCAGTTTGTTCTGGGAGGGTGGCGTGGATTTTTTCGACCTCATCAGATTTGACGAGGAGTTTATTTTTACGATGATTTTTGAGAATTTGGCGAAGATTGCCCTGGAGCTTAATTTCACCTTCCTTTAGAATCAGAATATCGTCACAGAATTCAGAAACGTAATCCATCTGGTGACTGGAAAAAAGGACGATTTTGCCGCGTTTGATTTGTTCGCGCACCACCTCTTCGAGAAGCTGAGAGTTGACAGGGTCGAGGCCGGAAAATGGTTCATCGAAAATCACAATATCTGGGTTGTGAACAATACAGGAAATGAGCTGGATTTTTTGCTGATTACCTTTGGAAAGAGTCTTGAGTTTGGCGTTTTTATAATCGGTCATCTGGAGAAAATCTAGCCAGTAATCAATCGAGGCGGTGGCAGTCTTCTTGTCGACGCCTTTAAGAGCGGCAAGATAGATTAATTGGTCGACGATTTTATCGTTCGGGTAGAGGCCGCGTTCTTCTGGGAGATAACCGAGGCTGACCTTGGAATAATCAATAGGCTTACCGTCGAGAAGTACTTTGCCGGAAGTTGGCTGAAAAACTTGCATGAGAATGCGAATAGTGGTGGTTTTACCGGCGCCATTGCGGCCGAGTAGGCCGAAGGCTTTGCCGCTTTCGACGGTGAAACTAAGATCTTTTAGGACTTTTTTGTCACCAAATTTTTTGGTGAGATTTTTGATTTCTAATTTCATTTTACCTCCATGGTTAGATATATTATACACCTGTGCGATTTTGCTTGGATGGTTTTTGCTCGGATTATTGGCGTGGTGATTTTTATTAATTTTGGTAACGCGTGTTTAGTTAATGCCGGGGACTGGGAATTTTGCGGCGAGAGTTTCGACTTGACGGCGGATTTCGGTCAGCTGGGGTTCGGCGGTAGAGAGATTTTCTTCGGATTTTACGGATAGACAGATATCCATGACTTGTTTCATCCAATCGGCAATTTGCTGCATTTCAGTGACGCCCATACCGCGGGTGGTGATGGCTGGGGTACCGAGACGGACGCCGGATGGACGAAAGGCAGCGGAAGTATCTTCCGGGACGGCGTTGGCGTTTAAGGTGAGGCCGACGAGGTCGAGGGCGCGCTCATAGAATTTACCATCGATGCCGAAATTCTTTTTGACGTTGACGAGGATGAGGTGGTTGTCGGTACCGTTACCTTGGAGAATGAAACCGTGATTTTGAAGTGCTTTAGCGAGAGCCTTGGCATTTTCGATTACCTTGGCGGAATATTGCTTAAAATCATCGGAGAGAGCTTCCTTAAAAGCGACGGCTTTAGCTGCAATAATGTGTTCGAGCGGGCCGCCCTGAGTACCTGGAAAGACTGCACGGTCGATGAGGATTGGGATATTTTCGAGAGTGCGCTCAGGTTTTTTTAGAGGTGAAGCGACGTTTCCTTTCGAGAGAATCAGACCGCCGCGTGGACCGCGAAGAGTTTTATGAGTGGTGGTGGTCATGACATGAAAACCATAATCGAGAGGATTCGGGTGTACACCGCCTGCGATGAGGCCGGCGACATGAGCCATATCAGCCATCAGAAGTGCACCGATTTTTTGGCCAATTCTGGCAATGCGGGCAAAATCCGGGATTTTCATGAAGGCAGAATAGCCGATGAGAATAATTTTCGGATGCTCAGCTTCGGCGAGGCGTTCAATTTCGTCGTAATCGAGGTCGCCTTCTGGTGTGACGCCATAATTAATAAATTGATAAATTTTGGCGGAACGAGTGACTGGACAGCCATGAGTGAGATGACCACCGTGACCGAGATTCATAGCTAAAATTTTGTCACCAGGCTGACACCAGGCAAAATAAACTGCTTCATTGGCATTGGCACCAGAGTGGGGCTGGACGTTGGCGTGATCGGCGTGAAAAAGCTTCATCGCGCGGGCAATGGCGAGGCGTTCGATCTTATCGATATTGGTTTGGCCGCCATAGTAACGATAATTTGGTAGGTCGGCGGTGATGTTCGACTCATCGGCCGGATTATAGTTTTCTAAATCTTGGAAAGATGGGTAACCTTCGGAATATTTGTTAGTAAGAACGGTGCCCATAGCTTTTAAGACGTTGGCGGAAACATAATTTTCGCTCGGGATGAGTTCGAGCCCCTTAGATTGGCGGATTTTTTCTTGATCAATCAGTGAAAAGATGATATCTGACATAATTTCTCCATGTTAAATTAGATGTGCGTTAAATAAATCACGTTAATAAACTGAAAAAATTAGTACATAGATATCAATTCCCTTTAATTCTGCTGTTTATTATACCTTAAAATTGACAAAAAAGTTAGAGGTTTGATATAATTATCCTATCGCAAGATGTTTGGGGCATTAGCTCAGTTGGCTAGAGCGCTTCAATGGCATTGAAGAGGTCATGAGTTCGAGTCTCATATGCTCCACCATTTAGTGAATATAGAATTATTTTAACGTATCTAATTATTACCTCATGCTGATCAAGATTAATTCAGATGTTAAAGAAGGTTAGGTGCGTATTTTTATTTTTTGAATAATATGCTATAATGTAATTATTGGGCTGGTCATTAGACCTGGGTCCACCTGACGACGGGGCGAGCCCCCCGTTTTTTTGATAAAAAAATATTTTAAAGTTTAATTTTAAAAATGAAAACTACAAAAATAAGCATTTGCGTTTTGCAGTAAAATATATTTAGACTATTTACGGATGAGTCTTACCATATTATAATATTTGATATGGAAGAGATTAACTTGAGAGACTTGTTAATTTACTTTAGAAAACACCTGGTGTTGTTTTTTGCGATGGTGGTGCTTTGCGTGTCGGCGGGCACAGCCTATACAGTTTTGGTGCAAAAACCTGAATATAAATCACGGGCGACGATTATTTTGAGTTCGGACAAATCGAAGACTACGGTGCAGAGTGAAATCACCGCGAATAAGAATTTGATTGAGACCTATACTGAGGTAGTGAAATCACATCGTGTGCTGGACCGAGTGATTGAAGAAAATAACTTGAAGGAATCTTATGAGGCTCTGAGTGCGAAGATTAATGTGTCTTCTTTGAAAAATACGGAAATTATTAGTATTTCGGTGGTGGATGCGAATGCTTATCGAAGCTACGAAATTGCAAACTGGGTGGCGGATATTTTTAAGGAAGAAATTTCGCAGATTTATAATGATACGAGCGTGAACATTCTCGACCATGCAGTGGAGCCGAGAAGTCCATATAATGTTGACGTATTGAAACAAGAAATTATTTATATGGCGGCTGGCATGGTGCTCGGCGGCGGGATTATTTTGGTGCTATTTTATTTCGACCGCACGATTAAAACCACGGAGCAGATTGAGGAAATTTTCAAGTTGCCAATTTTTGGCAAGGTGCACAAATTAGAAACAGAAAAACAGAAGAAAAAGCGTAAAAAGTTGGAAGCGAAGCTGGCTAAGCTCGAAGCGAAGCGTTTGAAAAAAGAAGCAAAAGAACAGCAAAAACACGAGAAATTGAAACAAAAGGAAGCAGAAAAAGAAGCTGAATTGCAGGCGAAGGCGGAACAGGAGGCAGCCGAAAAAGCAGCCGAAGAGGCAGCGAAGAAAGCTATTGAAGAGGCTGAAAAAGAGAAGGGCACGCTGGAGAGACCTTTTGTCGAGATTAAGGCGGTAGGGCGTAAGATTATTGCAGAAGAAAAAGCGATTCAAGAGAAGATTGCCTTGGAGCAAGAAAAAATTGCCGCGGAAAAAGAGGCGGAAATCGCTAATGTGGAAGAAGCGGAAGCGGTGGAGATTAATGAGGATTCAGAATTGGTACTGCGCGACAATCCGAAGATGGCAGTGGCGGAAGATTTTCGTACAATTCGTACTAGTTTGTATTTCTCGTTAAATAATCAGAATTCGAATACGGTGTTGTTTTGTAGCTCGAGGGCGCACGAAGGTAAAAGTTTTATTATCTCGAATCTAGCGGTGGCTTTCGCGAAGACGAATAAGAAGGTGCTTCTGATTGACTGTGATATGCGCCTGGGCCGTCAACACGAAATTTTTGAATTAAGTAATCAGTTTGGCTTGTCGAATATTTTGGCGGAAGGTGATCTAAAGAAACTGCGACAATATGCGGTGAAGACTAATGTGAAAAATCTAGAGGTGATTACGCGTGGGGTGGTACCACCAAACCCAAGCGAGCTTTTGGAATCGAAGAAAATGGAGATGCTGCTTAACGAAGTGAAAAAGCACTATGATTATGTACTAATCGATGGTACACCGATTGAAGGAATTTCGGATTCTCTGATTTTGGCGAAGCGAGCTGATAGGGTGATTATGGTTTGTGCGGCGAACGAGACCACGATTGAAGATTTGCAGAATTCGAAACGTGCGCTGGAGGCGATTGAGATTAATATGCCTGGGGTGATTTTGAACCAGGTGGTGGATAAGCGTAGTGGCAAAAAGAACGGCTACTATAGTTACTATACGGCTTAGGCTGATTTGGATTTTATTTAGTTTTTGGTTTGGGGACTAGTCGAGGTTTGGCTGGGGCTCTGGTTTTGGGTTTTTGAATTTGATTTTAGTTTAGTGAATAAAGTCAAAAGAGCGTGAATTAAGAGACAGCCAAAGCTCGCACCGAGGGTGTCGATTAAAATATCTCGAAACTGAGCAGAGCGACCGGGGACGAAGATTTGGTGAATTTCGTCGGTGCAGGCGTAAAGGAAGCTGAAAAAGATAGGTAGGAGAATCTTTTTAGGGTAACGATTGAGCTTTGGAAGTTGAATAACATTAAGATAAAATAAAGCGCCTAAAATCGCATACTCGGTAAAATGGGCGGTTTTTCGCACCAGAAAAATCAGGGTGCTGAGACTAATCAGATTATTTTCTAGACCGTGACGCACGTGCGGAAAATTTTGGGCGATAAAATCAACGAAAAGATTGCTTTGGGCGTCGGAAGAATTGTGTCCGAAGGAGGACATAATAAAAATGAAGCACATCTGAAAAATAAGCAGTGTGGGTAGAATAAGTCGGTGAATTTTGATTGTCATTAAACTATTCTATCATTTTGTGAGATATTCTTGGAACTGGAATTAGACTACTGTGTGAGATACTCTTGGAGCTTGGCCTTGGCTTTATCGACGGTGTCTTGATATGGATGCCAAACGAAGTGTTTTGGTTCTGGATAAGTGTAGGTCGAAGTAATGTCGGCCTTACCATCAACATCGATAGATTCGATTTGCCAATTGGAAAAATTACTGAGCTGTTTTTGGACAAGATATTTTAGGTCGTCAGGAGTGAAGTTGGTTTGAATGTTTTTGGCGATAGAATTGAAAATTTGATCTAGCTTGGTGAGATTGGTTTTGTCTTGCTGAAGTTTTTGAAGTAAGGCGGTGATAATTTTTTCTTGATTACGACCACGTTCGCGATCACCACCAGCCCAACTAATTGAGACACGTTCGCGCGCAAAATCGAGCGCTTCGTCACCATTTAGATGATAATTCCCTGGTTCGTAATGACGATGGCCGTGATAGGTATTGACGACGTAAGGAATATGGATGTCGACGCCGCCAAGTTGATCGATAATAGCGGAGGTGGCGTCGAAATTAATACGGGCATAGTAATTGAATTTAATGCCGTAAAAATTCTCGAGAGTATGAATAGATTCGTTGACGCCATAAAGACCGGCGTGTGTGAGTTTGTCGAGTTTGCCATTCATGGCGAGGGGGACATAAAAATCACGAGGAGTATTAAGGAGGAGAATTTTGTGCTTGGCGGGATTTACTACCATGATGAGATTAACGTCGGAGCGGGCGGCAAAAGGTAGGGTGTGGTCACGATTATCGATGCCACTGAGGTAAATGGTGAAAGGTGTATCGAGTGAAGCGTGAGTGGTAGTCTCGACGTGCTTAGGAGTGACCTTAATTTCGACGTCTGCGAGAATTTGGAGCTGGTTATATACAGATTCGTTATTGTCTTTTAGAGTGTCGAGATAAGTATGGCCGAGGAAAATAGTTTGGAGTTTGTCGTTAACGGTTTTAGGCGCGGTAAGTGCAGTTGTGAGGGTTAGGAGATTATCGTAGGTCCTAATGTTAGTTTCATCGAGGGATTTTCTAAGAAGTTCTGGGCGGTTGTTGTCTGCGGTAGTGAGATACTGTTTGACGGTTTCAAAATATGGGTCACTAGTTAAGATTCCGAGCGGAGCAATGTTTTTTGAGTTGGATTTCGAAAGGTCGTTATCTTTCAGCGTGACAAGACTATATTTTTCGAAGTAGGTTTCATTTTTGCTAAACTGAGAAAAATAGCCGTTATATTTATAAAATACAAAAGTGAGTGCAATATTGAGAACAACATCTAGAACAAGAAGGATGACGAGTAAGATAATTTTTCGATTAATGATGATCAAAAAGGCGACTAGGAGAAGATAAAAGATAGCGATAAGGCCAAAAAGTTGAATCGGCAGAATTTGAGCTTGATACAAAAAATAGAGCATGGTGAGGCTGGATAATGCAGCGAGAAGCTGGAAAAAGAACAAAAGTGGTCTCGATTTTTTAACGGTTTTTTCTTGTTTCATAGGTCAATTATACATCTTTTAGAGTGAGAGTGGAGAAAGAAGACTAGAAGCGGATTTTCTTGAGAGATTTTATCAAATGGACGCGGCGAGGACGAGGACGGAAGACAAGACGGGCCATTGGTTTGGGTTGGCGATTGCGAAGAATTTGACAGAAAGACAGAGGTATAAGATTGTGCTTCGAAGTAGTGAGAGACGTGGGGCGGAGTTTGAGGTGGTGGTGTAGGGTATAAGAATTCTTACAAAAGTTAACTAATGAGGTCTGATTTTTAATAAAAATAATAATGTAGCTTTTCAAAAATGTGATAAAATTTTATTAAGTAAAATTTCGAAAATTTTACTTAATAAAAAAAACATTGTGTAAACGTAATCAGAATGATGCATGTGATTATGTTGCAGGTCGCAATTCTAGCGCTCGGTAACTACCTCAAAATCACGATCAAGTCTGATTGTAGTATAT
>JABCOY020000022.1 GCA_013333375.2 Candidatus Saccharimonadota bacterium | reverse complement strand
TTATTGATATGATTTGAATTAGCTTGAATTATTATTCGACAGAGAAACGTTGGTTTAGTACATTAGGAGGTTGAAATGAAAATCATGGAAACAAGTGCAAGATTGTTGAATCCATTTTTGGATGAGCTTTCGGATGAATTTTATCTGCAGATATTATTAAAACATGTAGAAAAATGCGGAAGAATCTACTATCTGAGTGAGCCGAAAGATCCGGAGGGAAGCACCGAGAAGTTTGTTCGGATGCTGATCAAAAATGGGCATGAGTCACCATTGGAGCATGGAAGTTGTACGTTCAAAATTGTGACGGATCGGGCAATTTCACAGGAAATTGTGAGACATCGTTTGGCGTCTTATTCTCAGGAATCTACGAGATATTGTGATTATGCGAATGGGAAATTTGCAAGGGAGATTACAGTGATTGAGTCGAGTGGCCTGGCGGAAAATGAGGCGAGGGAATGGCTGAATTTAATGGAGATGTCGGAGAGGACGTACCTGCATCAAATTGATGCTGGCGTGAAGCCGGAAAAGGCGCGGGATGTGTTGCCGCTTTGCCTAAAAACCGAACTGATGATGACGGCGAATTTTAGAGAATGGCGACATTTTTTGAAATTACGTGGTTCAAGAATGGCGCATCCAGAAATTCGGAAAATTGCTAATCAGATCTATCAGATTTTCCAGCAGGCGATTCCGGTACTGGTGGAAGATATTGAGATTTTTGATGATGATGCTGAATAGTTTTGCAGGTAGAATTTTGTTCAACCAAAAAGACTCGCGGAGGACGAGTCTTTTTTACGTGCTGAATTTTCTCGGAGAGTGAGAGAGGGAAGAGGGAATTATCAGTTCATCCTCACGGGGAGGTTGAGGTGGTGTACATAAATATATGATCAAATGTTCGGGAATAGGGCCGGAACTATGGTGCGGCTTTATAAGTGAAGTAGCCTGGCTTGCTGTTAGATGGATCGTCGATACGGGCATAGGTACGGAAATTATCGTAGTTACTTTGATGAGTGCCAGCACCACCAACTAGTTTTGGTGTATCGGTAAATAGATAATCGGTGGAGTTGTAATAGGTTACGCCATAAACAGCTGGAACGAATTTTTCTGATGTATAGATTGTAGTGAGTTCCGGGTTTTCATAGAATGCGCCGTACATATCGGTAGTACCGGAAGTGTCAAATCCAGGAATGGAGATAGTGACAACTTTTTTCATTTTATGGAAGGTATAATACATAGTTTTAAGAGTATTGGTCGTCTTGACATGACTTAAATCTAATTCGGTGAGAAGTTGAGAACCATTAAACATATAGTTAATATTCTCTGCTTTTTCAAGATTGAAATTGTTGATATCTAAGGTCTTAAATCTATTTCCATCGAACATATACTTAAAATCTGTAACTTTTTCAGTATTAAAGCTAGAAAGATTAATATTTCCGGCATAGCAGCCTGTAAACATATACGCCATGTTAGTAACATTTTCGGTTGTGAGAGGCATATTAAGAGTGTAATTGTCTGGTAAAGAGGAAAGACCAAAGAAGGCACGCTCCATAGTAGTAACCTTGGATGTATTGAATGGATTTGGCAAGATGAGTTCGGTAACTGGAACACTATCAAAGAAGGATTGAAGTGAGGTAGCTTCAGGGAGGCCTACGAAATTGGTGAGATCTGCTTTTCCAATTTTGGCGGCTCTAAACATATTTACAACGTTGGTAACTTTTTCGGTATTAAAATCTGCGCCGAAAATAGCTTCTTGGCTTGGCCTTTCGGTAAAGGCTTGATCGAACATGCTTTCCATATTGGTAACATTTCTTGTATTAAAATTGAAAACTTGTGGACCCTGCATATATTTCGCTTTATAGAACATGAATCCCATATCAGTGACAGCCGAAGTGTTAAAGCCGGATGATGGTAAGCCATTAACGAGAGATTCACTGAACATGTGATTCATATTAGTGACGGAACGAGTATCAAACCCAGCGGAAGGTAGATTTCTAATATAGGATTTGTTAAACATGTAGGCCATATTGGTAACTTTACTGGTGTCAAAAACGGCTGGATAGGTAATAATAGGACTGTAGTTGAAATAATCATTAAACATATAAGACATGTCAGTGACGTTTTTGGTGTTGAAACTTGAAAGATCTAATTTTTCAAATCTAGTTCCATTAAACATATAGCTCATATTGGTAACTTTTTCAGTATTAAAGCCGGAAGTGTTAATAAAATTTCGAAGACTGCCTGCATTTGAGAACATACCATACATATTGGTGACGTTTTTAGTATTAAAACCGCTTAGGTCAAAGTCTTTCATATTACTACAACCTGCAAACATCATATTCATATCTGTGACATTTTCGGTATTGAATTTATTACCAATCTTAAAGGTTTCAACACTGTTAGCGTAGAACATTTTAGCCATATTAGTTACTTTACTGGTGTCAAATTTGTCACCAAGATCTAGGTTTCTTAAATTATAAATTCTAGAGAACATACCTTCCATATTAGTGACGTTTTTGGTGTCAAAATTTGAACCTAAGGTTAAGGAATCTATTTGTTTACTGCTATTTTCGGTGTCAGTACCAAAAAGATAGCTCATATCGGTAACATTTTCGGTATTAAAAGATGACAAATTGAGATAATTATAACTACCGGTTTTAAGGTTTTTGAACATGTTTTTCATTTTTGTAAGCCTGGAGACGTTGGATTTATTTGGCAAGTAACGAATTGAATTGTAATAACCGCCATAACTTTCAAACATACTTTCGGTGTCATCTAGTACAGAGAAAGTGGCTTTTCCAAAGTCGATCATATTGGATTCGGAATTTTTGTACATCGAGTTAGTTGAAGTTGTATATTTTCCGAAGTTTTCGGTAGCCGTGCGAATGCCGTATGAAAATTCGATGATACTACCTTCAAAGAAGGATGTCATATCTGAACTATTCTCAAGGAAGTTGCCGGTAAGAGAGACGGAATATTTTCTCTTGCCATTATTTTTAAACATAGAATTTGTTGAGACTGGACCAGTTGTGTTAATGGTGACGTATGGTTGAAGATTGGAAAATTCGAACATTGAATCAAGATTAGTAGGATTTGCTTTTGCGATTGAATTAACCATATTGGACGAGTATTTAATATCGTAATATGCAGATTCATTCACATTACCTAATTTATAGAACATATAGGAAAAATCTTTAGTTTTTGAAAAACTTATTTGTGAATCATTTGGCCAATTATAAAAGAGTGCAGTAGAAACATTATTGAGCCCAGAGAACATATAGGAAGAGTCGGCGTTAGTGTAAATATGATGGGAATTGGACCAGATAGTTAAGGCGTAGCTATTGGTTGAAGATTGAACGGCGGTAAGATAGACTGGTTCTTCGGAATTTTCAGTAGAGATTTTAACGGTCTTTTTTGGAGTACTGGTTGGTTCAGTTTTTGCAAAAGTTAAGCTATTTATATAAACTGGTAGTTCAGATTTTGGATCATTAAGAATAGTAGGGTCTGTAGTATTGACGGCTTCACGGAGTAGCTTATTGAATTCACGACCAGTGACTAGAGTTGAGGAGATTTCTTCGTTAACGATTAAAGAGAAAGTTATGTCACCGTTATAACGACCGGAGATAATATCCTTATTGGCGCGAGCAAATAGGTTGGCTTTATAAGTGTAACCTTCGGTTGGAGCTGCTCCATCAGATTTTTTAATTAGAGTTGGATTACTGGCGTTTCCTAGTGGATAGTAGCTACTATCACATTTTGTTGTACTACTATAATACTGACTACAGATTCCCCACATATTAATTTGGTCTTCAGCGAAATTATAATAGGTGTAATGATTGAGAGGTTTTAGAACGGCATTTGGTGCTTGAGGGTTGGTAAAATTACCATTACTATCTCCGCCAGACATGTATAGGGAATACCCTGCAATACTATTAGTCTTAACTGTGGCAGAAAAACCGGTAGCACGTAAAACTACCTGCTCGGTACCTTGTGGCGTAAGATCGAGATCAAAATTACCGGTTACGGTGAGTGAAGCGCCATAAGGTTCTTCAGCATGAACCGATGTTGGGGAATTAAAGGTAATAAAAACCGACCCAAGAAGGGTAAGCAGAACTAAACTTCTCTTAACCAAAAAATTAATTCGATTAAGACCTAAAAGTCTCAACACAAATAAACCTCCAATAAACTAATTATGCTTAATTATATATGAAACTGATCGGATTTTCAAATGAAAAAAGAGATTGAGATTAAAAAATATCCCCTGTATCGGGGGTATTTAGGTGGTAAATTTGGTGATTATTTAATCTCGGAGCGGGGAAGGATGTTGAGTTTGTAAGGGTCGGAGGGTTTGATGCCGGATTGAATTTCGTAGTAAGCGGCGGAGGCGACCATGGCGGCGTTATCGCCGGAGAATTTAGGTAGTGGGAAATAACATTTGAGATTTTTGAATTTTGATTCAAGTTTTTTGGCATCTTCACGAAGAGTTTGATTGGCAGAAACACCACCAGCAATGACGAGAGATTTTGTCTCGGGATTTTGTTTAATAGCGGTAGTGATTTTTTCGAGGAGAATATCGGTGACGGCTTGGTCGAAAGAGGCGGCGAGATCGGCCTTAGTAGTATCGTCGAGTAAGTCGGCGAGCTTGGAGGATGGGTAGGAAATCGGAACATTGACTAGATTTTGGACGGTGCGAAGGAAGGCGGTTTTGAGACCAGAAAAAGAAAAGTCGAGGGAATTGGCGAGTGGGTGAGGAAAAATAAAGCGATGAGGATTGCCAGATTTGGCGAGACGGGAAATAGCTGGACCGCCTGGATAGGGAAGACCAAGAATTTTGGCGATTTTATCAAAACATTCACCGACGGCATCATCGCGAGTAGAGGCGATAATTTCAAAATGATTGTGGGAAGACATGCGGATGATTTGAGTATGGCCGCCAGAAATGACCAGGGCAAGGAGGGGAAATTCGGGTTTTTCGGTGAGCCAGTTGGCATAAATATGAGATTTGAGGTGATGTACTGGATAGAAAGGGATGTGGTGCAAAATGCTGATAGTGCGAGCGGAAAGTGTACCAACGAGAAGCGAGCCAAGTAGCCCCGGAGTGTGAGTGACGGCGATGGCGTCAATTTGTGACCAGTCATTCGGTTTGAGGCTGGCTTCAGCGAAAGCCTGGTGGATGACTGGTTGAATGGCTTCGAGATGGGAGCGGGCAGCAATTTCAGGAATTACACCACCGTAATTTGCAAAGATATCGATTTGAGAAACTACAACATTGCTCAAAATTTGATCACCATTTTCGACAATGGCGGCGGCAGTTTCGTCACAAGAAGTTTCGATACCCAAAATTTTCATGAGTAAATTATACCACGAACAGGGAAGAATGGCCTAAGATAGGAGTCGAATGAAGATTAAAATAGATGAAGCGAGTATGAACTAAATGAAGTAAGGTTAGCGATTTGGCTGTTTGATGGAATCGATAGGGTTCTTACCTGCAGCTTTTAAAGATGGGATTGTGCCAGAAATAAAGCCAGTGAAAAGTGCGACACCGAGAGCGATGGCAGGAATTTCGGGTGAGAAATAAATTTTGAATTCGGTGAGGAAGGCCGTAACGAGAAGTGCGGCATAACCGATAATAAAGCCGAGTACGGCGCCAGAGAGATTAAGTAGGATGGATTCGAAAATAAACTGTAGGAAAATATTAAAGTGAGTAGCACCGATGGCTTTTCGAACGCCAATTTCATGGGTGCGTTCGGTGACTGTGGCGATCATAATACTAGTAATACTAATTGAGCCGACAATAATAGAAATAATCGCGATAATGGAAAGTAAGACGGTGATAAGTTTAATATTAGAAGAGGCAGGATGAGAAATTTGTTCTTCGGATGCGAGTTGGAAAGTACCGGAGAGATTAGGATTTTCGGAAAGTTTTTTATTCAGAGAATCTTTCACGGAAAGCATAGTGGTATGATCTGGTAATTGAATAAGCACTTTTTCGATAATAGGATTTAGAGTGGCTAACTGATCGAAATTAACCAGACCGACTTGGTTGAAATTAAAGCGAGTAAAATTACGAGGATTGTCCTGATTTTCGAGAACGCCAGTGACAATGTAACGTTCACCCTTGATATTGACGGTTTTGCCAATACTTTCGGCGGTGCCAAAAAGTTGAAGGGAAAGGTTGTGACCGAGAACGATGGTTTTGAGGCTGGCATCACTTTGGAAGGAACCGGTTTTGATTTTAAGGCCGAGAATTTTAAGGGCAGATTCATTGAGGCCAAGAATACTACCGTTAGCGACGAGATTATCGCCAGAAAGATTGCAAGTAATAGGGGCAAAAGGTGAAACGGCGGCAGTGGTATTAATAGATTTTTGGACAAGTTCAACAGTTTCTTTATTAAAAGGGGAAGAGATGAGGGGTTTGGCAGTGAGGATGGAGGAAATATCGGTAGGCTCATCGGATTTTTGTTGAAGTACTAGGAGGGCGTCGTTAGTTTCGGCCTTAACGAGATTTTTGAAGCTGCCGATAATGCCAAAAGTATAGACGATGCTGGCGATACCGATAGCAATACCAAGAGAGGTGAGAAATGTACGCAATTTTTGACGCTTCAAGGAGGAGCGGGCGATGGCGTAATTTGTGCGAAGCAACAATGACATTATTTATGACCTTTCTTTTTTGCAGATTTTTTAGTGTGAGACTTAGCGGAATTATTTTTAGTGGATTTTTTGCCGAAATTAAGATTAAATTTGAGTGCGGAGTTAGATTTATTACGTTTGATTGGGGTAATGGTGGCAATTTGGGAAACACGTTCAGTTTTTTCTGGTTCATTTTCAGAAACTGCAGGCTCAACTGGTTCGGTCTCAGTTTTAACTGGAGGGAAATATTCCTTGACTGGAGTAGAGGTTGGCTTTTTAGTAGAATTTGGAAGTTCGGAAACGGTGCCAAGATTATAGGAAAGAGGTTTTTCGGCGGATTTTTCAGTAGGTTTTTCGGGAGTATTCGGAATGAATTTTGGTTCAAAAGGATTAACGGTGGATTCTGGGCTACGGGTAATTTTGGGACGAGGAGTTTCAGGTTTTGGTTCTGGTGCAACGCGAGGAGTTTCTGGTTTTATAATGTGTGGAGTTTCCGATTTAATAATGCGTGGAATTTCGGATTTATTAGTAACAGGAATTTCTTCAGAGCGAGAAGAAACTGATGTGGTTTCGGATTTAGCAGTTTTAGGATTGAAGTGAATATCAATACGCTCTGGGAGATTATGGTCGGCGACGAATTTGAAGTCACGGTCAATCGAGCCATCAATCATATGAAGGACACGAGTGGCGTACTTAGTAAGGGCTGGGTTGTGGGTCACCATAATAATAGTATTACCGGCTTGGTGAACACGATGAAGTTCCTGCATTACGGCTTCGGAACTTTTAGTATCGAGACTACCGGTCGGCTCGTCGGCGAGAATAATTTCCGGATTAGCGACCAGGGCGCGAGCAATAGCAACGCGTTGTTTTTGACCGCCGGAGAGTTGGTATGGATAATAATATTCTTTGGTTTGAAGATCGAAATTTTTTAGAGTTTCGGAAGCCTTAATAATAGCTTTAGTGTGGCTGGCGCCAGCGTAGATAAGAGGTAGGGCAACATTCTCAAGAACTGTGAGAGTAGGAATGAGGTTATATTCCTGGAAAATAATACCAATTTTTTGCGAACGAAGTTTGGCAAGACGACGACTACTGAAATGAGAGGTTGGGGTTTGATTTAAAAAGTATTGGCCAGAGGTCGGGTGGTCGAGAAAACCGAGAATATTAAGTAGGGTGGTTTTACCACAACCAGATGGACCCATGATCATAATAAATTCACCAGGTTTGACCTGCAAATAGAAATTTTGCAATGCGTAAGATTCTGCTTCACCGATACCAAAAACACGATTAATATCATGCAGTTCGATCAAGTTATTTGGGGATGTTTGTTGATTATTTACCTCTTGTGCCATTAGTCTTATTATAAACTAAAAAGAAAAATATGTTATGATTATGTAGAAATTTATTGGGTTTTTATGGCAAAGAAAAAAAAGTCGAAGAAAAGTGGGGTAAACTCGAAGAAAAATAATGCTCGCACCAAGAAAAAGGTGGTGACAAAGAATTTTGTTGAGGCAGAGAATTTAGCGGAAAAAGCGGAAGCAGTTTCGAATGAAGTCGAGGTGAATGAGACGCCAAAAAGGGAAGTTGAAAAATTAGCAAAAGCGGAATCAAATAAAGCGGAAGCGATTTCAGAAAAAGCGGAAGCGGAAACTAAAAAACTAAAAACGGAAAATACTGTAAAATCCCAAAAATCGAAGGCAAAAAAAGTAGACAAAAATAAAGTGCCGCTTTGGGCGAAAATTGTGATGATTGCCTTGTCGGTAATTTTAGTTTTGATTATTGCGGCAATCACTTTGATGTATATGTTGCTTTCTCATTCGACCGCGGTATTTAAGGGTAATCCGATGGATATTCTGATTAGTTCAGAATTAAAGAAAGATGAAAATGGACAGACGAATTTCTTGATTTTTGGTACTTCAGAAGATGCGAAAGGTCACGGTGGGCAAGAATTAACCGATTCGATTTTGGTGGCTTCGATTAATCAGGAATATAAAACGGCAAAAGTGTTTAGTGTGCCAAGGGATCTTTGGGTGAATTATTCGGTGGCAGGAAGCGAGCCAATGAGCTGTACGGTTGGAGATAGAGGGAAGATTAATGCGACTTATCTTTGTGCATTGGAAGAATATAAGAATTCGATGAGTGTGAGCAATGCGAAGGATGCGGCATCACTATATTTTGCGAAGAAAATTTCTGAAGTGACAGGTCTTTCAATGCATTATTATGTGGCGGCGGACTGGAGTGCGGTAAAAATGATTGTGGATAAAATTGGCGGGATTGATGTGGATGTTTATGCGGATGATGAGGATGGGATCCACGATTCCTGCCAAAATATCGATTTGAAAAAAGGCATGTATTACAACATGAACGGGGATCTCGCGATGAAGCTTGCGAGAGCAAGGAATGCAGCTTGTAAACCTGGAGATTATGGTTTATCACGTAGTAATTTTGACCGCGAAATTAATCAGCAGAGGATTATGAATGCGATTAAAAATAAGGTTTCGAGTATTGGAATTTTGATGAATCCGGGTAAGGTGATGAGTATTATTGATGGGCTGGGGGACAATCTGCGAACTAATATTGTGATGTCAGAGGTAAGGACTTTGATTGATTTTGGTACGAAATTAGAAGGGGGGATTCAGCCAATTTCGACGGTTGATCAATTTGGTACGGGGAGAATTGGGTTATCGAGTGTGGTAATTCCGGCGGGTGCTTCGACTTATTCAGAAGGTTCGCTATATAATTACACAAGTTTCCAGAGATATCTGCGTAGTCAGATTGTGGTGCCGAAAGAAATTAAAACGGAAACTTCGGCTGACGCGAAATAAAATGGGGGATTAAAGATTGCGGGAAAGTGCAATCTTTTTTTCAGGTTATTTATTATATAATGAAGGCAGATAACCATAAGGAGAATAAATGGCGGGAAGAGAAAATAAAAAACGATTTGTAGGATTAAATACTGGTTTATTATTAATTTTAGGATTAGTGTCCGGGGTTTTGACAGTCTGGGGTGTGAATCAAATTAAGACTGCAATGCGTGCAGGGGTCGAAGTGGATAATGTGCCAGCAATTTGTTTTGATAAAAGTGAAAGATTGGAAAAAGTAGTCTTAAAAAATGCCCGACTTTGCGAGAACTCAGAAGAGGAGAATGTCTCGGATGTGACAAATAATCAGGCGGCATTATTTCTCTATAGTCGCATGACTCATATGACAGACATGGGAATCGCCGCAACGGCTACCGCGATTATTGTGCTTGGAAGTATGATGACAATTGGTTCATTTATTTCGGCAATAGTTTATTTCTTGCATAATAAAAATAATCGCTAGGATTACGAAAAATAAAATAAGACCCTCTGGGTCTATTTTATTTTAATGGCGGAAGCGAGAGGATTAAAATTTCGCTTCGCGAAATCTTTCCGTTCCTCCTCGCTCGCAAAATGAAAATAAATTTTCTTTTGTCTCGCTTCGTCGTACGGTCTAACCTACGGTTCTCATCCTCTCACAAGTTAAAATAAAATAAGACCCTCTGGGTCTATTTTATTTTAATGGCGGAAGCGAGAGGATTCGAACCTCCGATACGGTTCCCCGCATACACGCGTTCCAGGCGTGCTCCTTAAACCACTCGGACACACTTCCAACAATTTTCTATATTATAACAGAATTTAGGGAGAAAATGAAGAAAAGTCTGAGAAAATAGGCTATTTTTATTTAACGTTTATGCTAATATGAAGGTATGTAAAAGTTAATGGAGTGGGCGAAAGGAGAGGTGTCCCATGAAAAATAAAGACGAAAAACAAAACGAGAAGCATAAATGTAAATATATCTTCGTGACCGGCGGAGTACTTTCTGGAGTAGGAAAGGGAATTACGGCGGCTTCGATTGGGGCTATTTTGAAGGCCAAGGGCTTTAAGGTGACGATGCAAAAGTGCGACCCGTATCTGAATGTGGATGCAGGACTTTTGAATCCGGTGGAACATGGTGAATGTTATGTGACCCATGATGGAGTGGAAACCGATCTTGATCTCGGCCACTATGAACGCTTCTTGGATTTTGAAACGAACCGTTATTCGATTACGCTTTCGGGTTCGATTTTTAAAGAATTGATTGAAAAAGAACGCGCGGGAGGTTTTCATGGTAAAACCGTACAGTTGGTGCCACATTTTACTGAGCTAGTGCAAGAAAAAATTATGAATGCTTCGAAAAATTCGGATATTCATATCGTAGAAATTGGCGGTACGGTGGGTGACTATGAGGGGCTGTCGTTTATTGAAGCGATTAGATTGTTCGGGAATAAAGTAGGGCGACGAAATTGTCTTTATGTGAATGTGGTTTACGTGCCATGGATTAATACTTCGAAAGAATTAAAGAGTAAACCAGCACAGAATGCACTAAAGGATTTACGTGGATTTGGGATTATTCCAGATGTGGTGGTTTGTCGTACGGAAAAACCAGCGCCACGCGAAATTTGTGAAAAAATTGCCAGGTTTTCGGGAATTCCAGATGAGGCGGTCTTGAATCTGCCAGATATTGATTCGGTGTATGATGTGCCGTTTTATGTTTTGAAATCTGGCGTGCTGGAGATTTTGAATGATTTTGTGGGGGATGACAAAGAGCCGGACATGTCTGCTTGGGAAGAATTTTCGAAGAAGCGGGCTCAGAAAAACGCGCGAACCGTGAAGGTGGGACTGGTGGCAAAATATGTAGGAAATGAGGATACTTATATTTGTGTGACGGAAGCTTTGAAGGCGGCAGCAGCTTGGAATAATGTGAATCTGGATTTGCGCTGGATTAACGCGGAAAAAGTTGATGATAAAATGCTATCTGAAGTCGATGGCCTAGTGGTGCCGGGCGGTTTTGGTAATCGTGGGGTGGAGGGAAAAATCGCGGCGGCAAATTACGCCTTAGATTATGACGTGCCGTATCTTGGACTTTGTCTCGGGATGCAGGTGGCTTGTATTGCAGGGGCGAGAAGAGCAGGACTTAAGCATGCAAATTCGGAGGAATTTGATAAAGAAACTAAGGAAAACGTGATTTATCTGATGGATGGACAAGAGGGGAAGGAATCGACGGGCGGTAGTATGCGTCTCGGAGATTTTCCGGCGAAATTAGTTAAGGGGAGTAAAACAGCTAAAATTTACGGAAAAACTAATATTGTGGAACGCCATCGCCATCGTTATGAAGTGAATCAAAAATTCCTTAAGGAAATCGAAAAGGGCGGCGTAGTGGTTTCGGGTACCTCACCAGACGGAAAATTGGTAGAATTTGTGGAAGCACCAGGGAAGAAATTCTTTGTGGGAACACAAGCGCATCCAGAGCTGAAATCGAGACCTTTACGTGTACATCCATTATTTATGGAGTTTGTAAAAAGCTTAAAATAAAAAACTTAAAGTTCAAAAAATAAGTTTTAAAATAGCAGTTTAAGGGCTGCTATTTTTTTCTGTAACCAGGGAAACTACGATTGAGATTCTATGGAATTTTTGTATTTTTTCGAAAAATGTTGTGTAATTAAAATTGTGATAAAATAGAGATATGGAAGAAATTCAAAATACCCTAAAAAAGACGATCGTCGAGCTATACGCCGTAGAAATGGATGTAGTTTTGACACCTGCGCCAGAGAATACTGGCTGTGACTTCGCGACCAATGTGGCGATGTTATTAGCGAAAACATTAAAGAAAAATCCGATGGAAATCGCGGAAGAAATCGTGCGTAGACTCGGCGAGACGGATTTGGAAGTGGAAATCGCACGGCCTGGGTTTTTGAATTTCAAATTAAGCAATAAAAATCTTCTAAAAAATATCGATAAGTTCGAAAAAGATTTTACAAAAAATATATCATCAGACGAATATTCTGGCCAGACGGTGATTTGTGAATTTTCCGATCCGAACCCATTCAAGGTGCTGCATGTTGGTCATCTTTATACTTCGATTGTGGGTGAAGCAATTTCACGCGTGATTGAATATGCGGGTGGTAAAGTGGTGCGCGCAAATTTCGGTGGTGATATCGGATTACATGTGGCCAGAAATATGTATGGCATGTTACGTAAAATTAAAGAAATTCCGACGGATTTGACACCGGAGAAGGTGGCAGATTTACTGGCAGAATGTTATGTGTTTGGTACCAGGGCTGATGAGGATAGTGCGGAAGCGCACGCGGAAATCGTGAAATTAAACAAGATGATTTTCGAAATTGCGGAAGCAGGGGAAGACGCGGATTATAGCGGAGACCCGGAGCGCGCCAGAGTAGCGGAACTTTATTTCTGGGGTCGCAAGAATAGTTATCAATATTTTGAGAATTTTTACAAGCGTTTGCAGGTGAAATTTGATAAATATTACCCTGAATC
>JABCOY020000021.1 GCA_013333375.2 Candidatus Saccharimonadota bacterium | reverse complement strand
GTCTTCCACTTCTCTGATATTGAATTCAGAAACCATTTGGAATGTGCCTGGGCGTGACCTACCTGGGTCGGGATCCTTTAACGGTGCTAATCCATAATCATTTCTGGCTGCTCGTCTAGCTTCTAATACGTCAGGCGTGGCATCCCTAATCGGTCCGGCTACTTCGCCGCCACCAAATTCGGAAGCATCCACCGCTGCCGTCAGTTGAGCATCCATCTCGTATGGATTATCGGTTTCTTCTTCATGCTTCACTTCCGCTTTCGCGGTAGTTTCTACTTCGGAAGTCTCCGGAACTACGGTTTTACTCTGGGCGTTGCAAGCAACTAAGCCGAGAGCGAGTGACAAAAACAGGAATTGTTTCTTCATCATGCACCTCCATTTTAATGTGCGTAGGGTAAAAGTAGCCTAAAAATTAGTTATATTCTACAATTTTTTCACAAAAAAGTCAATTTTAACATAATTGGATTAATTACTGGCAAAAAGCTGCAAAATATGGTAAAATATGCATGTTAGTTTTTCAAAAAAATGGAAAAATCAGTAAGTTCTTTAGAAAAGGGGGAAATTGTATGTTTGCAATACTAGTAACGTTGTCGTGTTTTTTGGCCGGTCTATTTTGTCTGGTGCTGAACTATTTTCGCATTATCCTGATTTTACGGATTGATATTTTTGTCTGTGGTTGGATTGTGCTGACCTTACTTCCGGCGCTAGTTTTCATTCTCTATCATCAACACGAGAAGCTTCTGGCGGAGAGAATCGCTAGAATCGATGAAGGGATGGATCAGGGCTGTTATCACTTTCAGTTTGATACTAAGCCTAGGAAAAGAATCCCCAAAATCGCAGACGACGAAGTTGATTTTGATGATTATGGCTGTGGCTGTGAGTGGGATCGTGAACGCCATGATTTGGTCAAAGTCGTACCGAAAGATTAAAACTGCAACTCTAAATTAAAAAATCACACTAGCTCATCTGGGCAAATTTTACTACAACATCGAAAAACTAACAGTCAAGGCGTCAATTTGGCGCCTTTTTTCTGGATTTCTCTCTTTACTTATTCCGTAAAATCTATTAATATATAGATATATCTAGCTTCTTGGCTGGTTAATATTAGTGCCAAGGAGAATAAATATTAAAGGAGAATAATAAAGAATGGCAAATTTCGACCGTTCCAAGCCACACATTAACGTTGGTACTATGGGTCACGTTGACCACGGTAAGACTACTCTTACTGCTGCTATTACCACCGTACTTGCGAAGCGTCTCCCATCTGATGTTAACAAATCAGTTGCTTACGATCAGATCGACAACGCTCCAGAAGAAAAAGCTCGTGGTATTACCATTGCTACCTCTCACCAAGAGTACGAATCAGAAAAGCGTCACTACGCTCACGTAGATATGCCAGGCCACGCCGACTACATCAAGAACATGATTACCGGTGCTGCTCAAATTGATGGTGCTATCCTCGTAGTTGCTGCTAACGATGGTCCACTTCCACAAACCCGTGAGCACGTACTTCTCGCTCACCAGGTGAACGTACCAAAAATCATCGTCTTCCTCAACAAGATGGATCTTGCTGACCCAGAACTCGTTGAGCTCGTTGAAATGGATGTCCGTGAACTTTTGAACAAGTACGGCTTCGACGGTGACAACGCTCCAATCATCAAGGGTTCTGCTCTTAAGGCTCTTGAAGGCGACACCGAAATGGAAGACCGCATCATGGATCTCGTCCACGCTATGGATGAATACTTTGATATTCCTGAACACGATCTTGACAAACCATTCTTGATGCCAATCGAAGATGTCTTCTCCATCAAGGGTCGTGGTACCGTCGCTACTGGTCGTATCGAACAGGGTGTTGTCAAATTGAACGACGAAGTTGAAATCGTTGGTTTGAAGCCAACCCAAAAATCTGTCGTTACCGGTATCGAGGCTTTCCACAAGACTCTTAACGAAGGTGAAGCTGGTGATAACGCTGGTCTCTTGCTCCGTGGTATCGAACGCGAACAAATCGAACGTGGTCAGGTTATTGCTAAGCCAGGTTCTATCACCCCACACACTGAATTCGAAGCTCAGGTTTACATCTTGAAGAAAGAAGAAGGCGGCCGCCACACCCCATTCTCAAAGGGTTACAAGCCACAATTCTACTTCCGTACTACCGATGTTACCGGTGAAGTCGAACTTCCAGCTGACAAAGAAATCGTTATGCCTGGTGACACTGTTACCTTCCAGGTTAAGCTTCTTTCAGCTATCGCTATGAACAACAACGATCGTTTTGCTATCCGCGAAGGTGGCCGTACTGTCGGTTCTGGTGTTGTTACCAAGATTATTAAATAATCTATAACAGCCTAAATACCTCTCCTTCGGGGGAGGTATTTTTTTATCTTGACGAACCTCTGTTTTTATCGTAAAATAAGTCTACTATTATTAATTGAATTCTAAAAACTCATTGACGCATCAAGCATCTGAAGTTATAGAATTAGAAGGAAAACAATGGCAGACGCAAAAAACGAAGGCTTAAAGATCCGTATTCGTCTTAAAGCCTACGACCATCGTGTAATCGACCAAAGCGCTAAGCAAATCGTCGATACCGCTATCCGTACTGGTGCCGCCGTTTCTGGCCCAGTCCCACTACCAACTAAGCGCAGTACTTTTACTGTGGTGAAATCACCTCACGTTTACAAGACCGGTGGTGAAGCTTTCGAAATGAAGATTCACAAGCGTCTCATCGACATTACCAATGCTACCCCAAAGACCATTGATGCACTTCAAAACTTGTCTTTGCCAGCTGGCGTCGACGCAGAAATCAAAATGTAATTAAAACATAAATTACTTGAAAATCCCAATCTTGAATTGGGATTTTTGATTTGTTTTACGATAATCTTTATGTTAAAATTATTGTACATGACGAGCGATAAAAATCAAAAACTGCGAATCACCCGTTCATGGCTGAAAAGTCTCGCCGGCTTTTTTACCCTAACGGCCTCAATTTTTAGCTTGAACATGATTTTTGCTCCCCAAACTTACGCTCTCTTTATGCCGTCTTTATCTGCGGCTCTTAATCAGTCATCGGCGGTATTTCACGGTAATGATGATCGCTCCGCGAATCCACAACTTCAGGAAGCGACCACGAAACTAACTGTTAACTCTAACGATAAAAGTGGCTACCGC
>JABCOY020000020.1 GCA_013333375.2 Candidatus Saccharimonadota bacterium | reverse complement strand
GTTGTAGATTATAATAGCTACATACGTCGCGGGGTAGAGCAGCCTGGTAGCTCGTTTGGCTCATAACCAAAAGGTCGTTCGTTCAAATCGAACCCCCGCCACCAAGTTTTAGAACCATCAGGTTCTTTTTTTATTTAGACCTTTCATCTGAAATTTATAATCAGAACAAAATCCAGCTACCACCTTACCCGTATTTATAGTTTTTTACATCAAATTCTTGGCAGCAATCCTCACGATATCTGAGAAGCTCTCATTGATATGAGGCATTGAAGCATGTTCTAAGAGAGTTAAATCACCGTACATGCCAGCCACGATTTCCATTACTGTGAGATCTGCATTCTTGGCTACGATTGTCGCACCGAGTAGTTTCTTGTCTTTGTCGCAAATCAGCTTCAAAAATCCTAGTTTCTCTCCCGCAATCAGGGAATGAGTAGTTTCAATCTCCGGTACAATTACGATCTTGCATTTAATGCCACGTGACAAGCAGTCTTTCTCTGTTAGGCCTACGGTTACGATTTTGGGTGTCGTATTTAATACGGTTGAGAAATGGCGATAGGTTAGGGTTAATTTGTTACGTTTTAAGATATTATTTACTGCTAGTGTTCCTTCATAAGCAGCCTTTTCTGTCGAATAACCCACTGATTGTTTCAAAGGATTCGCGGCCACATCTCCGGCCGCAAAAATATGGCTCACGCTGGTTTCGAGTTGATCATTCACGACGATGCCTTGTTTACTGAATTTAACTCCAGCATTTTCCAGACCGAGCTCTGTATTTGGTCGGTTATTAATCGCAAAAACAATCGCTTCCACGCGCACTGTCTTCTCGTCAGTGCCACGCTTCATTGTTACTTTCACAGTGGCCACTCGACGTCCGTTAGAAACGGTTTCATTCTTATCTTTTTGGATTGCTACAACTTTTGTGTTAGTGAGAATCTTAATTTTTAGTCCCGATACTAACTTATTTGTAACCACTTCAGTTGCTTCTTTATCGTAGCCTTCTAGAATTGCGTCTTCTTTTTCTGCTACAATCACCTTGCACCCCATTTTGGCGAGATACTCTGCGGTCTCAATTCCTTTCTTTCCGGCGCCCACTACTAAGACGATTTTCGGCAGCTTCTTTACCCGCATAAAGATGTCTTCCGGCAAATAGTAATTCGTAGTTTCAATTCCTGAAATTTCACTAAGATCCATACTTCTGCCGGTGCAGACCAAGAAACGTTTCGCCGAATATCGTTTATTTGCTACGGCCACTTCGTAAGGTGAAATAAAATGCGCATCGCCGTGAATTAAGTCGATCTTAAAATTCGCGAAAGATTTTTTCTTGGCTAAGATATATTTTTTCACTCGCCTCTGGATGGTTCCGAAGAGGGAAGGGTAGTTGTAAGTTAGAGTGTCTTGATTATTGCTCAGCTGCAAAAACTTCTTCGCATCATAATATTGATTTGCGATGTCAGAAGCCGAGAGCTGTGCTACGCGATAAATATCGGATTTACTACCAACCAATTCATTCTCGATAATTGCTACGCGAATATTATTAGCTGCCGCCGCTCTTGCTGCCGACATTCCTGCCGCACCACTACCGATAATTATCAAATCGTAATCAAATTTTTCACTCATCATTCATCCTTCTCTAAACCAGTTTGTTTCTTTGCTCAATCATGAATCCCAGGTCGGTGTTAAATTTTCTCACCTCACTCGCTAATTTCTTATCAAATTCACTTTGGGTTACAATGGTTTTTTTCTCCGCCCAAGTCACTACCTTTTTTACGATAAACTCGACAGTTTGCGCATCTAGTTCTGGAATATTTTCAATTTTACATTCTGTCTTTAAGATCTTTTTAATCAACTTATCTGTTACTGGTAGATTTTCGCTATTTTTCTTACGCATTAAAAACCTCCTGCCACTAATTTAAAAGCAATCAGAAATAATCCTAAAGTAATGAAGAGAATACTCGAAATCAGTTTCGTGAAATCTAAATTATCTAGACGCCACTTTTGAATTTCCGCAGCTGTCTTACCATGGCGAATGCTGAGTTTTAATACTACTAGCGGCATCACCGAAATTGCCGTATAGGTTAAAATCATGACAATCTGCCAAAGCGCTGGTAGCTTCAAAAAACTATCGGCTGAAACCAACATTAAAGCTAAGATGAATGGTAATTCCGCCACCACCGACAAAACACCTAGTGAAAAGGCCTCGATATTGCTAGATGAGTTTGCCGCGCGTTTGCGGATGTATCGGATGATTGATTTTGGCAACCAAAGTTCCGTGGATCTGTTGGTTTTATAGTAGAAGAACCACACGCAAATTGCAAGACTAAAAATTAAACAAATTAAAATCGTTAAACATAAAATAGTCAAATTACCACCGAATAACACCATCAGGGCGTAACAGATAGAGGTTAGGAGTAAACTGGTCAAAAATATATAACCTACGATGTAATTTGAAAGAAGATTTTTCGTTTTCTTCTTCAAGTACCTTCCGGCACTCTCTCGGTATAACAAAAGAAACACCCCCGTGCTTAGTTGCATGGAAGACTGGGCTAGGGCGCTCAAAATTATCACCCCGAAAGTCAATAATAAAGTTTGAACCTCCATTTAGCTATATTATATCATGCTTATGGTCAATCATATCTTGCTTATGATATTTTATAACTTGCTTATGCTAAAAAAATTTTAGGCTTCTTTCTATCTGTAAAACCAAAAATCTTTCCGCTTATGCTTCTCCTTTTTTCTTAAACTTGCTAAATTGCAGTCAAACAAATTAAGTGAGGTAAATATGAAAAAAGTACAATTTAGAAAGCGACCAGAAAAACCGATTATGTGGTGTTTTACCGCTGGCCTATTTTTATTATTTTTGTCCATCTTATTTTTAGATTTTTCCAGCGCCAAAAAGGATGACGCCTGGAATCCTTTAAGTCTGAAAAGAGATGGAGGTCCCCAAAATTATTATAATATCGGTAAAGTTCCACAGAGGGCCGAGCTACTTGGATCTGTTAGTCTCGACTCTCTGACGGGGAATTCTAAGACCGAAATTATCCTCGCCGAGGCACCAACCGATGCCGAACACCGAAGTGTTTTGCCGGAATCCAAGCCCTGTCCAGAGGGGAAAATTCGTAATCCTTTAACTAATCGTTGTATTAAAACTTATGACGAACGTCATAAAAAGAAACCCAAAAAACCACAAGAGCCAGGAAAGCCTACAGAGCCAAAAGCTCCTCAGAAAAAACCTAAACAACCTAAACAACCAAATCCCACTAAGCCTAACCAGCCTAAGCCAACTGAAAATATTGCTAATAAACCCTGTAAGTCTGGCTATATAAGAAATCAGGAAACTCATCGTTGCAATAAAATTGCCACACCAAAACCAAATACTCCAAAACAATGCAAACCTGGATATTATCTAAACCAAGCTACTCATCGCTGTAATAAGGAGAATTCTCATGAAAATCAACCAAAAATCTGCAAGACAGGTTATTATCTTAACCCTCAGACGCATCGTTGTAAAAAGATTAGTCCTGCAGGAAATGCAAAGAAATCATGCGAAGTGGGTAAAACAATCAACCCAAAGAGCGGCCGTTGCGTAAAAATCCCAGTGCCAAAGACTCCTAAAACTTGTGGTGAGGGTAAGGAGTTAAATCCAGCTACTAATCGTTGCAAGAAAATTGACTCAAAAGACGAAAAAACTCCTGCGCCTTGCAAAGAGGGGTATGAACGTAATCCTGAGACGCATCGCTGTCGCAAACAAAAGAGTAATACTGGTACCACGGATAAACTTGAGGTACCAAAAACTGGTGATCCCGAAAAATCGCCCAAACAGTTTAACGGTTCTACGGCAATCATCGGCTCTTCGGTAGCTGGCATTGGTCTTCTACTCTTCCAGTTCCGGGTCGAATTAATCGAATTTGTGAAGAAAATTTTCATCAAAAAATAGGCAAAAATCTCAAAAATCTTTTTAATTTTTCTCATCCACCCCTGTTAATTTAATAATTAGCAGTCTTGACATTAGAGTGCTAATTAGCTATACTTAAGACAAATTAGCAGAATAACCGCTAAAGTGCCAAAAATAATAAACAAGGAGTATTTATGAGTAAAATTATTGGTATTGACCTTGGTACAACTAACTCCGCTTTCGCCTACATGGTAGCCGGAAAGCCAGAAGTAATTACCAATGCTGAAGGTGATCGCACCACCCCATCTGTTGTGGCTGTGACTAAAAAGGGTGATCGCCTCGTTGGTAAAGTTGCCCAACGTCAACGTGTTACTAACCCAAAGAACACTATCTATGGTATTAAGCGTCTGATTGGTCGTAAGTTTGATGATAAGGAAGTTCAACGCGATCTCGACATTATGCCATACAAGATTGTTAAAAAAGGTAACGGTGTGGCCGTAGAGATGGATGGTAAGGAATATACCCCAGAAGAAATCTCTGCCATGATTCTTTCCAAGATCAAGGCTGATGCTGAGGCCTTTCTTGGTGAAAAAGTTACTGAAGCTATCATTACTGTTCCTGCCTACTTCGACGACTCTCAGCGTCAAGCTACCAAAGATGCTGGTAAGATCGCCGGTCTTGAAGTCAAACGTATTATTAACGAACCTACTGCCGCCGCTCTCGCTTACGGTCTTGAGAAGAAGAGCGAAGAGAAAATCGTGGTCTTCGACCTTGGTGGTGGTACCTTCGATGTTTCCATTCTTGAATTAGGTGACGGTGTCTTCGAAGTGCTTTCTACTAACGGTGATACCCACCTTGGTGGTGAAGACTTTGATAACCTCATCGTTAACTTCCTCTGCGATAAATTCAAGGAAGAATCTGGTATCGATGTCAAGAAAGACGCTGCCGCTATGCAACGTATTAAGGATGAAGCTGAAAAGGCTAAGAAGGAGCTTTCTTCCGCTAAGGAAACCGAAATTAACCTTCCATTCCTCTCTGCCGATGCTGATGGTCCAAAACACTTTGAATATACTTTGACTCGCTCAAAAATGGAAGAATTAGTCTCTCCACTCATCGAACGCCTCGCTGACCCAGTTCACAAGGCTCTAAAGGATGCCAAACTTTCTACTAGCGACATCAATGAAGTGGTGATGGTTGGTGGTATGACTCGTATGCCAGCTGTGGTTGAAAAAGTTAAGGAACTCTTCGGTAAAGAACCTATGCAAGGTGTTAACCCAGATGAAGTCGTGGCTGTCGGTGCCGCTATTCAAGGTGGTGTCCTTCAAGGTGACGTGAAGGATGTTCTCTTGCTCGATGTTACCCCACTTTCTCTCGGTATCGAGACTATGGGTGGTGTTTCCACCAAACTTATTGAACGCAATACTACTATTCCTACCTCAAAATCTGAGACTTTCTCCACCGCTGCAGATAATCAGCCACAGGTAGAAATTCACGTCTTGCAGGGCGAGCGCGAAATGGCTTCCGATAATAAATCTCTCGGTCGTTTCGTACTCGACGGTATTGCTCCAGCTCCACGTGGCGTCCCTCAGATTGAAGTTACCTTTAATATTGACGCTAACGGTATTCTAAACGTTACCGCTCGCGATAAGGGAACTGGCAAGGAACAGAGTATTACTATTCAAAACTCTGGCAACATGTCCAAAGAAGACATTGAAAAAGCTCAAAAAGATGCTGAACTCCACGCTGATGAAGACAAGAAAAAGCGCGAAGCTATCGATGCTAAGAATCACCTAGAACAAGCTATCTATCAATACGAAAAAATGCCTGATGAATTCAAAGATAAAATCTCTGACGAAGATAAAGAGATTATCAAGAAGGCAGTCGAAGAAGCTAAGGAAGTCCTAAAAGACACCAACGCTGAAGCTTCTAAATACGAAGAAGCCGCTAAAGAATTAGCTAATAAAGTAATGCCAATCGGTGCCAAACTTTACCAAGCTAATTCTGCCGACCAGGCTAACCCAGAAGCTGGCAAAACCAACCCAGATGAACCAGTCGAAGGTGAAGTTGTCGACAAATAAGACTGCTAAATTCTCAAATCTCTGAATATTTAAGGCACTAAACAGCACCCCGCCCCGGCGGGGTGTTCTGTATTTACAACATATATGCTAAAATAAAGCAAATTAAAGAGTTTAATATGCAAAAATTTATCAAACAATTCCAAAAAACTTCCAATCTCGCTAAACTAGATTTAAGTATCAAATTCCTTATTGTCATTTCGGGTGTCGCACTTACTATTATGCATTTTATCGATCCGGTAACCTGGCATAAACTACCAAGCTATCTCGTGACAATCATTCTGCCTTTCGTCCCAGATTTAATCGCGAAAATCAACTTTCACACTTCCACTAAACTTCGTCTTGCCTATAGCCTCTTCCTAGTGGTTGCTATGGTACTTGGCATTGACCTCGATTGGTATAAAACTCTGATTATTTTTGGCTCTCCTAGTTATGATAAAATCGTCCACACTTTGTCTGGTGTATTTTCCGCCTTTCTCGCCAAAGAAATCCTCGATAATGTTTATGATGGTAAAGATTCTGCCGTAAAATCCACTTCCATTTCAAGTACTTCAGCCGTAAAAGTTAAAAAATATTCCACTGCCTTCGCTTTTCTCTTTATTGTTTCTTTTGTTTTCTTTATCGCAGCTGCCTGGGAATGTTTTGAATTTTCCTATGATCAACTTTGTGGTGGTCATATGCAGGAACTGAACGCTCCGGGCGTCGGCGATACCATGGGTGATATAATTTCTGCTGGTATCGGGGGCATAATTTTTGCCTTTTTCTTGCGCAATAAATAATTTTCTCAAAATAAAATTCAGTCGAAAAGTCTAAAATAAATTCATCAAATGAAAGCCAAAAATTCTTCCAAAAATCAGGATTATATGCAGCAAGTCACCGCTCGTGAAACGGAAGTTCTTTTGCAAGAGCTTAAGAAAACCTTAAATAATAACGTGCCAGGTGATGTTGTAGAGTTTGGTTGCTATAAGGCTGACACCTCTGTACTTTATCAAAAACTTTTAGAATCGATGGGTCACGGTGGTTCTATTCAATCCGAAAATCAAGCTAATCAAACGAGTCAAAAAATACTCTGGCTCTACGATTCTTTTGAAGGACTTCCCGCTAAAACTCGTGAGGATAATTCGGCAGCTGGTGATGCTTTTCAAGCCGGGGAACTGCTTGTCACCAAGCGTGAAGTTATCGAAAAATTTAAGAAAATGGGACTTAAACTTCCTAAAATCAAGAAAGCCTTTTTTGATGATCTTGATATCATATATGATATACCAGAAAAAATTTCCTATGCCTTTCTGGACGGCGATTTGTATCAATCCATCAAAACTAGCCTGCGCCTGGTTACCGAAAAAATGTCGCAAGGCGGCGTAATTATTGTGCATGACTATAATAATCCAGAGCTACCAGGTTCCGCCCGTGCAGTCGATGAATGGTTAAAATCCCATCAAGCCAAAGTCGCTAGTTTTCGCGTCGCCGAAACCCTCGCGATTATTTATTGCGCCTAATAATTTTTCGAAAATTTCTGAAGAGAAGGTGATTCGCATTGGTATCGATGTTATACTAAATCTATAAAAGGAGTAATTATGGGCGTAGAAATTGAAGGTAGAATCATCGATATTAATCCAGAAGAAACCAAAAATAAACTCTTAGAATTAAATGCCAAGCCACTAGGATTCTATAATTTCAAAAGATATACTTTTGATTCAATTCCAAAATCCAACGCTCGTTGGGGAAGACTCCGAACAGATGGTAAGAAAACGACTTTAACCGTAAAAGAGATTGTCGATGACTCGCTTTCTGGCACTAACGAATGGGAAGTTACTGTAAGTGATTTTAATGAAGCTTTAATAATCCTCGAAAAACTTGGTCTGTCGCATAAAACTTATCAAGAAAATACCAGGGATGAATTCCTACTGGGTGACTCCAAAATTTCGATTGATCATTGGCCAAAACTTGGCTATCTTCTCGAAATCGAATCTGAAAAAGTTGAGGATGTAAAAAAGTGTGTAGAGCTCCTAGGTTTTGATGAAGATGAAATTATCACTACTGATATCAAAACACTATATTTAGAGCGGGGAATAGATTTGGATGATTTGCGTGAACTTAAGTTTTAAAAATTAAATACAAATAAAAAAACGACCATATGAATAGTCGTAGCATAAGTAGCATAATAATGGTAAGCTTTTACTATTGCAAAATCTTTCCATTCTGCGTCGGTCAAATAAAGAAAATAAATTTTCTTTATTTTTCCTCCTTGAATGGTCGGGGCGACAAGACTCGAACTTGCGTTTACCCCTTGGGACGTTCCGCAAGTTCGATTAAGCTAAACACAAACAAAAAACGACCATACAAATAGTCGCAATATGTGATGTGGTCGGGGCGACAAGACTCGAACTTGCGACCTCAGCGTCCCAAACGCCGCGCGCTACCAACTGTGCCACGCCCCGAAACACTACTCTTTTAATCTACCACATTTCCGTTAATTATGCAATAAATATGTTAAAATTATAGATATGAACAATTCAAATACTGATTCGAACCGCCCTAAAATCAAATTTGTAAAATCAAATAACAACAAATCGAAGAAAAATGGCCCTTCGAACACCTTCCGTTCGATTTTTTCGACCCTACTTCTCCTCGTCCTCTCACTCGCTTTTTGGAATTATGTTACCGGTAATGGTGAAAATGCTCATAAGGAAGTTCCACTTTCTGAGGTCATCGCCGAAGCTAATCAAGAAAATGGCAAAATTCAGGAAATTAATGTCTCAGGCAATAATCTCACTATCACTTATAAAGACCAAAAAGCCAAAAAATATTCCCGTAAGGATGGCGCTGGTACTCTTTATGACCAGGGTCTCACCGTTAAATGCGCAGACAAGTCTGGCAACGATGCTACCGAATGTCTGAAAAAATATCCAAATATCACCTATTCGGATGATATTGATTTGCTCGGCATTATTCTCAATATTGCCTCTTTTGTGATTCCGATCGCCCTTGCCGTCTTCCTCTTTAGCCGCATGCTCGGCCAAGCACAAAGCGTGAATAAAGAAAGTATGAGTTTTGGTAAATCTCGCGCCAAGCTTTACGGTCCAGATAAAAAACGCGTCCTCTTCACTGATGTCGCTGGTAACGAAGCCGCCAAGCAGGATCTTTCCGAAATCGTCGATTTTCTCAAGAACCCTAAAAAATACGAAAAGCTTGGTGCCAAAATTCCTCGCGGTGTCTTGCTCGCTGGCGATCCAGGTACTGGTAAAACCCTCATGGCGCGTGCCGTAGCTGGTGAAGCTAACGTTCCATTCTTCAGTATTTCTGGTTCTGAATTTGCCGAAATGTTCGTGGGTGTTGGTGCTTCTCGCGTCCGTGATCTCTTCAGTAAGGCTAAGAAAAACGCCCCAAGCATTATCTTCATCGATGAAATTGACGCTGTAGCTCACAAGCGTGATTCGCGTGGTGGTGCCGGTCGTGAAGATGAGCAAACTTTGAACCAAATTCTTGTCGAGATGGATGGTTTTGATAATGAATCTGGCGTCATCGTGATTGCTGCTACCAACCGTATTGATATGCTCGACAAGGCTCTGCTTCGCCCAGGTCGTTTCGATCGCCATGTCGAGGTGACTTTGCCGGAGCGCAAGGATCGTCTCGAAATTTTGAAAGTACATTTCAAGAACAAACCAGCCGTCGAATCGATTGATCTTGAATCTCTTGCCAAGAAAACTGCTGGTTCCTCGGGTGCTGATCTCGCCAATATTGCCAACGAAGCCGCCATTACCGCGGCGAGAGTTGGTCACAAAGAAATCACTAATAAAGACCTTACCGAAGCTTTCGAACGTGTGGCGATTGGTCCAGAACGCAAATCCAAGGTAATGAATGACGAAGAAAAGAAACTTACCGCCTATCACGAAGCTGGTCATGCCGTAGTTGGTCATGTTTTGCCAGATTCTGATCCAGTGCATAAAATTACCATTATCCCTCGTGGTCATACCGGTGGTGTCACTTGGTTCTTGCCGCCAGAAGATCGTAGTTACAAAAATATTTACGAACTCAAGGATGTGATGGCTCGCGCAATGGGTGGTCGTATTGCTGAGAAAATTATTTTCGGTGAAGATCGTGTCACTACTGGCGCCTCTTCAGATTTGAAACATATCGCTGAACTCAGCAAAGATATGATTCTACGCGAAGGTCTCGGTACGAAGACGCGCAACCAAGTTTTCCCAGCCGACGAAGCTTCTTACTATGCAATTTCCAGCAGCAAGCCTTATTCTGAAAAGACTGCCGAGCTCATCGATCAAGAAATGCGTGCTTTTACCGATGAAGCGGCTAAGCGCGCGGAAGCTGTCTTGCTCGCTAATCGTGAAATACTTGATCGCGTAGCCAATGCACTTCTCGAAAAAGAAACCCTCGAAGAAGAAGATTTGAAAGACATCTTCGAAGGTAGCAAGTTGCCGAAAGAAGCTAAGCTCTATTAATGAAAGAGGCTAAACTCTACTAATAAAAGAACGCCAAACCTATGCAAATCAAAAGCCCTTACTACCGCGTTTCCGTCAAAGCTAAAATCAACTTTAACGGAAAAATTCTCCTAGTCAGAGAAGATGGCAAGAAGTGGGATTTGCCAGGTGGTGGGGTTGAACATTATGAGACTATAGATGAGGCTTTAAAAAGGGAATTAACCGAAGAACTCGATGTAAGTGATTTCATCATCACTTCTGGTCCAAAAATCTTCAAGATGATTGATGTCGCAGCGAATAGACCACTAATTTTTATCGTCTATGAATTAAAACTAAATCCTACCACAGAATTTCATCCATCAGATAACGTTGAAATCGGCCTATTTGAGTCGGAAAAAATTCAAGACACCGTCTCCTACTCCCCAGATTATGTTGATTATATAAAGGGTATAATATAGTAAATTTATGATAATTTAATACGAATTCCTATCACCCCAAATTCCGCCTGTTTCTCTTCGGAGTAAAATTCTCCAAGCACCTCTAGTAATTCTTGTTTCGTCATAGAACTATCCGCCAGAATAGAAATATCGAAATCTTCAAATAAATCAGCAAAAGAATTATATCGCAAGAGTCCAACTACCTCTGCCTTGAATTTTTCGTCATCCGATTTCGCAAACTCAATAATATCCCCAAGCTGAATTGATTGTCTCTTCTCATCATAAAGCCGAAGCTCGATTCGCTTAGTCCCGCCCTTAATGAAATCAAAATATTTTGGCTGCAGATTCATCTCATGTATTTTCATATTTTTATTATATTACAGTGTCATGATATGAGAGGATTTACCTTTTCGCACAGGGATTTTTTATTTAAATATTTCTTTATATTAGCTATGTCCTGCTGATCCTTGGGAAGATTACGTGATTCCTTAAAAGCTAAAATCGTTTTGATATCTTCAAGATTAAATTCATCACCCTCTTCCATATTAAAATGATCTTTTTTATCAACAACTATCTCCAATGTGTCACTTAGATGATAAAAATTGCAAGAATTTAATTTATCAGGTGTCATCTTTAATCTATCTTTTACATTGTTAAATAATTCTTCGGATATGCATAAGTCAATATCGGAACATATTTCACGAATCCCCCGTAATACTAACGACGCTCCAGAGAGAACGTAGTATTCATTTTTAGGTAATTTTAAGTCTCTTAGCCGTCTTATAATTTCTTGTCTATTCATCGTATTGGGTCCATAATTTTATATTCATTATAATATAGCCAATCTTGTAGTTATTTCACTTTTGGCACAATTTCCAGATAATATTTCTATGAATCCCAAAGCAATCTGTTATTAACCCTACTGGCTTTTTCTTCAAAACCAGCATTTTGATGGCAATAAGTTTACCAATCTATGTTGCAAAGGTTCTGAGTGAATATGTACATATTGACATTTAACCATAAATGTTATATAATGCAACCAGATTCTGATATTCAGAGAGAAACACATGTCTACTGCTCTGGATAGGCCAGAGTAGTTCATTCAGAAAGAGGTATTAATATGAAAAAGACTGTTTTAGCAACTATGTTGGCTGTAGTAGCTTTTGCTACGAATGTTTTTGCAACCGAAGCTGAGGCTGGTGTATTAGGTTTAAAGCCTAGCGCCAATCAAAGCGTGACTCAGCAGAGTGGTAATACTGCTAACGCAGCGAGCACGGATGTTCAAAGCGTACAGTATGATACCGCAAAGTATCAATTCCCAGCTCAGCAATTAAAGGCTGAAGGAAAAAACTTCAACAAATATGATTGGAGGCTCTTTCAGCGCTTCGACACGGGCGAACTAATGGTTCAATCCTGGGTTGATGGTATGAATTGGCACATCCGTGAGTATGCAGATAATACTGCTGCGAGACAAGGTGGACGTGTTTATGCATTCGACTTTAGAGAAGAATTCCTCTCTTATTTCGATAAGGAGTATATCATGAACGGAATGCGTAAGTCAAGCTCAGATAACGAATTATTTTTTATGAGGAATGATTCGGTTAATCTGGATATACCAGTAAAGATGAGTATTGGGGTTCATGTTAAGCCAGAAAATTGTTATCCACGCGGTACACGAATTACGGTCCCTGGGGCAATGAATCACAATGGCTCCGGTGAGCCGCTTGGTATTTATCAGGAACTCTACTGGGAAAATGCTAGCAGTGGACTAACTACAAATGAGACTGTCGAAGACTATAACGCTAAATATGGCCATGCCATTGAACCGGTAAAGTTATATTATCCCAGCGTTAATCGCCCGTTGTATGTTTCAGGTTGGTGTCTCGATGACGTCGCTAAATATATGCCCATCATCGATAGTGTTTATTTGGATGAAAATCCCGAAAATACTTCCCACTATACTTACCTACT
>JABCOY020000019.1 GCA_013333375.2 Candidatus Saccharimonadota bacterium | reverse complement strand
TGGTCAAGGGCGGGATCGGCATTAGGATTGAAGCGATATTTTTTATCAGCGTCAGCCTTTTTTGCGAAATGAATTTTTTCGGTGAAGAAAATATTATCAATTCCTTGGTAGACAAAACTGGCGGTAAGAGTGGAGCGATCGAGATAATAACTGACAAAGCGAAAAACTGGGTTCCCGGAGGAAGGCTGATTGGTCGAATTAGAAAAACTAATAGCGTTTTCGTTCATTACATTAATTTTATCAAAAATGAGAGATTTTGGTAGATGGTTATGGCTATTTTAGGCTTTTTACGAGGGACTGGAACTGTTCGCCGCGATCACTGAAATTTTTGAACATATCAAAACTGGCGGCGCCTGGACTCATTAAAACAATGGCTTCTTTTGGGCAGTTTTTAGAAATTGGCAGACAAAGATCGTAATTACTGGCGACTAGTTCAGTCTGAGCTTCGGCAAGTTTTCTTGCGATATTGACAGCTTCTTCGAGAGTTTCGGCAAAGCAATATTTTTCTGGGTCTTCACCCGCGGCGAGTCGAGTTTTGGTTTCGCCGATCAGGATGATTTTCTTGAGATTTTTGGCGGAAAAGAAACGCTGTTTCATCTCGGTGAGATCGAGCCCGCGGTCAAAACCTCCGGCGATTAAGAAGGTAGGATAATTTTCGAAGGCAGCGATGGCGACGTCGGCAGATGGGAAGGCGGAAGAATAATTGTCGTCATAATAGCGCACGTGATTGAGCTCGCGGATGAATTGCAAGCGATGTGGTAAACCTTGGAATTTATGGAGTCCGTCGGCAATTTTTTGGTAGAGTTCGCGATTTTCTGGCAGGAAAAGCTTGTCATAAGAAACGTTAAGTAGAGCAAGTACGGCTAAAATGGCAGCTTCGGCATTTTCGCGATTGTGTTCGCCAGGAATTTGTAACTGATCAAGTAGGGTGTTTAATTCTTCGAGGTGGGATTTGATTGGATAAGAGAATTTTTGGCCTTTACTAAGTTCACCAATGGTTTCAGAATAAAGATTGTTGGCGTAATAAATACAGGAATCTTCAGCGGTCTGATTCAAAACGATATGAGATTTGGCATCGACGTAATCGTCGAAATCTGGATGGCGGTCGAGATGATCGGGTTCAATACGTAAAACGACGGAAATGTGAGGAGATTTTTCGAGATCCCAACATTGGAAGCTACTCATTTCGTAAACCACGATATCTTTTTCGGTGATTTGATCGAGTTCGAGAATGGCGGGGTTGCCAATATTGCCGACCAGGTGGACATGCTCGAATTTTTCGGAGAATTCACGTAAAATTGAAGCGATAATCGAGCAAGTAGTTCCCTTGCCTTTAGTGCCGGTGACGCCGATAATTGGGGCTTTGACGTGACTAAAGAAATAATTAGTAATGGTGGTCCAATTATCGATGAGATGCGGTGATTTTTGCTTGGCTAGGTAAAGTGGATGTACAGAAGGGCTACGAAAAACCAGGTCAAAATTTTCTAGACCAAAAGAATCAAGTTCTTCATCGGTGAATTTTTCGAAAAAAGTAATTTCGTCCTGCTTGAAATATTCGGCGACGGCGTTACCTTCCACTCCTTTACCTAAAACTGCAATTTTCATAAGTCTATTATAGCACTCTGGTAGAATTTAGTTTTAACTAGAAAACCAGGCAATTAGCGAGCTGGTTAATAATTTGTTTTTCGACGGAGCCAACTGCGACCATGGCATGAATACCGGAGCCGGCAAATTCGCGAGCTAGCTCGACGATCAGAGGTTTGTTGATTTGTTTAATGATATTTGGGAAATTATCATAAAATTCGACTTTTTCGGTCATGAAATAATCGTCGGTGTAATAATCAGAAATCTGACTGACGGTCTGGGCGCCCATTTGATAACGACCGAGAGCGTAGGTCTTCACGGCTTCGATATCGGTGTCGGAAATCTCGCCATTGAGAGCCTTAATCATTTCGAGCTGAATTAACGTAAAGAGTTCTTCAGAGGTTTCGAGGTTAACTTCGCCATCAAAATCCCAGGAAGAATAATGGTTAGTACTATTAATTCCACTGCCCATACCGTAGACTAAACCGCGACGACGAGCTTGGCCAAAAATGCGACTGCTCATAGTGCCATTCAGTAGGTGGTTAAGAGCGCCCATGGCCTGGGTTTCTTCGGTGGAGAGGCGTCTCGGAGTAATCATAGAAAAGCCAAAGGTGATATTACTAGCGTCTTTACGTTTGATGAGGACGGCATTAGAAGAATGTAAATCGTCGACAGGAATTTCGAAACGTTCACCTGGGCTTAATTCCCAGCTTTCGAGGTTGCGAATAATTTCTTTTTTACGATGTTTGGTCTGACCAGCGATAATAAATCGCATATTGTTCGCGGTATGGGTGCGACGGTAATGCTCATTAATGTCATCAAGGGTGATGTTGTTAATGGTGGAAAGACGTTCGCGTAAATTCAGAACGTTTTCGCCAATGGCTTTTTGGAGACGTGGCCAAAGTAGGCGGCCATAATCGTTCATGTAGCCAGTGAGTTCGGCGCGAACGTTGCCTTTTTCACTTTTTAATTCCGCGTCGTTAAATTTGGGTGAAGTAATAGCAATGCGTTTGAGATCTAAAATACGATCCCATTCAAAATCCGCACATTCGGTTTCGTAACAAACAGAGTAGTCGGAAGTCCAGGCGTTGTGATAGGCACCGTTTTTGGTAAACTCTGCCTCGTAAGTGGATTCATCAGGATATTTGGCGTTAGCGCCAAAACTGAGATGCTCAACAATGTGAGCAATTTCGTAAAGTTCGGGAATTTTGGCGAAGCGCATACCGCCACGAAATTGGACTTTCATGTTCATGACGGAAGCACCCGGTACGTCAATTAAAAGACCTTTGGCGCCGTTTTTTAATTCAATTTCTTCAATGGAATGTTTCATGTTTAACGGCGGCCGTGCTTTTTGTTTTGACGTTTAGCTTTTTTCTGTTTTTTGGCTTTGTTGCGCTTTTCGCTGAGGCTAGCGGATTTGGTTGGTTTTTGGGAAAATTCGCTATCGAGGTTCTTTTCACCGGCTTCGATAGTATTCACACCACGGTTAGTGGCGGATTCGGCCATCTTGGTGAGCTCAGTATCGTATTCTTCCCCGTCAATCGTGTCGGTGGCGACCGCTTCTTGTGGGGTGATAGAAAGGAGAATCTTTAAGACTTCTTCGCGGAGGTTCTTTTGAAGACCTTCGAAAAGTTTTTGAGACTCGGTGCGGTACTCGACTAGTGGGTCACGCTGACCGATCGAGCGCCAGTGGATACCTTCACGGAGATACTGCATGTTTTCTAGGTGCTGCATCCAGAGAGCGTCGAGAACCTTGAGATAAACTTCGCGTTCAATTTTGCGCATCACGTCGGCGCCAAATTCGAGCTCTTTGGTGGCGTAAGCTTCTTTGACGGCAAGAGTGGCAAGCTTGGCACGCTCTTCTTCTTTGCGCTTGAAACCGATTTCAATAATTAAGTCGCGATCAAGATCAAAAACAGATTGGAATTCTTTGATGAAGTTACGATTCACACGGATGCTTTCGGCGGTTAAGTCAGCGACAGCTTCCTTGATGAGGCGATTAATTTCGTCAGAGATATTTGCCCCTTCGAGAATTCGACGGCGCATGAGATAGACGATACGACGATGGCGGTTGATGACGTTATCATACTGCACTACGTTCTTACGGGAATCGAAATTGAAACCCTCGATACGCTTTTGGGCGGCTTCGAGCATCTTGGTGACACTGCGATTTTGAATTGGAGTGTCTTCATCAATGCCAATACGGTTAAGTAAGGCGCCAATTTGATTACCTTGGAAAATGCGCATAAGATCATCTTCACAAGAGACAAAGAATTGAGTGATACCTGGGTCACCTTGACGACCACCACGACCACGGAGCTGATTGTCGACGCGACGACTATCGTGACGTTCGGAACCGATTACTACCAGACCGCCAAGTTCTTTGACTTCGTCAGTAAGCTTGATATCGGTACCACGACCAGCCATGTTGGTGGCGAGAGTGATAGCGCCTTTTTGGCCAGCTTTTTCCACGATGGCGGCTTCACGTTCATTGTTTTTAGCGTTAAGTAGTTCGTAGGAGAGACCGGCTTCGTCGAGATATTTAGCGATTAATTCGTTCTTCACGATGCTGGCGGAACCAATCAAAACTGGTTGACCTTTTTCGTGGAATTTCCTTACTTCTTCGACGATCGCGCGGAGTTTACCAGCTTCGGTGCGGAAAATTAAATCGTCTTTATCGATACGGATAATTGGACGGTTAGGTGGAATCTGAATTACGTCGAGCGCATAGATTTGCTGGAATTCTTCAGCTTCAGTAAAGGCGGTACCGGTCATACCAGAGAGCTTATTATAGAGACGGAAGAAATTCTGGAAAGAAATGGTGGCTAGAGTCATAGATTCTTCCTTAACCACGACACTTTCTTTGGCTTCGATAGCTTGGTGGAGACCTTCGCTGTAGCGGCGACCCTGCATGAGACGACCGGTGTTTTCGTCTACAATAATAACTTCGCCGGAATTAGTGACGACATAGTCGCGGTCGCGCTGGAAAACTACCTGAGCGCGTAAAGCTTGATCCATATGATAGACTAAGCGGGTATTGTCAGCGGAATAAAGATTGTCGATACCGAGCATACGCTGGACTTTTTCGATACCAGCATCGGTGAGCGAGACGGAGCGGTGTTTTTCGTCGAGTACATAATCGTCTGGACCGAGGTGAGAGGCGATTTTGGCAAATTGATAATAAGAATCTGGATTATCACCAGCTGGGGCAGAAATAATTAATGGAGTTCTGGCTTCATCAATAAGAATTGAGTCGACCTCATCGACGATGGCGAAATTAAGTTCGCGTTGGCGGAGAAAATCAACTTCGTTGACCATGTTATCACGGAGGTAGTCGAAGCCGAATTCATTATTCGTACCGTAAGTCACATCAGCTTGATAAGCTTGTTTTCTAGTGCAAGGTTTCAAGTGCTGCATACGCTCATCGGTGTGCTCTTCGTTGATATATTCTGGGTCATAAAGGAAGCTGGCGTCAGCAATAATCACACCTACGCTCATACCGAGGAAGTGATAAACCGGAGCGTTCCAACCGGCGTCACGTTGAGCAAGATAATCGTTCACGGTGACGACATGGACGCCACGACCAGTCAAGGCGTTCAAGAAAGATGGTAAAAGTGCCACCAAAGTTTTACCTTCACCAGTTTTCATTTCAGCCACGTTGCCTTCATGGAGGACGATACCGCCGATCATCTGGACATCATAGTGGCGCATACCAAGGACGCGCTTAGTGGCTTCACGCACCAAGGCGAAGGCGTCTGGTAAGATTTCACTTAAAATTTTGGTTTCGTTGCGTTCAAGTTTTTCCGATTTAACAGAGGTAGACTGCTTCTTAGTATTGTCGGTAGATTCAGCTTTTGTCTCAGATTTTTTAGCTGAAGCTTTTAGTTTGGCACGAGCGATATTAGCCTCGGCCTTCTTGTTAAGAGTATCAAGACGTTCTTTTAGAACGTTGGTTTGAGCTTTGAGCTCGTCATCAGACATGGCTTCGTATTTTGGTTCGAGGCCATTGATGACCTTAATAATTTTGCGCATGCGGGTGAGATTGCGCTTGGCTGGGTCACCAAAAACACCCTGCAAAATACGGGTCGTGGTGGTTTTATCAGCTAATTTATCGGTTGGCTTGCGTTCTTTTTTAACTTTTGGAGCCTTAATTTTGGCTTCCTGAATTTTTTCAATTTTTTTCTGAGACATAAACAGTCGAAACCTCCAAATCGGAATAATATTATAGAGATATTTTATCATAAAAAATACATGTTTTTAAGAGAACATGTATTTTTAATTAAGTTTTAGTCCGGGAATTTTAGGCTAAAATTAGGAATTAGATTTTTTGCCAAAAATGCGAGAGAAAACACCACGACGAAGGTGTGGGGTACTCTCGATTTTATAACGACGAATTTGGCCCATTAATTTAGCTTCGATGATGTCGATACCGGCGAAGATGTTAGAGCATTCATCTTTAGCGGCGATAACTTTACCACCTGGAATTTCCATAGCGGCAGAAATTTCGTACTTATTACCGTGGGTGCGACCTACTTCGGTGACGACGATTTTGGCAACGATGTCTTTTTTGCTGCCGTGTGGCAAATATTTATCGAGTTTACCAATGCGTTTGACAGCGTATTTGTGAAAACTATCTTCGATTTTGTAGTTGCTACCACTAATTTCAATTTTTTCAATCATAATTTCTCCTTATGGCTATTATAACATGTCGGTGCCGAGGTATGGTTGCAAGACTTCAGGGACGCGGAGCTTGCCACCCTCTTCGGCGAAGTTCTCAAGTACGGCTACCATGGTGCGAGCAAGAGAGATAGCGGTACCATTCAAAGTGTGAAGCACTTCGACGGTGCCATCTTTGCGGCGGACGCGGATATTGAGGCCACGAGCCTGGAAGTCGGTACAGTTCGAACAACTGGTGATTTCACGGTATTTTTGATCAACTGGAGACCAGTATTCGATGTCGTATTTCTTGGCGGCTGGAGCACCGAGATCGCCGGCAGCGATGTTGATAACATGGTATGGGATGCCAATTTCTTGCCAGATTTCTTCTTCAATGCCACGAAGTTTTTCGTGAATTTCTTTGCTTTGTTCTGGAGCACAGAAGGCATACATTTCGAGCTTGTTAAATTGATGAACGCGGAAGAGGCCACGGGTATGTTTGCCGTAGGCGCCAGCTTCCTTACGGAAACAAGCGGAGAGGCCGGCATAGAAGAGTGGGAGCTTATCTTCGTCAATAATTTCATCCATGTGGTAACCAGTGATAGACATCTCGGCAGTCGCGATAAGAGCGAGGTCTTCCCCTTCGATGTAATATTCATCACTTTGTTCAGAGCTACGTGGGGCAAAGCCAGTACCTTCGAGCACGCGAGAATTGACTAAATCAGGCACATCCATGAGGGTGAAGCCGTGTTCAACGATTTTTTTGATGCCGAATTGAATCAGGGCATTTTCGAGCAGGGCTAGACCACCTTTGACATAATAGAATTTTGCACCAGCGACCTTGGCGCCACGTTCGAAATCCACCCAGTCACGAGAGATGGCGTAGTCGAGGTGATCGACGCCGGTAGTTTTGCATTCACCCCATTTTTTGACTTCCACGCTGGCCGATTCGTCACCGAGTGGCACGTCGTCAAAAATGACATTAGGGACGGTTTTAAGTTTAGTGTTTAATTCTTTTTCAAAATCAGAAAGATCGGCTTCGAGGGTGCTAAGTTTTTCTTTGATTTCCTTACCTTTGGCGATTAGTTCGTCGCTAGGTTTGCCATTTTTCATTTTGGCGGTATTATCGTTGCGCTCTTTGCGAAGGGCTTCAACTTGTTGAAGGAGAGCTTTTCTTTGGTCATCTAAGGCGAGAATTTCATCAAGATTAACGTTTTTGTACATTTTTTCTTTGATGGAATGTTCGACGAGTTCTTTGTTGTTGCGGATGAAATTAATGTCCAACATTTTTACCTCTTTTCTTTAATAATTTTAGTTAACGATTTTTGAATTCTGAATTATGCATGAGTGGAAGATTCGGAGGAATCTTCGGAGGTGGCTGAATCTTTGGAAATAGCGGAATCTTCGGAAGTCTTTGACTCTTCGGATCCAGATGATTCTTCAGAAGTATTTTCGGAATTAGCGCGGCGCTTAATGATTGGGAATGGGACGGCCTCGCGGCCGGAGACACCTTCAAGTAGCCAGAAATTACGTTCGGAGTTACCCCAACCACAGGCTGGTGGCATGCCGTACTCGAGCATTTCGACGAAATCTTGGTCAAGCATTTGAGCTTCACTGTCACCGCCATCGCGCATAGCTTGCTGTTCTTCGAAGCGTGCGAGTTGATCGAGCGGATCGTTTAATTCGGAGTAGCCGTTGCCCATTTCGGTACCGGCAATAATAGGGTGGAAGCGTTCAGTGACTAGAGGATTTTCTGGAGAAATTTTAGCGAGTGGTGAGAGTGAAAGTGGTTCTTCGATCAGCCAGAATGGACCGCCGGATTTTTTGCGAATTAGCTTCCAGAGGTTATCGATAAGGCGAGAATCGGCCTGTGCGGCGGTAACTTCGACGCCGTGAGCTCTTAAAATTTCGATGATTTTAGCGCGATCTGGATTAAAAACATCGATGCCAAATTCACCACGAAGCAGGTCAGCGTATTTGATACGTGGCCATTTATTAGAAAGGTCAATATTGAAGCCATTAACCTGGAATTTGAGGGTGCCCCAAGTTTTTTCGGCGACATATTTAAGCATTTCTTCATAAAAATTCATACCGTCTTGATAATCTTCGTAAGCGGCATAAGATTCGAAGGCGATATGCTCTGGCAAATGCTCGTCATCGACACCTTCGTTGCGGAAACGCGGGCCGATATCGTAAACTTTTTCAAAACCAGCACCGAGTAGGCGTTTTAGTGGTAATTCTTGAGAAATACGAAGGTAAAAATCTTCACCCAGGGCATCCATATGAGTGACGAAAGGCGTAGCATCGGCGCCACCGGTGGTATGTTCGAGAACTGGAGTATTTACTTCGATAAAACCGTGCATATTCATGAAATCACGGGTGGCTTGCCAGAATTTGCTGCGACGAACCATGCGTTCGCGCACTTCGGGATTAACATTCATGTCGACATAGCGACGACGGTAACGCTCCTCTTTATTGGTAAAGCCATCGCGACCCGGCATCGGACGAAGGGTTTTGGTGAGAAGTTTCACGTAATTTGTGAAAAGTGAAATTTCGCCAGTTTGAGACTTACCGACCAGACCTTCGGCTTCGATAAAGTCACCAGTATCGAGCAGTTTGAGCTGTTTGGTGCCGATAAGACCTTCTGGAGTCTCGTCTTGCTTCATAAAAAGTTGAATTTCACCGAAGTAATCACGAATTTTGACGAAAGCGAGCTTGCCGAAGCTACGAATAGCGACAATACGACCGGCGATAACGACCTGCTTGCCATCGAGTTTTGCAAAATTATCCAAAATTTCAGAAATCTTGGTATTACGATCAGAGTGGGATGGATATGGATTAATTCCCATCTCCTTCAAAGTGGTAAGTTTTTTAAGTCGTTCGTTGCGGTAGTCGTTTAATGTAGCCATAGTTTTTCTTGTTAATTAGATTTTCATAATTTCGGCTTCTTTAGCCTTGAAGAGTTCGTCGATTTTAGTACTGAAATCTTTGGTGAGGTCGTCAATTTCTTTTTCACTACGTTTCTTGATGTCTTCGGAGAGGTCCTCGATAGATTTGAGTTCTTTTCTAGCGTCATCGCGGATTTTACGGAGAGCCACCTTAGCTTCTTCGATTTTTTGAGAAGTGGTCTTAACGATTTCTTTACGACGTTCTTCGGTGAGTGGTGGGACTGGGACGCGAATCACACGACCATCATCGGCTGGGTTGAGATTGAGAGTTTGATCGGCACGAATAGCATTGGAAATGCCAGCAATTGTCGATGGATCAAATGGGGTAATCAAGAGCATGGTCGCATCAGCGATGGTGACATTAGCTACTTGATTAAGTGGCATATATTGACCGTAGGCTTCGACCTTGATGCTGGAAAGCATGTCTGGATGAGCACGACCGGTGCGAACCTTCTTAAGCTCCTGCTGGAAGCGATCGACGACAGCTTGAAATGCAATTTTATATTCGGTGTTATCAAACATAATTTTTCCTTATATACTTATCTATATTTTATCACATCAGAGAGAAAAATACCCCTGATTCGGGGTATTTAACTTTTAGAGTGAATTCTTGAATTCTTCGAGGCCGATAAGCTTGGTTTCGCCAGTCTTACGATCTGTGATTTCGACTTGGTTATTCTCCAAGGTTTTTTCCGAAATTACTACGCGGTAAGGGATACCAAGAAGTTCAGAATCGGTAAGTTTTTCACCGATGCGCATATCGCGATCATCGAGCAAGATTTCTTTGCGGTGAGCATCATGAAGTTCGACAGTGATCTTCGCGGCTTCATCGCCAAGGCCGATCAAGTAATATTTGAAAGGTGCGATATTTTCTGGCCAGACAAGACCTTTTTCATCAGCAAACTTTTCAGCAATTACACCCATAACGCGGGAAACACCGATACCATAGCTACCCATGAAGACGGTTTTCTTTTCGCCGTCCTTATCGTCGTACTTAAGACCGATTGGATCAGAGAATTTGTAGCTGAGAGTAAAGATATTACCAACTTCGGCAGCGGCGGTAGAGTGAAGGTCTTCCTTTTTAACGCCGAGGTCATTTAGAACTTCATCGATTACGACTTCTTCGTTTAAGACAATAGACTTATCATCGTTGAAATAAATAACGTCTTCACCAACTGGAGTGATAGTCTGGAATTCGTGACTATACTTAGAGAAAGCACCACCAGAAGCGTATGTTTCGTAGGTACAATCCCCGAGGCCGAGACGGACATAGATGCGCTTGTAAGCCTCTTCGACTTCGTGGTAGAACTTCTCGTGAGACTCTTTATCAGTCGAGAAGCTGTAGAGATCTTTCATAAGGAATTCGCGAGTACGGAGAATACCAGATTTGGCGCGAAGTTCGTTTCGGAACTTGGTTTGGAATTGGTAGACGTAGACTGGGAGGTCCTTGTAAGAAGAAATGTATTTGGTCATTAAATTGGTGAGTGGCTCTTCGTGAGTAGGAGCGAGACCCAATTCGCCGCCGGCATTAAGTTTGGTTTTGAACCAGACATCGATTACATCATCGCGCCAGCGATCAGTTTTGACCCAGGATTCGGGGTTCTGAAGCGCAGTCATTTGCATCTCCTGACAACCGATAGCATCGAGTTCGTCACGGATGATGTCTTGAATTTTGTTTAATGTGATCAATCCGAGTGGTAAGAAGTCATAAACACCGGCCATTTCCTTGTAAATGTAGCCAGCGCGGATGAGAAGTTCAGCGTTACGGCTGGTTTCTTCTTTTCCTACTTCACGGAAGGTCTTGATAAATGATTGACTTAACTTCATCCTTTACCTTTCCTGTTTAAAATAATAATATTCTTATTGTATCACAAAAAATAGAAATAACAGAGATAAGTTGACATTTTTTGGGGCTTCGTGTATTTTTTAATGAAGTAATTATATTAAAAGAAAGATTGTATTTTTTATTCCTATGAAAAAAACAGTAAGTTTAACTCAAGATGGTAAGAAAAATCTTGAGAATGAGTTGAAAAGTCTGATTAAAATGCGTCCAGCAATCGCCGATCGTTTGGCTACCGCCCGTTCCTTTGGTGACTTGAAGGAAAATCAGGAATATTCTGATGCCCGTGCGGAACAACGCCAGGTAGAAAGTCGAATTTTGGAAATTCAAGAAATCTTGAAGAATGCGGAAATTATTAAGGCGGCGAAGGGCGGTAAAATCGCCGTAGGTTCGACAGTGAAAATTAAGATGCTTGGTAAAGAGCATACTTATTCTATCGTGGGCGCCGTGGAGGCCGATCCATTGAATGGTCGTATCTCAGATATTTCACCAATTGGTAAAGCTTTAATTGGTAAAAAAGAGGGTGATGAATATACTCTACCAAATGGAAATAAGGGTGAAATTCTCGAAGTTGCTTAAACTTTGGTTATTTTAAAAAATGAGGCCGAGCGGCCTCTTTTTTAATATATTTATTTAATTAAGGCTAGTATTAGGCCATAAAAAGAAAATAAAAGGCAATGGTGTTTTTTAGTATATGTAAAATAATTCCAGCATAAATCGTACCTGTGGTTTCGCGCATCAAGCAGGCGACCACGCTGAGTGCGAAGACGTCGACGCCGACGTTCCATTGTCCATGGAGAAAGCCGAAGAGAATGGAAACGATCAAAATCGAAGTAATTAGAGAATGTTTTTTGCGAAGTTTGCCGTAGATGAGTCCGCGGTAAATAACCTCTTCGAGAATTGGCCCAACTACTACCAGGGCAATGGCCGCTAGAATTTTGCCAGATGGCGAAATTAAGGTGGAATAAAGTAGTGGTTGAGCTTCGTTAAGATTAAACCATGGAAAAACCGAGAAAAGTGCGGTCAGAATGGCAGAAAAAGCTAGATAGCCGAAAAATCCGGCAATAGCGAGACCGATGTCTGAGAAAGTAATCAAATCCTTTAGCCCAAGCTCATTACGGGTGACGGGATCCTTAAGAGGTTTAATGTGTTTTAAGGTGAAGAGTAGAAAAATAAAACTTAAAGTATAGACTAAGGCGGAAAAAATTGTAGCAGCGAGGGGTGTTTTTAGGGTATCAGCACCAAGAATAACTAGCATCGGTACACCTACGATAAATTGCGCGGCATAAAAAGTGATAATAGCTAAGATCGGAAGATAGATAAGATCTGAACCGGATTTTAGCGATTTGACAATTTTGCTTGAAAATGAAGATTTTGATGTCATATTAATGGAAGATCCGGATTAGATCTAAAATCGTGACGAGAATAAACATGGCAAAGAGGAAGAGGAAGGTGGTGGCGATAATTTTCCCTTCCGCCTCGGTCGAGAGTTTCTTCTTGAGTAATTTAGAGATGGTAATCATGGTCCAGCGTCCGCCATCGAGGGCTGGGATTGGTAGAACATTCATGCAGGCGAGGGAGATGGAAATGATGGCGGTGAGGAAAAGTAGTTCGGTGAGGCCAGCGCTAACGAAACTTGGGAAAATTACACCAATGATACCGACAGGTCCAGAGACGGATTCACCAGCTTTGGCGAGTTCTTGCTTGCCAGATTCTTTAGCTTCTTGATTGCCAGTGATTTGTTTGGCGACTCCAGAGAAAAGATTTCGAATCATGTCGTAGAGGCCACGGAAGGTTTCACCAGTAATCTGAGCGGTGGTACCAAGACCGATGATTGGTGCATCGATTACGGAATAACGGGCGAGGAATTGGCCGTCCATTCGCATGGAAATGCCAAGAGCTGGTGAATTTTCCCCAGAGTTTAGCGTTACTTCGTGTTCACTGGTGATTTTAGTTTCTGGATCGAAGGTACGATAGACTACGGTTTGTCCGAGATGGGATTTATTAAAATCTTGGACATCAAGAGTGGAGGTTAATACTTTCCAGTTATCTTCATTTTTAGCTTTGGCGTCATGAATTACGGTATTAGTCCTCAGGGTACTACGACTAGCTGGAGAATCTTCGAGAATTTTATCGATATAGATTTTTGGCATAGTAAATGCGCTTTTTCATTAATATTAAATTGATTATTCATGAATTGTGGCATACCGGTGACGGCGAGAATGGTAAAAATCAAAACACCATAAAGCCAGTTCATGGTAACGCCACCGAAAAGAATTGCGGTCTTCTGAAGATAGTTAGTGGCACCAAAGGTATGAGGTTTGGTTTCGGCGTCTGATTCCCCATCCATGGTGCAGAAGCCACCGAGTGGGAGGAGGTTAATGCTGAAAATTAAATAGTCTTGTTTATAGAGTGGATCATTCTTATATTCGGTGCTAGGAATGAAAAACCAGACATATTTATCTTTTTTAGTCTTGTCCTTCCCCATGGCGAGAAGTTTCTGGAGACGTTTTTGGTTGACTTTGGCTTTAGATTCTGACTTAAGACTGTCATAGAATTTTTGAACTTCTTTAGCCGGCAGGTGAAGCCAGGCGAGCTTGCGTGGGGGGAGGCCGATGCCGAATTCGTTAACTTTGACACCGGATTTTTTAGCCATAATGAAGTGGCCAAATTCATGAATGACGACGAGTAATGTGAGGGCGATAAGGCCGATAAAAGCACCAAATAAAATATTCATATATCTATTTTAGCACAAGAAAAATAGAATAGGTTTTTCGCCTATTCTATTTTCAGGTTTGAATAAATTATTTATTCAGTGACGCCAAGTTCGATGCGCTTGAATTGCTTAACAGTGATGTTTTCACCAGTTTTAGCAATCATTTCTTTGATGAATTCTGCGACAGTCTTAGAATCGTCAAGGATGTAAGGTTGAAGCATCAAAACTTTGTCAGAGAAAGCTTTTTTAACTTGGCCAGAAAGGATTTGTTCCTTCATATTTTCTGGACCCTTGAAGTTAGCTTCAAATTCTTCCATTTTAGCTTTCATGGTTTCAGCTGGAATGTCTTCCTCGGAAACATAAAGTGGAGCCATAGAAGCAACTTGCATAGCAAGTTTGTGGGCAAGATCTTTAAACTCATCGGTGTTAGCGACGAAAGAAGTTTCACAGTTTACTTCGATGATAGCGCCGAGGCGGCCGTCGTGAATGTAAGCGTCGACGATACCTTCGCGGGTTTCACGGTCACCGCGTTTTTCAGCCTTGGTGAGACCCTTTTCACGCATAGCTTTGAGGGCTTTGTCGAAATCGCCATCGGCTTCGACAAGAGCTTTTTTAGCATCGGTGAGACCTACGCCAGATAATTCTTTAAGTTTTTTGATATTTTCAATGGTAATTTCTGCCATTTTTATCTCCTTAATAGATGAAATTAGTTTTTGGCGGATTTGATAGCTTCGACAAAGTAATCAAGAATGAGCTTTTCAGCCTTGGTGGAATCGTCGTTAGCTGGAATGACGATGTCGATATCGGTTGGGTCAACATTGGTATCACAAATAGCGATAACTGGAATGTGAAGAGTTTTAGCTTCCTTAATGGCATTCTTGTCTTCGCAAGCATCGGTGACAATGATAGCGGCTGGTTGATCGGTCATATCTTTGATGCCACCGTAACGGGTGTTAAGTACAGCAATTTCTTCCTGGAAGCGTTGAACTTCAAGCTTAGAATAGCGAGCTTCGAGTTCACCGGTCTTCATGCGGCGTTCGAGATCCTTAACCTTCTTGATTTGGCGGTTAACGGTTTCGACGTTAGTCAGAGTACCACCAACCCAGCGTTCGGTAACGTATGGCATGTCGACAGATTCGGCAGCTTCTTTAACGATGGCTTTGAGTTGCTTTTTGGTACCAACGAAAAGAATTTTCTTGCCGTCTTTGGCGATTTTCTTGGTAAGAGCGAGAGCTTCTTCGAGGCCAGCTACGGTCTTTTCAAGATTAATAATGTGAGTGTCTTGGCGCTTGCTATGGATGTATGGGGCCATTTTTGGGTGCCAACGTGAGGTCTTGTGACCAAAGTGAGCTCCTGCTTCGAGGAGTTCTTTCATGTCGATAGTCTTGGACATGTTTTCCTTTCCCTTCACTTCATCTTGTCTTCAGGAAAACGGATGAAGCTGTTTCATTAAATTAATTACTTTTCTATCTTAACATAAGAGGTTGAATCTGTAAAGCTAATTCCCTATTGAAAAAAACGCGAGTATCTGATAAAATGGTGACTAATTATGAGTAAACAAGAATTGCATCCAAAAGATTATCGCTTTGTGGTTTTTGCTGATGACGCTGCGAACTTTTCTTTCTTGACTAAGTCTACCGCTAAGAGCGAAGAGACTATCAAGTGGACCGATGGAAATGAATATCCACTCGTGAAGGTTCAGATTTCTTCGGCTTCTCACCCATTCTTTACTGGTGAAGAGAAGATTATCGATACCGAAGGTCGCGTTGACCGCTTCAAGGCTCGTGCTATGAAGGCAGAAGCTTTGAAACAGGCTCTCGCCAACAAAGCTGCTAAGCAGATGAAAGAAGCTGAGAAAAAAGCAGAAAAAGCTGAAGCTTAAGTTTAAAATAAGGCCAAATGGCCTTATTTTTTTGTGAAAAGTGAAATTATATATTATAATGGAGAAGTTATGGATCTTTAGCTCAGTTGGCTAGAGCGTACGATTCACATTCGTAAGGTCACTGGTTCGAGCCCAGTAAGATCCACCAAAATATTTTTGAAATCCCGGGAAGGGATTTTTTGCTGTCTATACTTCAAGATTTTAGTTCAAAAATAAGATAGTTTTTTACGAGATTGGAATATGGGGTGGATTATTATATAATTAATCTAATATGGACGAAAAAATCAAAAGTTTAGAGTTGGAATTGACCCAGCTTAACCAATTCTTGGAAAATCCGAAGGCTTATCTCGAAAATGATTTTGCTGCAAAATCGAAGAGGAAGGCGGAGGTCTAATCAATTTTGGATTTAAAAAATGAAATTTCTCGCGCCGAACAACAAATTAAGGAAGATGAAGCGATTATTTTGGATCCTGAACTTGGCGAGATGGCAAAGCTTGAAATTCAAGAGCTTACCGAAAAAATTACTGATTTAACTAGGCAACTTGATGATAAGCTAATTCCACGTGATCCGGATGATGACAAGCCAGTGATTATGGAAATTCGAGCCGGGGCCGGTGGTGACGAGGCTTCTCTATTTGCGGGCGAACTTTATCGTATGTATTTACGCTATGCAGAAAAACATGGTTTTAAAGTGGAACTGATGAATGAAAGCTTAAATGAAACCGGTGGTGTGAAAGAGGTGGTCTTTAAGATGGACGGAGACACGCCTTTCGGGACGATGAAATTTGAAGGTGGTGTACATCGCGTGCAACGTGTGCCAGTCACAGAATCGCAAGGTCGCATTCATACTTCTACGGTGACAGTGGTGGCCTTACCAGAGGTAGAAGAGTCGGAAATTGTAATTGATGAAAAAGATTTACGAATAGATATTTTCCACGCGGGTGGACATGGTGGCCAATCAGTGAACACGACTAATTCAGCTATTCGTATTACGCATTTGCCGACCGGAATTATGGTGGCAATGCAAGATGAGCGCTCTTTGCGCCAGAATAAAGAACGCGCCATGATGGTATTGCGTACACGCCTAAATGATATTCAACGTGCGGAGGCTGCGAAAAATGCTTCGGCGGCACGTAAAAACTTGATTGGTACGGGCGACCGATCGGAGAAGATTCGTACATATAACTTCCCACAGGATCGCGTGACAGATCACCGTATTCATTATTCCAGATCGAATGTAAATGCAGTAATGGATGGCGATATTGACGATATTATCTCAGAATTGAAGAAGTGTGAACTCGATGTAATTCGCACGGAAAACGGTATCGCGGAATAGAATTTTAAGGAGAAAATGGCAACCACGGTAAAAAGCTGGCTGGAAGTTTCGAAGCAAATTATTAATCCGACGGAGGCGGAGATTATTTTAGCGGTCTCGATGGATGTGCAAGACCGGAGCTTTTTCGTAACTCACGGAGCGGACAAAATTTCTGATGAAGCGCGTAAAAAGGCAGACCAAATGGTGGCATTACGGGCCAATAAGGTGCCACTGGCCTATATTCTAGGGGTGAAATGGTTTATGGGGCGGCCTTTCTTGGTAAATCAAAATGTTTTGATTCCCCGTCCAGAAACGGAACTGGCGGCGGAGCTGGCGGGAAAACTTTATTATCGAATTATTGATGGGAAGTTTAATAGCGGAGAGCAATCCGATATAAAAAAGCCGGTGACAATTGTGGATGTGGGAACCGGTTCGGGCTGTATTGGTCTTTCGGTGGCTTTGGAATGCGCGAATAGTCAAGTGATCGGTCTCGATATTTCGAAAGATGCGCTAACTGTGGCCCGAATTAACCGGGATAAATTGTGGGTAAAAAATATTAAATTTTATAAGTCTGATTTACTTTCGACAATTTTGCGTTTGAAGATTCGACCAGAAATTATCGTGGCGAATCTGCCATATGTGGATGAATCTTGGGAGTGGCAGTCACCAGAATTGCAGTACGAACCAAAATTAGCTCTCTATGCCGATAAGGATGGTTTGGCGCAAATTTACCGGTTGCTTGATCAGATTAAGCGAAATTTTTTTAGCACCAAAAAGCTGGAAGAACTTTCGGAGGTGGAAATTCAGGCGGAACTGGAAACTAATTATGTGATTATCGAATCAGATATGAGTCAGCAACAAAAAATTATTGAATATGCGGAAAAGCTGGGCTTTGAATTAGGCTTAAAGAAAGATTTAATCTTAGGATTTTTCTATCCGGTGGATAAGCTTAAATAATTTTTGGTGGAATTTTTAGTTAAAATAAGAATTTTAATAATGCGTATTATGATAGACAAAAAATAACCCCGGAGGGGGTTATTTTTTGATTTTATTCTTCGTCGTCGTCAGACTTTTTGTTGGTGGTAACTTTGGCGCTATCGGCGTCATAAGCTTCAAGTTTAACATCGAGTTGAACGTATTTTTTGTCACGATAAACTTCGAGTTTGACCGTGTCGCCGACGGCATATTCACCGATTAAGCTACCAAGAGATCCGGCAGTGCCGATTTTGGTGCCATTAACGGCGGTAATAATGTCGCCGTCCTTAATACCAGCCTTGTCGCCAGCACTACCCTTAATTACGGCGGAGGCATTGTTTGAGCCTTTGACATAGGCGCCAGCTGTGACATCAAGTTTCTTCTCTTTGGCAATAAGCGGGGTGATGGTTTGATAACGGACACCTAATACGGCGCGTTCGAATTTGCCATCCTTGAGGACGCCGGCCATAATTCCCTTGACGCTATTAATAGGGATAGCAAAGCCAACGTTATTTCCCTGGCTGGCATAGGCGGTATTAATGCCAATCACTTCACCGGCGGCATTAACCAGTGGTCCACCGGAGTTACCGCCATTAATTGCGGCATCGGTTTGGATCATATCGGAAAGGGTTTCATAGGTGGTGCGAGAAGAATCGGAGGCGGTGAGACTACGACCTTTACCAGAGATGATGCCGGAGGTCACGGAGTTTTGGTAGGTACCAAGCGCGTTGCCGATAGCTATAACTTGCTGGCCGATGTTAGTGGTTTTGCTGTCACCGATTTTGATTGGTGTGAGATTCTTAACGTCTTTGATTTTAACAATCGCAAAGTCATTGATTGGGTCGGTGCCGATAAGTTCGACATCTTCGTAAGTCGAGCCATCATCGAGGATGACGCCAATTTTAGTAGCATTAGCGACGACGTGCTTGTTAGTGGCGATATAACCATCGCTACTGAGAATAAAACCGGTACCAGCAGCTTGGGAGACTTGGCCTGTAAAGAAAGAACCGGTGGTGCTAGTATTGGTGATGATTGAAACGACACTCTTTGAAACAGAATTGGCAATTTCAGAAATTGAACCTTCGGCAAAGGTAGCGGCATTATTGCTGGCCGAATTGCTACTATGGAAAATTGAAGTAGTTGGGCGGTTGTAGGCATAATAAAGCGCGGTGCCTGATAAGGCGACGGCTACGAGACTAGCAAAGGTAGCGAAGCGATTTTTACCAGTTTTAGTTTGAGATTTCTTTTCGTTTTTTGATTCTGTAGACTCTTCGGCTTTTACATTACCAGTAGAATCATTTTGGTCGGTGTTCTCTACTTTGTCTTTAGATTCAGTTTCTAATTCATCTTTAGATTCGGTTTTAGATTCAGATTTATCTTCGGTCTCAGATTCATCTTCGGTTTCGGAATCGGTTTCAGTTTTGACTTCATCTTCAGTTTCGGTTTTGGATCGTTCTGAAGCTTCGGAATGTTCTGAGGTGTCGGTAGCTTCTGACTCTTCGACTGGATTCACGGATGAATCGGTAGATTCGAGATCTTCTGGCTCAGAAATGTTTTTTACTTCTTCTATATCAGTTGAGTCTTTTGGCTCAAAATTACTTTTATCTTCGTTCATTTTTTACCTCCTTAAACGTAAGATTAGACATTGAATAATGGTTTACTAAACCATAGCACGATTATCAGGATTACGGAAATAGCAAAAATAGTAGGTACGAGAATATCTTTCTTTTCAATTTTTTGGTCATTTTGACTAGCATTTTGATAAAGCAGGCCAGCTAGAAATGCTAAGATAGTCAGAATAATGGAGATTTGTGGAATGATTAGACCGAAGGCTTTGAAGGAATAGACAATGAGCCAGAATTCAGCTAGCCAGGAAATCTCGGCAAAAATTAGACCAGAAATTAGGGTAATTAAACCGTATTCAGTATCTTCACTTTGTACTAAGACGTGACGGGCTACGGCAAAACCGAGGATAAAGTTTAAGAGGACGGTGAGACCGGAGCTACTACTAGCCACCATTAGGGTAATGGCGGTGCTGCCAAAAAATACGGCGAGGAGTGCCTGCAGCTTGGTAGCAAAATTAGAAGACATTGGCTTGAGAACGATGAGCCAGAGTGAATAGAGGGCCGTTAATACGTAGTGTAATGGGCTTAAAATATTTCCGGCGCAGTAGGCGAGAAAGACGAAGGAAAAACCCATAATTAGATCGACTAGATTGGATTTGATATTAACAAATAAGTAGCGTGGACGCACGGCGAACATACGCCATTTAGAGAGTAATACCAATACACAACCTGGAATGAAACTTGCCGTGGCAAGGTTTAAGAAAATAGTGGCAATTGCAAGTACTAAATTGAGTAGCACATGTAAGATTGTACTCAGAATATTGCGGCCACGTCGGATGATTACATAATCTGCCATATAGAATATTATACCTTATTATTGAAATAAACGAATGTGATCGAAGGGATAAAGTCGCATGAGGACTGGCCCAATGATGCGACAATATGGAATAGTGCCAAGGCCATAACGGGAGTCATAGGAATGAGTTCCCTCACGATTATCTCCAACTACGAAAATTTCACCATCTGGTACTGTGATATCGACTTCGCCAGAAGTGTTGGCCTTTGGACCATCGGTAGCGGATTTTCTAGTAGCAGCATCTGGATCGAAGCCATTAGGTTTCTGGTCGTTATAAACCGTGATTTTACCGTCTTTCACCACAACGCGTTCACCTGGAAAAGCAATAACACGTTTGATGATATATTGGTCTTTAATGGTAGAGTCGACATTACAAGTGAGCTTACCACTGGACTCACCATTGAGAAAGACGATGATTTGTCCACGTTCTGGTACATATTCCTTACCCGATAGATGGCTCATACTGACTGCTAGGCGATTGACAATTAAGCGGTCATTTTCGCTTAGAGTGTAGTCCATGGAGTGCCCTACGACGTTATAGGAACGAAAAACGTAGGCGTTTAAAAACATCGTACCGATAATAACACAGGCGACAAAAACAATTAAATTAACAAAATCTTTAACGATTGGATATCTTTTGAAGAATGAAACTTTATTTTCCACTAATCTATTTTATCACGATTATGGTTCTTATTTTTGATAATAATCATGTAAAAATTGTTTTTTAAATTCAGCAAAAGTCTGATTCAAAATACTTTCACGAATTTGTTCGGTGAGGCGAATAATGAAACGTAAATTATGAGCAGTGGCAAGATTATAATATTGACGCTTGAGTTCTGGATCACCAGATTTCCAAAGCGCACGCAATTGTCCCCTGGTCCAACCAGCTCTACAAGTAGTACAGTCGCAGTGGGCATCAAGTAATTCATTGCTATCCTTAAACTTACGCAGATTAATATCGCCGTATTTGGTATAAAATTTACCGTGGCGAGCTTCGCGGGTCGGTGCGACACAGTCAAAAGTATCAGCCCCCATTTCAGTGCCAATTAAAATATCATCCGGATGGGAAAGTCCCAGTAGGTGACGAGGTTTGTTTTCAGGTAATTCCTCATTACACCAACGTAAAATTTCACCGAGGTCTTCCTTAAGAAAGGCGCCACCAAGACCATAGCCATCAAACGGCATTTCGCCAAACTTTTTGGCCGTACTGCGCCTTAAATCTTCCCAGCGTCCACCTTGTAGAACCCCATAAAGACTTTGGCGGTAACCCAGTGAGTCACGTAATTTAAAATGCTCGTCGAGACTACGTTTAGCCCAACGTTCGGTACGGGCGAGAGCCTCAACATTATATTCGTAGCTGTCGGCTAAGGAAGTAAGTTCATCAAAAGCCATGTGAATATCGGCGCCGATACGGCATTGAATCTGCATAGATTCTTCTGGGCCAATAAAATCTGGTTGACCATCGAAAGGGTCGCGGAAATTAACCCCATCTTCGGTAACGTGGGCGAGGCGTTCTTGGTGGGCGGTATTAACTACACCACGCTCGCGCTCCATAGAGACGACTTTGCCAAGGCCGGAACCGAGTGACATGACTTGGAAGCCACCAGAATCGGTGAGGGTCGGCCCATGCCAATTTGACCAGTTGGCTAAACCGCCAGCTTCCGCAATTTCGTGCGATTTGCGACGAAGGTGGTAACCATTACTGAGCATGGCTTGAGCTTTGGTCTGATGAAGTTCTTCTGGCGAAAGAAAGCGAATGGCCCCGGTGGTGCCGACCGCCATAAAGGCCGGAGTTTTAATATCGCCGTGTGGAGTATGGATAGTTCCGGCACGGCCGAGTTTGCCGGGGATACGCTGATTAATTTCGAAAGAAAAACCAGAAGTCGTCATGATTCCCTATTTTTCAGTCGCTTGGTCCGCGATTTTTTCGATTTCAACTTTATGGGCTGGAATGTATTTGCGGAGATTTTTTACGATTAAGATTTCGACTGGGGACAAGACGATTTCGATACCGATGCCTATAATGTAAGCGAAGATGGCTTGATTTAGAAAATCGGAAAAAGCCAAGACGCCGAGGAAGGCGACAATTTCAAAGACTAAAGTATCGAAAAAATGTGCTACAAAAGAAGAGGTGAGGGCGCGGACGATGAAGAGTTTTTGGCCAGTCTTTTGTTTAATTTTTTCGAAAATGTAGTTATTTGAGAATTGCGAGAAGAGGTAGGCGGTAAGTGAGCCGATGATAATGCGTGGTGCAAAACCTAGGACATTGGCAATTGATTCTTGCATGCCTTCCGTACCAGCGAATGGTGGCAGGGCGATGACAATCCAAAAAGTGAGCGCAGCAATGATATTGACGAGGAGGCTGCCAAGAATGATGTGCTTGGCGGTTTTTTGGCCGTAAAATTCAATGATAATATCACCGAGGATATAAGAGATTGGGAAGCTAATTACACCCCCGTCGACTGGAATGCCGAAGAGGTCCCAAAGCTTGGTTGCAGCCAAGTTTGAGATTAAAAGGATTCCAGCCGAGATGGCGGTGAAATAAATTAAGAGATTACGTTTTCTGACTTGCTTATCCATCTTAGAAATTAATCTCGACAGTTTCGCCGTCTTTAGTTTTGACAGAGCCGTGAACATTGGTGAGTTCGATGGCGGCAGAAGTTTCGTCGTAAGTTTTGCCGGTGGATTCGTAGGCTTTTTGATTTAGTTCCTTGTCGGCAACAGTTTTAGCTTCAGCGGTGAAACGCATGAGGCCAAGTTCGTTGCTAAAGACGTAAATTTCGACCTTAGGATTTTTTTCGATTTGAGCGTAAACCTGTTTGTTAGATTTGGTGCCAATGTAGAGATGGCCGTCGAGAATGCCAGCAGCATCAAAAATGCGAAGATGTGGCTGATCGCCATCGGTAGTTGCAATATAAAACATTCCTTCAAGAAATGGTAAAACTTGTTCCATAGTAAATTTTTTCCTTTTTAAGTGCTTATTAATTATGTGAAATTTTGGATGACTAGTCAAGCAGGTCAGAAAGATTTGATTTTTCGATCTTGAACTAGATTTTAAATTTTAATTATTTTTCGTCATCGAGCGTAGCGCGGATATTGGAGGCTTCTTCGAAAAGAATTTTCAGACAGCCAGCGATTGGGATAGCCACAATACAGCCAATCAGGCCGAAGGCGTACATACCGATGGTAATCGAAATTAAGATGGCGAGTGGAGGAAGATTAAGTCCCTTACCCTGAATGCGTGGACCGATGATGTTATTTTCAATCTGCTGATAGATGAGATAGAAAATGAAGAAAGCGATAGCGGCGCCTGGGGTGTTGATGAAAAGTAGAGTGGTATTTAGGATGCAACCGATGACCGGGCCAAACATTGGAATGAGGAAAAAGAGGAAGGAGATGAGACCGAGAGGTACCGCGAGTGTGACTGGAAGTCCGAAGATGAGGGTAATGATAAAAACGCCGAGTATGGTCATGAGACCGTCGAGGAGAGCGATAAAGACTTGAGAAGAGACATAGGCCGCTACCACATTGCCCATACGAGTAGTAACGCGTTGCCAGACGTGAGCGGATTTTTTGTCCTTAACTGCCATGACGCGCCAAAAATCTTGCATCATAGTTGGACCTTCAAGCATGAAGAGAATGGTAAGAACAATGGTAAGAATTACGCTAGTGATGATATTGCTAATGGCACCGATACTGCCGACAGCAATATTGCTAATATTTCCGAGCATAGTACTACTGAAACTTTTAATACCGGAAGTTAAACTATCTTGAAGATTGGAGATTCCAAAATAATTACCAATACTATTAATATCTAAATGGTCGATAACTTCCGAAATCTTAGTAGGTGCGGTAGCGAGAAAATTAGAAACTTGCTCGACAATAACCGGTCCAATCACTCCCACGATAATGGCAAAAGCTAGTGCAATCGAAAAAACTGCTAATGCGGAAGAAAGTCCTGGGCGACTTTTACGTTTGTCGATTTTATCGATTTGTTTAGCCAGTGGATGGAGAGAGATTGCTAGAAAGGCAGAAATTCCGACGATAATTAGACCACCGGCGGCTTTAATGATAAAAATTCCGGCTGCGGCAAAAGCGATTAAGACTAGCCAAAAGCGGACAAATGTTTTTGTGTCGATATCAATTGTGCGTGACATATACTCCTTTATTTGATTATAGCATTGGTGTTTCAAGATATTGCCAGAAACTGGCTTGATTGGTGTCTAAAATACTAAAATTATGTGTTTTTAAATCTTCGCGAATCTGGTCGGCTTTGGCGTAATCTTTATTTTGTTTAGCTTCGGCGCGCTCACGAATGAGTTTTTGAATTTTGGCGGATGGTAGAATTAGACTATCGAAGAAACGAAGCCCGAATAATTCATCGACAAAACGCCAATCATCTAAACTTAATTCATTTTGATCAATTTCAGCAAAAACTTCAGCGGAGTTAAGATTTTGATTAATGATGTGAGTAAGCTTCTCCTGTAATTCTGTAGTTTGATAATTATTTTGTTGAATCTTAGTAAGAAGAGTAGCTTGATTTTCGGTGGGAGTAGTTTCCTGCAAGGTTTTCGCAAGGCGATTTAGCCAATGTAGGCGTCGATTTTTGGCGGCCGCAAGGCCTTCGAAAGTGAAATTTCGTTCGGATTGATAATGTCCTTGCAAAATCCAGAGCTTAAAGTCGAGTGGTGAGAAGCCGCGGTCTTTTAGATCTTGAATTGAATA
>JABCOY020000018.1 GCA_013333375.2 Candidatus Saccharimonadota bacterium | reverse complement strand
GAGACACGAGATCAACATATGCAAGACAATGTTTATCTGGGATTCACGAAGGAGAGCAGGATGATTCTGTTGTTTGACGGGATGATGCATCCTGAATTTGCGGAGGCTGTGGATGACACGGTTGATATTGACTGGGATGAATTGAAGTAACGCAAATGAAAAAAATAAAACCCCTCGTAATGAGGGGTTTATTTTTTGGAACCAAGTTTTCAGACGGGTTTTCAGATTAAATCGTGTAAATAATTTTACTGAGTTCAATTTTCTTCAGGATTTCCTTTTCCTGTTTTTTAGCCTCTGGAATGGTGAGTTTAAATTCTGCAGCAGTCTGGGATAAAGTGTGGGTCCGGTGCTTATTGAAGCCGAAGCGATAGTCGAAATATTTTATTTCAGCTGCGGTTAAATAGGCACGCAGATTGGAACGGAAAGTTTTGAGAGATTTTTTATAAAGAAGCGTATCATTTTCGTAAATTTTATTCCATTCCAAACAACTTTGATCGTCTGGTCGGTTCGTTAAACGAAAACGATTGGATTTCTTACAAAACTCCGGCAAGAAACATTCCAGGATAACTGGCTCACACTTATTGCCGAGTAACACACGTTTAAGATATTTAAGACCGAAAGAATCGGCGACAAAATCTGTACGAATATAACCGGCAGTATTCAAAGCGCTGATGATTTCCGTGAAAACTTTCGGGCGATAGGCTTTGAGGGTTTCCGGATGATATTGCATCATATAGTACAGAAAACGTACGTGCCAAACCAATTGATCCATGGAAAAATAATTTTTCTCCACGTAGCGTTCGGCGCGCTTGCTAAGCCCGAGCCCGGAAACGGATTTTAGCGTAGACGCAGGTTTACATTTAGGTTTCTTCATAGGCATGACCTCCATGGGTGAATCTCGGATGAGATTAGATAAAGTGACGATCGATGTTCGGATACTGAAGTCTAGCGGGTAAATAATAACCTCGAATGAGACTGAGTTTATTAAATTTAGCCATATCCAGTAACATATTGGACATATCATCACTGTAGTGATCGGCATAAAAATAATATTTATGCTGGTTTGTCGTGGTGGCACAGATTAATTCATGCTCGACACCGCGACAATACTCTTTGGCTACGCGCGCAAAATGCGTGATGAGGCTAGTGAAAATTTCTTCACCGTCTTTAAATCTAGGGTCGCCATAAATCAGACCACTCAGGAGACATTTGCCGGAAATAGTTATTTCATGATCTTTAAGATGATGATAAAACCGGCTAAAGTCGATCATGACCTCCTGGCGATTAGGGTAACCATCCTTTTCTTCGAAAAAGAGTTGCCAATCTTTCAAAATAGCGATATTTTTGGCATGCGTATCGTGATGAATCTGGGGTAGTTTCATAATATCCTCCTCATAAGAAATGCACCTTAAAACATGGTAGGCAGGGTTCCAAAATTTTAAGGTGCGAGTAAAAACTACCTTTATATTATACAATGTGATACATTTTCTGTCAATGAATAACAGGGGTGGAGGTGTTGAAATTGAGTGGAGCTAATCATGGTCACTGTTCGGTTTTCGTCCCTTGACTTTCTTTTATTCTTATGTCAAAATATAAATATTGATTCAATAGTGGATCATGTTGGTTGTCCCGAGTGGGATAGTTCTTTGAAAGGAGATATCTGTATGGGTATCAATGAAAATGGCAATGAACACAAAAGTTTGTCGGTCGATGAAAACGTCGAGGAGCGGGTCTATCGGATTAAAGATGGGCCATATCTGTCGGAGCTTTTAGAGGGGTTTAAGTTAGCTCATGATGAAGAATTACGACCGCGCATTGAATTTCAGGTGGAAAATGGAAAATTCCAGGCGAATAAATGTTATGCGCAGGGAGAAGAGCTTCTTTTGGTGAAGGATTTTCAGATTCTAGAATTGAAATATTCGGATTTTTCTTATGATTATGTGAAAGTGATCGGAAAATGCTTGGCTGACCTATCTGGAGCTTGTGAGGAAAAAGCGGTTTATGCGAAACATAAATTTGAAGCTAATTATGACCCTGAAAGGCGCACGGGGAGTATTAGTTTTAAGAAGTACGGCCTGATGCGGCCGCAGCAAAACCGAAATTAATCGTGAGTATAAAAAATGAATAACTTTGTTCTAATACCTTTTCAATCTTTCGACTGCTTAGAGATTAAGCAGTCTTTTTTATGGTAAAAACATGAAGTGCATGTAATATCTTGAGTAATATCATGCGTCTATAGTGCTTGGGCTATTGTTATGGGTTTACCATGAGTGGAAAATTTTGGACAAGAGAAAACCCCGCGATGAGGCGGGGTTTCTGAAGATTTAGATGACATCGAAGAGGTCGCAATCTTTGATATAGAAATAGGCTTTCTTCATTAGTCCACGGACTTTACTAATCTTGCGATTAAGCCTCAACGCGGTCTCAGCGGTGGGATGACATTTACCATCCTCGAGTGAATACCGAAAACAAATAATCTGGTAAGTTAACTCGTCTGGTAAAACATCTTTGAGAATCTGTCGAATTTCCTCGCGCTGTTTTTCGGTGAGCGGAGTGAAATTTTCATACCTTTGATTGCCATAAGCGTAATCAGATTGATCAGAACTTCCCTGTTCTGGATTAATCTCGCAAAAATCTTCGAGATCAGCGGCGCAATTCCAAGCTTGATATTGCTCGGGCTTAGCCAGTCTGCGAAGCCGATTGAGGATAAAATCCTCGGGCTTAATGTCGTGTCGAATATAGCCGGCACGGTCAAAAGCGACCAAGGCGTCCCAAAGCGGTTTTTCGAGATAACTAGCGTTTTTGGGTTGATGTTCCCTGAGGTAGGCTTCGTGACGAACCTTCCAGAGTAATTCGCTGGTAGTGCCAAATTTATTACTCAAGTAATTCTCACTGTGTTTACTGAGGCCTAGATGACAGATGTGGTCAAGCAGGCTAGCAGATTTAACTGTTGTCTTTTCTACGATACTAGTTTCATGTTTCATATCTTTACCCTCCTAAAAATAGAAAAATGAAAGACCTTAAACTTTAAATCTTCTTTTAAGGTACTCACTTTTCAGTGTGGTGAAACGTCCTTCATACGAAGAATCGCCAATTAGGTCGGAATGACTTAATTTATGTATTTTAACATAAAAGGTTTGAAAAGTCAATGAAGAAAACATAATATAAAATGGTTATGTCAAAAGAAGACTAGCTGAGGTCTAGTAAATGTCTTTTAAAAAAAGCCCCCGACTTTGGGAGCTTTCTGAATTAATGTGGGATATAGAAATCGGCATAACCGAGGTCATGCATGGCCTGGATGATTTCCTGAATGGAAACTTTGCCGAGATTACGAATCCTACCCCAATCGATTGAGTCAAGCGCTAAAACGTCTTGGATAGTATTGATACTACGATTTCTTAGGCAATGATAAGGCCTAGGCTTGAGATTCAAGATATCGATACTGGCGTGGCCGGGATCGTTCTTAATCAGGTACTTAGAAGCCATAATGGCTGGCTCGCTGGTGCCTTGACTAAGTTTTCGAAGCTCGATTAGGATTTTATCACGCGTCTTAATTTCATCTGTTTGCTGAAGCTTTTTCAGTGCTAGTTTAAGTGCAGCTTCTTGACGACAGGCGGCGGAAGCGGAAATCGCTTGATGCGCCTCGACGAGGTCACGAAATTTCATCAAATCGGTTCCACGGTTAGTAATGTATTCGGTCATAGTTCCCCTCCTATGTATGAAATGTGCAATGTGTATGAAATAATACAATAATTATATTATAATATATTTTATAATTTATGTCAAAGAAAAAAACCCCGACGGGAGTCGAGGCTTCATAGATAGAGACAATTCACTAACTTCAGGTTAAATGAAATCTTTTTCTCTATTCGTGAAAATGTTGGGGAAATACTCTAGGATAAACTTTAGATCAACGATGAAGTAATTGGTTGGATTGGCATATTTAGATAACTTATACCTGTTGATTAATTTGCCGCCATTAACATAGATAGCAGCAAGAATTAGCCATCCTACTGGGTTTTCGTATTCTATGTTCTCGCAAAAAGATTTTTGAACTAATTGCTCAATATCACCGCCAGCTGGTAAAAAGCTTCTCCGAATAAACTGATCGAAGGTGTAGTCTTGATAATGGAATTCACGTTCAATTTCACTGAGCTTGACGTTATGGATGAAATCGTGTAGTGATACAGCTTTTGGTAGATCAGCCAGAGTTCTGTCAGAATCTAGACTAAGGTAACGACAGTAGTTAAGACGTATCCAGGGTTTAACGTACTCACTAGGCTCGATACCAATACTTGACCATTTGTCAGGCGAAGAACTGACGATATCGTCGACAGTGCTTTTAATCGAAAAAAGTTTTATTTTATCGATAAACATGGTGGGAATAATCCTACTGATTATACTGCGAATTTGTTCTGAGGTAATACCAAGAGTATAAAAGAAGCTGAGTATCTTAAATAGGTTATCTGGATACTCTGCATTACTCAAGATATAATCTTCAGATAATTCAAAGGCGGTCTGTACAGAAACGCCATTAATAATCAGGTTGTTAATCTCGTCGAGTGAACGGGTCTCGAGATTATGGTGACGAGCAATTTGGTCCATATCGGCATCTTGTGAATGCAGATATTGTAAATCTACCTTGTCTGATTCGATCTTTTCTTTTCTAAAAATATTCATGATACCCCCTTTTTAAAGAGCTCGCAAAAATTTGCGCGAGCTAAACTTAAGTTTAACGACTATATTATGGCATTAAGATTGTATTTTGTCAATATAACCCCTAAGTTAATATCTCAAGTGTTGCAAAGGTGCTGAGCTATTACGGAACCTTATACGGATTTACCAAGAATGCTATAATATAAAGCATGATAGTTGTTGCCGCTGGACGAAAATATATCGATATCGACGCTTATGCGAGCATGATTGCTTATAGAGAATTGCTTAGGGTGACGACCGATAAGGAAGCATTAGCAATCTCTACTCCGAAAATCAACCAAACTGTACCGCCGATGTTGCGTAGCTTGAAATATGCGCTAGATAAACCAGTAGACACAGAAAAAGCAAAATTCGTGCTGCTGGATGTCTCAAATCCAGATTTCTTTGATGTCTTCGTTGATCCGAAGCGCATCATTGAAGTCATCGACCATCATCCAGGCTACGAAGAATATTGGCGCCAGAATAAAGCCGTAAAGAGCCAAATAGAAGTAATTGGCGCAGTTTGCACGCAGATCTACGAACGTTTTATTGAAGCTGACAAAGCGGATTTATTAGATCAAGAATTATGCAAATTGCTCATAGCTGGAATTTTGGACAATACTATCAATTTGAGGTCCAAAATTACTACAGAACGCGATAAAAAAGCTTATACGGAGCTAAAGAAACTCGGTGGACTAACGGATGATTTTGGTCGAGAATATTTCAGGGCTTGCGAAAGCGAACAGATAAAAGACCTAAAAACTGCAATTATAGACGACATGAAAATAGAATGGGTTAGTCTATTACTTCCCGAGGCAATTGGCCAGATAATTTTATTTAATCGAGATAGAATTACAGAAGAATTATTAAATGAAGTTTTTGCCAACTTCGATAAGTGGATGATAAATATCATCTCCCTTGAGGATGGGCGGAGCTATCTTTACTGTGACAGCAAAGAAACGCAATCTGGACTAGAAAAACTGTTTGACACAAAAAGCAGCCACGAAAATCTTGTAGTGCTTAATGATTTTATATTGAGAAAAGAAATCCTAAAGCGCGCAATTGAGTTTAATAATATAGAATATGACAGAGTGTGAGGTAGAAGCATTGATTCAAAAATTTCATGCCATTTTAGAGCCAGATTTTCCTGAATGGCTGCAGGAATATATTGAAACACCAGTCTTACAGAGGCAGAAGCACATCAGTATTACTTGCGGAACGATTTATTCAGATTTGTTTAAAAATCAGAGATTTTATTCAAGTTTAGATCATGCAGTAGGGGTAGCTTTGGTGGTTTGGCATTTTACCCACGATAAAAAACAAACTTTGTCAGGACTTTTTCATGATATTGCGACCCCAATTTTTAAGCATTGCGTGGATTTCATGAATGGCGACCATTTGATGCAGGAGTCGACGGAGGATTTGACGACAGAGGTGATTGCAGGGTCGCCGGAAATTAGGCGACTATTGAAACGGGACGGTATTCTAGTCTCAGAAGTAGATGATTATTATCTGTATCCGATTGCGGATAATGATACACCGAAGTTATCAGCGGATCGTTTGGAATATTCACTGGCGAATATGTTGTTCGCGTATGGGGTGGCGGATTTGACAGAAATCCGTGAAATGTATGCGGATATTGTGGTGCAATCAGACGAAAATGGAGTGAAAGAATTGGGATTTCAAACGAAAAAAATCGCACGAAAATTTGTTAAACTAACTTCGCAATTGTCTTTATTTTATCGTGAAGATCGAACACGCTACTCAATGCAGTTTCTTGCCGATATTTTGAAGAAAATGAGTGAATCTGGAAGGATTTCGGTGGCAGATTTATATCAAAGGAAAGAATCGGAAGTGATTGAAATGATTTTAGCTTCAGATTACTGTGATGCTTTTTTAGCTTGGCAGAAGGCGAAGAAAATAAAGAAGGCGAAAAGTTTTGAGCAATGCCCGGACGGAGTGTACGTAGTGAACTGCCAGGCGAAAGTGCGCTATATTGATCCGTTATGGCAAGATGAACGGATGTCGAAAGCTTGTAAAATCGCAAAGGGCTATATTGAGAAAAATTTGACCTATAAGATGGAGGGGTATCTATATCTGCCGGGGGTAAAATTAACATAAAAAAGCCCCGGTTAAGTCCGAGGCTTGTTTTTTTGGGGAACTAGTGATCTGAGTTATTCTCCATGAATTTTTTGGCAAAATCATAGTCTATCGCATTGTAGCGTGATGGGTCACCGTACTCAAGTAGCATTTTTCGATTAACTAATTTACTACCCGAGTCGCTGAGGTAAGCTAGGGTAAGCCAATCGATTGGGTCTTCATACTGCAATCTCGCATAGTTGGCTTCTTTGGCTAATTCTTCAATGTCACCCCCAGCTGGCAGGTAATTGAGACCGATAAAATCTTTGAGGGTTAGACCATGGTAATTAACTTTGCTTATAATATACGGAAGTCCAGTATGGTGAATGAAATCACGTATAGAGATGGCTTTCGGCAGATTTGCTAGAGTTTTTTCAGGCTTTATGCCGAGATAATCGTCACAGTGAAGGTAAATCCAAGGCTTGGAGTATTCTTTAGACTTAATGCCAACAATAGGCCACCTATCGGGCCGACCCTCAATAATGTCATCGATAAGGTCAGCAATATATAACAGACTTGACTCATCGATGAACTTTACTGGAATGATTTTATTGATCATTTCGCGAATTTTCCATGAATCAATACCATTAGAGTAAAAGAAATAGAGTATCTTAAATAAGGTATCTGGATATTCCGCACTACCTAAGATGAGACTTTCAGATAAGTCAAATGTGACTTGGACAGAAACGCCATTAATGATCAGGTCGTTAATCTCGTCGAACGAACAGGGCTCGAGACTATCATCATGAATTGCAATTAAGTCCATATCTGCGCCCAAGGAATGAAGGCGATGTAGGTCTATCTTACCGTGTCCTCCAGGAATAGAGCGGACAATTTGATCAATATCTAAGTGTGCGCCGGCATCTTGGAGTGCTTCGAACTGCTCAATAATATCTAATGGATGTAAAACTTGAACAATTTCCTCTAGGTCGACGCCAGCTTCATGCATTTTAGGCCAATGCTTGGCCAAAAAACTGTAGGCTGAACTTAATTTTTTCTCGTCTTCTGATTCCTGAATGCATTTTTGTAAAGCTTGGAAAGTGCCACACCAGAAATTCTGACTTAATTTTTCATAGGTGAGTGATGCAGTGTCCTTTAAGATGTGTAATTTGTTAATGATATTCATATACCCCTCCTTGAATTAATCATTGAATAATAAGCCGACGTATTGGTACTTATGAGACGGCTGCTTCTTGAAGACATTGTAGTCAAAATCACTAACATCCAGCAGCTCAAAACGATATTTCTGCTTAGCATCAGGATACTTGACCGGATCCAATTCCTCAAAGAACTTCTCGTACGAACGAACATGGAGTTGAAGATCGTCATAAAGTGCCAAATAAACTACTTCTCTTTCTCCGGTGTCATTATTGATGGCAGTATCGATGAGGAGATAGGATTCTCCCTCGAAATGATGATAGATACCACGCGTTTTGTACCTTGGATTATGGACAAATTCTTTTTCTTCCATAACAATTCCCCTTTCTGTAAAAGAGCTCGCAAAAATTTGCGCGAGCTAAACATGAGTTTAACGGCTATATTATGGCAGAGTATCTGTGGTTTGTCAAGGTTTTGCACTTGCGAGATTTGGCAGGCGATGTAGTTTACATTGACACATTAGCATAAGTATGTTAAAATATGTTGATTAGCTTTATCGCTAAGTGGTTGACCTCGTAACGTATGCCGAGGTGGTTCTTTTACAGGAGGTGTTGTATGCACAGTGAAGTAAGAAACGGTGATTCATTGGCTTTTGAAGTAATGAATGGACCAAGTAGGGATCGCATTCATATTGCAAACATGTATGCTTTTGATCAAAATATGTCGATTGATCTGGAATTTAAGGTAGTTTTCGCAAAACGGGAAAATCCGGCTGGTGGAACGACTCGAGATTTTATGGCATTGAAGAATTTGCAAATCATGGGAGTGGTTCACACCGATCGTACTGGGTATGATTTTAATATTCAGGGGACCTGTGATGCGGATGTGAAATCACCGATGAACAAATGTAATACTTATCGAAATTTTCGTTTTTCGATGGATTACAATGCAAAGCTTCGAACTGGCGTACTGAGATTAAAGCCAATGAGGTTTTAAGTGATGCTTGGATGCACGAATTATTCTTGACGTCAGTAGTTTTTTGATTTTAAGAGTTTTTGACTTAGAAAGGTGGGGGAGATGATTAAAAATTATTTATCGCATGTCTGCCGAATTTTGGATGACAATGATGAACTGCTTACGACATATCAGCCAGAAGAAGGGGAGATTGAAATTGAGGCAAAAAGTATGCTACGTGAGCATATTGGAGTAGTACCGATTTTTCAAATAGTGTTCTCACAGATAGTTGGTCTGCCAAGTTATGAAGAGGGGGTGTTTTACATCGTAAAGCCAACTGTGGTGCGGGCGGCCAAGGATCTCGGTCGAACGATTGACGATCTGTTTCTACCAGTGTTTCCAGTTACGGATGACGAGGGGGCGCTGATTGGTTTTAGGGGGCTAGCTTCTGCACGTGACTTATAATACATTCACCTTCGGGCTCGGATTTATCCGGGCCTTTTTTTAATGAAAAAATCCCCGGCGAACCGAGGATTTTTTGAGTGATGAAAGAGGAATGAAGATGAATTTTTAGGAAGTATGACGCGAAAACTAAGGTATAGAGTTCGGAAGCTTAGACTTCTTTTTGATTGAGGACTTTACCGTATTTGATACGTTTATTTTTCGATAAATCGCATCGATTAAAGAGTTTTATAAGTTTTTCCCGATTAATATTGGTGGCGCCATATTTAAGCAGGGCAACGCCAATTCGAAGTTTATCATCTTGCGTACAAAATAGGTTGCCATGTTCATATTTTTCAGCCAGTAGGTCAATTTCTCCACCAGATACGAGATAATTCTCGGTAAGGAATTTCTCAAAATCGCAACCATATCTAGTGGCGATGTAAATTTGCTGAATACTAAGACGACCGAGAAACTGAGTGGTGGTAATAGTGGGCGGCAGTTTCTTAAAATTGGGTTCTGTTTTGAAAAAATGTGAAAAGTTACCAGTAATCCAAATTGGTCGATAATCGTCGAGATTGATACCGAAGATGGTCCAATCGAGCGGATCAGCGGCTATGATACTGTCGAGGATTTTTTCAGTGAGATGATCTTTGATCCAGGACGCAATGAGGCCGGGTGAAAGATTCTGCTGATAGAAAAAATGTAGCAGACGGTAAATACTGGCAGGATTTAGAGATTCCTTGATGAGAAGCTGGTTGGCCATCACGAAAATCGTCGTGAGGTTGACTCCGAGGACGCGCATTTCAGCACATTGAACTTCGAGATCATGCTTAGTTTCGATCTTGTAGCAGTTCATGGCGATAGTGTCGATATCGACACCGCGTTGCTGAAATTTTTTGAGGTTTCTCAGGATAAAACCACGGCCTTTGATTTGAATTAACTGGTACATTAATTCATAAGAATCGACATGGACCTTAGAGGCTTTGACCTTGTCGTAGTGACGCCAGATGTAGCTGGGGCTAAGTAGTTCCCTAACCTCGCTGGGGTTGGCGCCGGCTGTTAGAAGTTCGGACCAGATGGTTTGTGAAATGCGATAAACTCTGCCGCGCTCCGCTTTGGTACGGGCAAGCGTCATAGCGGTGTAAAGCGCATCATGTAGGTCAAGATAGCGCTTGACATAGGCGGGAGTACGACAGACTCTGGGCAGTTCCTGGAAACTAGATTCCGCGATTTGAAACATAATTTGGAATTTTTGATTCATATTTTCCCCTTTCATTTTGTAAAAGAACGTGTAATAGATACAAAGTTTCCATTTATTATCACATGAGATGCTTATTTTGTCAAAAAACTGGGACTTTAATATGCTGAGGTGAGTGAAGCGTGAACATAATCTATGCAGTGGCGTGATCCATGAAGCATAAGCTTATAGTATAATGGAAGAATGAATCATAATTTGGCGTCAAATGGTTTGGAAAAAGCGGGAGAACAGGAGGTAAGTGATAATTACCTGAAGTTGATGGAGGCGCTAAAAAATGTGGAATTCTCGGGGGAGAAAAAGACGAAGGACGAGGTGAATTTTGATCTCGAAGATATTTTAGATCGCAAGGAAAAAATGGCATCATTTACAGAGAAGGAGTGTAGTCAAGAATATTTGATTCGAGAGAGACATGAGATTATTTGTGACCGCGACCATATCGAAAATCAGCGAGTGGATGTGGTAGAAAATCTGGAAAATCAGACTTTGGAATATCGTTTTAAACTACGTGAGCCTTTGGCGGAAATTTCAGAATTGGGGCAGAAATTACGTACCGAATCACGCGAAAAAGATGGCGTGGCGGAACTTCAAAGTGGCACTTCGGTGAGACTTGGGGAAATTACCTATCGTGATTTGGAAACAATGCGTGAATTTCGTTTGTGTGATGCCTTAGTGTTTGAAAAAAATGGCGTGAAGGTTTCCTTGGCGGATGCGACTGCGCGGGAATTAGGTGACGGGGTGATTTCGCGGAAGCGTAATACCAGTAATTTGGTACGGGCGGCGATTGGTTTGGTGCAAATGGAAGTGCCAAAGGCGATGGATGAGACAGTGGCACAGCAGACGCTAGATGAAATTTTTAGGCAGGATTTAGGGGTAGAAGATGCTCTAGGTGAAGTTTCGGAGAGGGCGGAACGTGATTATAAGATAGCGAGACTGAAGTGGCAATATAAGTTAGAAAACCTCGATGCGGAACAGCTTGAGCGTGCAGAAAAATTGACACGCCGTGAGGTCTTTCCAGGTTATTCTACTTATGTAGAAAATGGGAAACATGAAGAATATCTGGCCAAGTATGGTGAGGATGTACGCGCGGTCCATATGTTGAATTCGATGAGTGTGGACTCGGTTTATCGGGTATTAACTACGGGTTTGATGAGTACGACCGAGCGGTTCAGCCGAGGAGTGGTGAAAAATGGAATTTCCTCGGTACTGGATATCGATTCGGGGGGTGCGGACAATGTATTTACTAGGATTATGAATGCAGAGCAACGCAGTAAAATTCAGAATCATGCGGTGGTTTTGAAGCCGGAAATTTTTGATCGCACAGACTGGTATGCCTATAATGTGGATTCTTATGGTTCGACGAATGAGGCGCACTTTGCGGGGAGGTTGGCACCGGAGGAGATTTTTCAGCGCACCATGGGTGATCTCGATCACTATTCGACGGATAATGAGCAAATGTTTCGTACGGGTATCGGGGTGGAATACATTGAGGCGATAGAGGTGGATGAGTTGGACCGGGATGAGCTACTTGAAGGACTTTATCAAAAGGGGCTTTCCGAAGTGAATGGTCGACCAATTGAAGAAGTGATTTTGGCGCGAGAATTTGATGATGATGACGATTGGGATGGCTGGGATGACTTTGGTCCTAATTTCGAAGGAGAGGGTGTGTCAGTAGAAGATTTTTTGGCCCAGAATTTAAGAAAGCAGGAGCGTATTGAGTCAATTTATAACGGTGAAGTGAAAGAAGTGAGTCTTGGTGAGTTGACGGAGCTCGCGGAATCTTCGGAAGATTTTAATGACACTTTTGTTTCCCTGGCGGAAGCGATTATGGGGCAGGGCGGAGGTGTGAAATTGAAGGCGGATCTCGAAACGCATTTAGGCCAGGTATTAGGGGTGGAAGATTTGGCAAATTTAGCTTCAGGGAAGCTGCCAAAAGATTTTGCGCCGAATGATTTAGGGGTGTTTTTATTTGCGAAAAATCAATTGGGAGTGGATTTTGGCCAAATGTATATGGAGGCTAGAGGGGTGAGTATATGAGAAGCTTTAGAAATATTATGAAAAATGGGCGTGAGCGCGTGGAAAAATTGCCGGGGGCGGTCTATCTGGTGGAGTGCGAGACCGATGAAACGGTGCTGGTGGCGATGCAATTAGAAGTAGTGCGACGATTTTCTGAGGGGGAGGAATTTATTTCGGTGAAGTGGTTTGATACGGTGCGGGAGCGGGTGATGCGCGCGAAATTGGTTTGGCGAGTGGGTGAATGCTTGGCTTTTGAGAGACTAGAGGCTGATGGGGGTGGTAAGTATTATTTTACGCCATTGACGCTGGAAAAATATTATAGTGAAGTGAAAGATTCGTTGGTTTCAGGGGAGGATTTTACAAGTGAAGCGGAAATGATTGAGGCGTTCTTAAAGGGTGGGGGAAACTGATATTGGCCGTGAAAATATTTAGGCCTTAGAAAAATATTCAAGTCTTTGGAGTTTATAAAAAATAAACTCTCGAAAAATTCGAGAGTTTAGTGAGAAAAATAAGATTAGGCACCAAGTCGGTTCAGACCGATGGACTCAAAACGTGGAATAGAAGTCGATTCTGGAGCAATATCTGTGGTGTCAATTTTGGTTTCAGCGAATTGATCGCAGAGTTTAATCAGATATCGGCCACGCTTCAAAGTGGTGGCCCACTTTTCCGGAATACTTTTGAGCCCGTATTGAATACCAGCGAGCGAACCAGTGAGCGCACCAATGGTGTCAGTATCGTCGCCGAGATTAATCGCAGTGAGGACGGCATCTTGGAAGTTGTCAGTGGTGAGAAATGACCAAAGTACAGCTTCAAGAGTATCAACCACGTAAGCACGCGAAGGAATGTAGCCCTTAGGATAGTGATAGATCTGATTTTTCAGAATGCGACTATACAGGGTAATTTCTTCTTTTTCAAACATACTGTAATCATCTAATTGAGTTTTGCGATAAGCTTCCTTGGGATTATCGCCGTCGAGTAAGTGGCAAACGAAATTAGTGTAAATCAGGCAACCCAGCACACTAATTGGATGAGCGTGAGTGAGGGATGAAATGTTTTTCACTAATTCGAAGCGTTTTTCGCCAGTGATTTGATTTCTGTGACAAATAAAAGCTACTGGCAAGATGCGCATGAGTGAACCGTTGCCGTTGTTAGCGTAATGACTCATGCCACACTTGACAGGGTGTCCGCCAGCGAGATAATTTTCAATCGCGCGTTTACAAGTGCTACCGATGTCAAAAGTGAGTTTGGTGGCAGTAAATTCGTCTTGCAAATACCACTTGACAAAATTCTCCATAATGTCGTGATAATGGAAGCATTTTTGATCAATTAGCGACTGCATGAGGCAGATAGTCATAGACGTATCGTCAGACCAAGTGCCGGCCGGTTGATGATGAGTACCGACTGACAGCATTTCGCTGACTGGCATGAGTTCTAGAAAATTTCGATTCAAAAACTCAATGGGCACCCCTAATGCGTCGCCAATAGCTAAGCCGATAAGGCCAGAACGAACTGCTTGCTTTATATCCTTTTTCTCTAAATGTACCATAGTATCTCCTCCTATCGATTGGGTGATGATGCGGGATTATTTGTGAAATGGGACCAATTTTGGGTCAGATTTTTCACGATTTTTCCGCATCGAGATTCGTATATTATAACAATTTTAGAGTGTTTTGTCAATGTGAGCGTTAAGTTATGGTTTTATCTTTACTTCTTTTATGAAAATTAGATGTATAATATTGGCATGAGACATATCAGCTATAAAGGTGGTATGGTCATTATTCCGGCAAACACTAATCCTTGGCCGCACGAGCAGAGGGTTGCGAAAATATTAGCGTTGGCTGGATATCGTGTTGAGTTTATCCCAGAGGCTAATTTAAAAACGCCAGATATATATTTAAACAGGACGATGTTTGAAATTAAATCTCCGATTACTGATAATCCAAAAAAGATTATACGCAATGTGAAACGAGCATTGGAAAAATGTCAAAACGTGATTATTGATTCATCTAGAGTGAAAGGTTTAACAGATGAAAGTATTCTGAGAACCATAAAAAGTAAGGTTAAAGATTTGCCTGGACTTAAAAGATTGATTCTTATAAATAAACGAGATCAGATTATTGATATTACTGCCTTAATTTGATACAATAACAATATCGAAGTCTCTGCACGGGGTGTAATGCTCCTACCGCAGGGGCTTCCTTTTTATATACGATAAAAAATCCCCGAAGATAGACTTCGGGGATTCTAATGTGAGGAATTTAACCTTAGGGATTTATTGTGACGACACCTCCTAGCTCCTCTATAATAGTCGCAAGGTGATGCTTGAGTTCTATCGGCACCGGTTCGTTTCTGATTAGACTAAAAACGGTGCGATAATACCAGAGAATATCTTGTTTAGAAGCATTGAAGCGCTGCCAAATTTCATCGCCAAACTTATCGTAATCTTTTAGAATGTCAGTCAGGTTATGTATTTTATCGGCGGTTGCGACAATGTAGGCCTCAATGTAGTAGGAATTGCCGAGGCGCTTCAGGTAACTTTCTTTACGTTCTTTCCAGGGAAGTTTGGGCTGACCGGCAGTTTTAGGTTCCGAAACATCTTTGACGATGTCGGTAATTTCATCACCAAAATCGCGACGCATGTCAGCCTCAGAATAGACAGCTGGATTGACATCTTCAAGTATGTCGTGTAGGATCCCAGCGACAATCGTTGCCTCGTCATTGGTATATTGACTAATAATCATGCCGACGGCGACAGGGTGGGAAATATATGGAATATCGGTTCCCTTGCGATTTTGACCTTGATGGGCCTTGGCGGCAATTTTAAGTGCGAGATTAATTTTGTCAGTAAACATAAATTCACCTAACCTTTCGTAATGTGTGTGCGGGTGACTGTTTGGTTAAAATTCCTCAAATTTTTAAGGTGCAATAAATTCACCTCTCTCTCGAGAGGTGAAAGTTGTGTGGCAAATTTTTCGTTGATTTAAAGATCTTTTACTTAGGGTTCGCGATACCAGATGATGCCAGATTTTTCAGAGACAGGGATTTCTAGGCATTGCTCTTTAAAATCCTTATAGGTTGAAACTAACCATATAGCGGGAAATCCAGTAACGGTAAACCTAGCGTTATTAAACCATACTAGAAGACCAAACTCATCTGCGTCGGGCATTACACCGATAAAGTGTCTCTCATCTAATATATCTTGGTATGACGGCCAGTCGGCTTTTGAAACTTTTTGCCAACCATTGTATTCGAGGATTTCACCCCAGTGTTTGGCATCGAAGCGATGCTCTCCGGGTTTGCGCGGCCCTGGTTTAGGTAATTTTGGTGAACTACCGCAGTATTTTTTCATCATCCAGGCTACATAACTAGTACTACGCCGAATGACAAAATTACTAGAATCGGTAATTAGGGTGTAAAAATTACTGTCGGATTCCTGCCATTTGGCAAAATCGAGATTAGCGTAAGGATATTCTTCTGCGCCAGTCTCCATGATGAAACGATAGATGTGGCGATAGATTATGCGAATAATCCGTTTAGGCTGCCAAGCAGCGCAAGATTCTCTTGCGAAAAAATTTGCTACTTTAATCTTAAATGTACTCATGATACCCCTCCTTTTCATGCTGTGTGGGAAAATACCCAATATATATATTATACAATGAAGAGTGGGGTGTGTCAATTTTTGACCCCTGAGTTAACACAGTATATAAATATTTCGATTAAAATTTAAAGATTCGTAAATATGGTATATTGTAATTAATATGAATTTAAGGGAAGCTAAAACCTATATCTATATTGATGTTAGTAACATCCGTCACGCCTGCCTTTGGAGCTGCGGTTTTGTTCTTGATTTTATTAAATTATATAACTATCTTAAAGAGAAATATCCGAATGTTCAGGAAATTCGTTATTATGAAGGGATATCTTCTAGTGATAGTAAGAAAATGGAACATTTTCGATTTTTGAGTGAAAAAGTTGGATATAAGATTTGCTCACTTTCTAGAAAAAGCTATATTGAACCACCAAAGTACGAAAAATATAGATGCGCGAATTGCGGGTCTCTAAATAATATAAAAGTACTTTCGAAAAATGTGAAATTAAAATCGAATATTGATGTTTATTTGACATCGGATCTGCTGGAGTGTGTTGCAAGATCAAAGGACCCAATTAATATCATAATCCTTTCTTGTGATGGAGATTATGCCGAAGCAATTAAGGCAACTCTTCGATTGAGCCCCGATTCTTGTGTAACGGTTTTAGCCACACCAGTAACAGAAATAAATAATTGCCTATCAGTTAGATTAAAACAACTTAGTCGTGAGCTTGATCGAAGTAATTATAAGTTGTCAAATATAAATAATATTAGAGATTATGTTGCTCAGTCTTTTGAGGGCGGTAAGAATAAATTGAAAAAATAATTAAGGATATTTTTAGAATCGAGCAACCCGCCATTTCTAGCGGGTTCTCATGAAGATAGCACCGAAGTGGTATCTCCGACGTTGGAGTTTCTTACTCCGATGTCTTTATTCTAGCATATATTGAAGAAAAACTCAATCCGAGTTCTAGTTGCATTTTTATAGTGTTATACTCGACGTAAAGCGGAGTAGAGGCTTATGATATAATAAAAATATGGCTCATACTTTGTGTGCTAATAAACATAGTATGTGGAACGGCGATGGAAAAGTTTGCGTCGATGCTTATTCTGTTGAACTTATTAAAAAAATATCAGAAGAAAACCCTGATAAGAAATTTGGCGATAAAGATAACGACTATTCCCTATTGGTTGATATTTATGATTCTTGCCCAGAAAAAGAACCGGATATATGGCGATGCACAGAATGTCTAAGTCTAGTGATTTTCTTTTCTGATAGTAAATATGGAATAGAAAAATGCTATGGTTATGTAGTTGATGAAATGGAAAATTTGCCAGACAAAACGATTTATTCAAAATGGGAGGAGTATTTTGTTGAAAATAATGATGCCTTTGAAGAGCATCATGAGAGTTTGAAGAATAAAGGACTATCGCCATACGAATCATTTGAGAGATTCCATAAGGAATCAGATAAGTTAAACTTCGCATACGTAAGTGACGATAAGACGAAAATTGTTGTAACAGATAATAGTTATAATCCAATTCGTCTTTATAAATTAAAATGGAAGACAGAATAAGGCGTTGACGTTGGAGTTGTAGTCAGTATAGTGGAAGATGAATTGATGGATATGCTTATAAGGTCGCCAATAATCTTTAATATTGATTTTTAGATATCGGCAGTGTATTATTGAATTACAGCGCCTTGGTCTGGATTCGTTCCCGCCAAGGTTTTTGATTTATAATCTGACTCTGCACTAGTATATATCAATGAGCTAGTCGATGGTAATTCAACATATCTCGATGAACTTCAACCTAGCTTGACTAAGCTTCTGTAGACCCAGGAATCGCTAGTTTAATCGACAGGAAATTCAATAAGGTAAATGGCGACTATTTAACTGGTGTTGTGCAGAATGAAGAGTCATAGTGATATACTAATAAAAGACAATAAGGAGTAGACGCTATGGAGCGACTGAACGACAATTCGTCGACTGAATGGGAAAGTGTTGCCGCTATGGCAAACAAATACTCAGAGAAAGATAAGTCTGTAGATCCTGCGAAATTTGAGAAACCATCTGAGAATTTTGATACGATAGCTTCAGCTGTGATTGAATATGTACACTGTGATTTAAGTAAGAAAAAAGGCTTTTATGGTGCTGTTATGACGTCTGGCGCAGAGAGATGGTATCCAGAAATAAGAGCAAGCAAGAATCCGGCAAGAGATAGATTTGAGAGCGCACGTTTCGAAGAATGGAAGAAAAACATCATTGACATGGACGCCCAAACTGCAATTGAAAAATATGGGCGTGGCGATACCTTTAATGCTCTGAAAAAAATACACAACTATCTTAAAAGTGGACAAAACGCAACGACGCAAGCAGAATTATTGAGGGATTGCTTCAGTGGAGATGATGATGGCTTTGATGTGGCATTTGATTACCTAAGATATGACAGGCATAGCGGAGGGGGCTGGATGTATTATTCATCGAGAGACGAAAAACTCGGTTTAGAAAAACGTATCAATGCGGATGGTAGACTGTATTTAAATGCTGAACCTATGGACACGTTCGACATCGCTGATCAATTTGTAAATGTCTGCAAGGAAGTGAAATTGCCATACGAGTTCAAGATTAATCAATTTTCAGACAGATCTGACGCAATGGTATTTTATGTAGAGAATAAGGATATAGGAAATTATGTTGAGATTATATCCAGAATTTTAGATGAGAATCCTAAAATAAGCCAAAGAGTTGGAAAGCCACCACTATTATCAGAAAAAGCTACCGAAAAAATTGGCTACGGAGATGAGACGGGTGGAGAATCTTACAACGAAAGACAATGTAAAAAATTCCAAGAGGTAATAGAGGCTGTTGCAAATTCGTATCGCGGAGAAGCACCACAAGGATCAACACAGGAGCGAGCAAGGTTTTTTATATGTCAATCATTACGAGAAATTCATTAACATGATAAAGGATAGGTTGTGATACATATTGCTGAACAAGAGAGCAGCGAGGGTAAAATAGGAAGTTATAATGGGTGTTTTTTAAACAAACGTGACCTAGAAATCGTAAAATATTTTAAATCTATAAAAGATTAACAGTAATGGTAGATCCGAATAAGTTTAATCCAGCTAGTAAGGAAATAAATAGCCAACCTACTGGCTGGGAATCTGTTGCCAAAATGGCCGGAAAAATGAATACAGAAGAACAAGTCGCAAAATTAAAAGAGATGAGTGCAGAGATAAAACAAGGTCCAAAACACAACTCGGAATTGCAAGAGATTTACGACTCTGTCATTAGTGCCGATCTAGAAGATTGGGAATCACAATGGGAAATGCAAAATAGATTTCAAGAGTTTAACATGTCTGCAGAAACCCCATTCCTGGCATCTGGTCAAAGCAATTATTTTAATGAACAGATTTATCAGAGTGGGATGTCCGGGCTTAAATTACGTGATCAGGACGTGGAGGATGCGCGCTTTATCGCAGAGTGCTTTGGGAAGAAAGCAAGTTTTTCTGATGATAATCTGGACATTTTATACACCACTTTACCCGGAACTACCGAAATGAATTATGCGACGCAAACATTTCCGGCAATTATTTTTGAAGATGTGTTTCAATGTTCTGCCGGTCACGAATTACCATTTAGTCCAAAAGTTGGAGAGAAAGAGGAAGATTATTGGACAAGAGTACTTGATACTAAAATTGCCGAAAATGAAGGTTTTCCTCAAGATAAAATTGAAGAAGTCCGAGAACGAGGTATGCGACTTGCAAAGAACTTTTGTGCTGGCAAAAATAGCATCTATCTAATACCGATTAAAGATGTATTAGCTAATAAAGCAAGCTTCGGAGATATTATGGGGGTAAGAGGCGGCGAATTTAGAGATGGTGAGACGACGGATGATGTGATGGGTGAGGTCTTGGACTTAGAGGAACTTTGTGCGGCCTATGGTCGAGATCCGAATAATGTTTCCGAATTATATGGAGACCCAAATTTCTCATCAGAATACGGTATAGCAATTTACGGTAAGATACCGCAAGAGAATATACAATACATAGAAGTTGAACGAGGATATGACATTATGCAGAGGAAAGCAAAACAAAAAGGCCTAAAAGACGGCGAAGAAATTAACCTTAGCGAACAGCCACTCTTTTCTTAAAATACTTATACGTTGAATTTCTATGGATTTGGCTATACAATATGCCATAGGTAGACCTCCTATTTACGTTTGTTGTTATTCTTAAGTATGGATCTACCTATTTTTATTGGCAAGACTTATTGCCTTTTTTGTTGCAAAGGTCCAGGACCTTAACGGAATATTGACAATTTTAAGCATATGTTCTATAATATGAGTTATACGCTCGAGAAAGGCTTAGCCAATCAGAAAGCTTATAGAAAAGAACCATTCAGAAATGAAATATTCTAGTACCTTCAAAACGTAGGAATTAACACCAACTTTGATCAAAGTGGGATACTTATGCAGGAAGCTTTCGTGCGTAGCTACCCCACTTTGCGAAAAGAGAGCTTTGGTTGGGGTTGTTCCGGGATGGTCCCGAACAAAATTTGATTTTGCTAGGGCAAAAGCCCGGAGAGGAGTCCATATGAATATAATTAATTTGACGCCCCACACCGTGAACATCTGCACTGAGGATGGAGATATCGAGTGCTCGTTCAAATCTGAAGGTGTCGCTCGCGCAAGCCAGGTGGCAGTACCTTTCGGTGACGTCAATGGAATCGAGTTGGTCGAGATGCGTTTTGGTCCTACCGTTGATCTTCCTGACCCTGAGGCAGGTACCGTACTTATTGTATCTGCGATCACCGCAAGTGCCGCTAAGGCGGAAGGTCGTTCTACTGATGACCTAGTGCTTACAGCGGATACTGTCCGTGACAAGGATGGCCGTATCGTCGGCTGTAGGCGCTTCGCACGCGTATAAGAGACCATCCCCCCTACCTACGTTATTTTATAACCCCGGTCTTTATGATCGGGGTTTCCATTTTTATCTTAAAGCATATGCTATAATATGTAATATGAAAGACCCCAATGTGGCAAAAAATGAATCCGAAAAAGACTCTGATTATGATGCCGATTGGGGTGCTGGTTGGGGTAAAGTAGCGGCGTTAGCTAACAATCCAAATCTTAGTGAAGCATCATCTAAGGAGAATCCAGAAGATTCCGATGAATATGAGGAATCTGATGACTATGATAACGAAGACGACTACGACGACTATGACGATTACGATAGTGAGGATGATGGTTATGATCATGATGAGGATGCTTATGGTGATTATGACGATGATGACTATGACGATGATGATGATTACAATAGCTACTATAATGGCGACAACGAGCGCCTAGAGGTAAAAGAAGACGAATTAAAAATTCGAGAAATACCTCTACCGGAAAATATCTTAAAAAGATATGATTTTATCGAGAAGTTACCTAGTGGTATTGCCATAATGGGTGGTGTGGCAAGGAGTGTAGCACGCGAGATTTTGACTGGTGAAAAAGAGCCAATCAGGGATATTGATCTTGTGGAAATTACTGATAATGAAGACGAAAGCACAGTCGACCCAGAGCTTCTCGATGAATTAGCACAAACTTATATGCCAGATGATTATGCATTTGGCCATGGAATCGGACTAGACACCTTAGAAGATTATTTCTCTACACGCGACTTCACTATTAATGAATGCCTTATTAAGGACGGTAAGCTTCTCGTGAGTGAGTTAGCGGAAAATGATTTTAAGGAAAATATTATCAGACCAACTTATTATGAAGCCCCATATGACGGAGATAAACTGTCGGGACGGCTTTTCTTGAAAGCGATGCTGATGCAGACCGTGATATCGCAAATTTCTGAATCCATACCGTTACTTGAGGATGTTCATGTGAATTTTCAATATATTGGCGATTTTGATACGGCAGTATTTCTTAATAAGGCGATGAGTCGCGGGGTAGAAACAGCGATAAAATTTACAGAGAATCTTGCTGAATGGGGTGTAGTATACCCAGAATTTGCTGGTAGGCCTATGGCGCTTGCGAAAGATTTACTTACTAATGCATACAATTTCAAATTTAGACCATCTACAGATGAAAGATTTCTAGAACCAGAAGAAGGTCGCGACATGAGCGGATTTTTTGTGCCAAAAGCTATGCAAGAATACCATTCATCCGATCCAGCAATAGCCCGAGCTATAGATGAGTATGATAGTGGCCCAGATTACAGCAATGATGATAATGATGGTGATAATAACGGTGAACCAGTTTCGGGATATTATACACAGAAAGATTACGATGAGATTAATTCGAGTGTAGACAATCGTGATGGTTATGGTTATTAGAATTAGGAAGTTGAAAGATTCTATGTAAACTAGTCTTTTGCTTCTTTTCTGGCAAGCGGTTTTAATAGATTCTTATTGATATCCCGATCGGAGCCAAGAATGCGGCGTTCGGAAGTAGACAGGACGCGATTTTTCATCTTGAGTTCAGTTAGCTTGGCAGTACAGACTAGATCGGCGACTTGAAGCATTTTATAGTCTGCCTGCATAGCTTTCTTGAATTTGGCATTATTGAATAGTGTTGTAAATACAGTGATAATAATCTTCATTACACCAGACTGACCATTATCGTAATAGATCTTGATTTTATCAAATGATAAGAAATAGGCATAATGTACCTTGATAAAATCCGACATCTGACGCACTAAGCGTTCGATTAACTCTGTATCATCCTTAGTTTGTTTCTTTTTTACCACAAAGGCTTTCTGAAGAAACTCAACCTTAGACGTAAAATTGATCATCTTGCGAATAATACGTACGCGTTCTGACGGCGTAAGATTGCGGTATTCTCTTTCGTGGCGAATAAGTGGCCCCATATGAACAAAATTACGTTTTAGTTCGGTCTCGGAGAGGACTTTATTAAGATACTGGATTTGAGAGGAAATGTCATTTTTCTGATTGTGAAGAACCATTCCGATGATGTAATAAGGAGATTTTGGATCAAATTCACCGAAGTCGCCGGATTCATGAATAAATACACTGAGTTCTTTCATTTTATCTTTCCTCCAAAAAAGCGGGGGCTTGCCCCGCCGTCCAGGTGGACCAAGGTCTTCCGACCAGCCCATTACTTAGTTTATAGCATACATTAGCAAAAAATACCATATTTTTCAATCATATTTTTTACATAATTTGCGGTCATATTTTCCTTATGGAGTCGCCTAGTATGCTTTGCATACAGTCGTCTGATTCGTCGAAATAAAAAAGAGTCGCTACGCTCCTTATTTTAATTTTTAAAACTTAATATTATAGAATAAATTCTAAATTTTAAGCCTTAAAAATAAAAAATAGAGTTCTAACGAATAATTATTTTTTCTCTCATGGAGCACGCCTGGCTTCGCGGCTACTCCATTCGTCGAAAATAAAAAATAAACCCCTGTGGGTTTTATTTTGTTATTTTCTCCTCATGGAGCCGCCTTCGAGATTTGAACTCGAGACCCCTTCCTTACCATGGAAGTGCTCTACCACTGAGCTAAGGCGGCGGGTCATGCATAAACATGAATGGTGCTGGAGGTAGGACTCGAACCTACGAAGGTGTAACCCGAGAGATTTACAGTCTCTTGTCATTGCCGCTAGACTACTCCAGCTTTTAAAATTCATCCACCTGCTGGCGTGAGCCAAGCCCAGACAGATAGAAATATTATAACAAGGTAGGGCGGATTTTTCAACAGGTTTCTGGAAATAAAGATATGAAAAATTTCATAGAGACTAGAAGTGTATTTGTGAAATAAGGTTTTATTTTTTAGAAATAAAAAGGAGCGCTTCTGAGTACCACAATTTTTTAGAAATAAAAAAGGAGCGTTCATCACGCCCCAATTTTTGCGCAAGATTAGCGCGGCTTTTTGCAATTTTTAGGTTTTTGAGTTAGGTATTCAGGTTTGGCCTTTGTTTGAAATTAGATATGAGTTTAAGTTATCAGTCGAGTTATTTTTACTTAATTTCAATCAAGTTTAGCTATTTTGGGACCGCCGTGGTGGTGATAGAAAGAAATAATTTTCTCATCCTCCGGAATTTCTACCTCGAATGTGATCGGCCGAAACGTACGGCGGAAGCCACACAAATCATAATAAGCCTTCAGAAGATCAGAAGTGTTTCGAGTGTCTCCATGGGGATTGCTAGTCATTGCATAATGTGCCCCGGTGAAAGTCTTGCGGACTACTTTATTATCGAGTAGATAATCGTTTTCGGAGAGAATTATATTCCTGGGAAGATTATCATCGCCAAGGTCTCTGGTGTTGTTACGGAGCGCCAGATATTGGTCAACTAATAACGCCAGAGAGCTACTGCTTTTTTCCAGATCATAATTTGGAATAATCGGAATGAACCCCAGCCAGCCTAAAAGAAATCTTGACACCAACAGGAGCGGTCCGCCATATTTGAGTAACGTATGAAGTGGCTCTTTAAGGAAAAAACCATAGGTGCAAGGATTCAGACTGAAGGTTGCATCGAAATTGTTTTCCATTTTGTGGATGACGATGTCGCCCATACTAATGGAATGACCAATTGTGGTGCGGCTGAGACGTTTAAATTCCTTGTTGCGTCGAACGATAGCCTTTCTCATAGCTGTAATATAGGTCGGCACATCAAAGCCAAAATTACTGTAGCATAATGCATAAACTCCGTCGCCATCGTGCAAATGATCTAAAATATAGTTAAATGCACTAATGGAGGAATTTTGTACTCCGCAGATTTGGAAAAAATCTGCTTTGCCATTTGGCTTGCCATGACGCACTGTGCGAACGCGAGTGGTGGCAGAAATTAGAGCCTTACGCAGAATAGCTGCGCTGACCGAATTGATTACCATAAAAACGATAATCCACTGCCACGTTTTCGGTAGTTCCGTAAAACCTAAAATTGCAAGTGTTTGATAAAAAAATGTACTCATTTTTGACCCCCTTTTCTTGTGAACATGCAACAAAAATCAAAATGTATCAGAGATATATTACCACATTTTAATGGTTATGTCAATCTGTCCGTTAAGGTCCAGGACCCTTGCAACAAAAAGATAATGTGTATCGATAAAAAATAGTTTGATTGATTCATTTTTTGTTTGATAGCCATGTTAAAATAAAATAAATAATACACGATAAAGGTGATGCAACTTGTCGGAATTTCCGACAAGTTCAAATTGAAAATAGGCATGAGTCTGCGATGTGAATAGAAAATAGGATTAATACTGTGGTTGATGGTGTAATTGGTGACAATGTTATTTATGAGGATTATGGAAATATCTTTCTTGATGATTTTATAGGTAGTTGGCCGAGCGAAGCTTCCCGTGGAGTTATACATTTTTCTGACGGCGATATCTTGGTTTTCTTTAAGGAGCGGATCGGCCAGTATAAGTTACCTGGAGGCGGTAAGGAAAATAATGAGACTCCGGAGCAGACTTTTATGCGTGAAGTCCTTGAAGAAACTGGCTATATGGTAAAAAATATACGCAAAGTTGGAGTTGTAAAGGACCAGACGCAAACTTCGTATATTTTTATGGCGGAGCCATATGGAGAAGCACAAGAAATCCATCCAGATGAGGATGAAATTAAATTTGGCGCTAAATGTTTAAAGATGAACCCAGCGGATGTCTTAAAAAATATGAAAAAGTTTATCATTGAACATAAAGGTTATTCAGATGAAAACTCGTTGATTCAGTGTTATTTCACTCAAAGAGATCGTAAAATTTTGGAATACGTGCTAAATCACAATCTGTTAGCGTGAAATAGTTTTCTATGTAAAATATTTTATTTTTAGGCTCTTCGTGAAATTAGGCCTTTTTGTAGAGCTTGTATTGGTCGATACTTCCCTGTTTCTTAATGATAGTGTTGATGGCGTCGAGAATTTGCTGGTCGGTTTTAGTATCACCGGAGCTATAGCCGTCGAAGATTTTGTCGCCAATCACCATAAATGGTACGCCGCGCACGTCTTGACCTAGGAATTTACCGAAATTCCTCATAAGGGTTTTATTATCCTTGTCACCCCAAACTTCGAAAGAATAGATATTAACTTTATTTTTGGTTTCGGCTGGTAATTTAGAGATGAATTTAGCGAGCGCTTTACAATGTGGACAACCGTCACCCCAGAAAATATAAATATTTGGTTTATTACTAGTGAGATCGATGTCGGATTCGTGATTAAAGGCGAATTCGGTAGTAGATTGAGTGGTGGATTTTGAAGTGGAGTTTGATGCGGAGTTCGATTCTTCAGATTGTGAAACTTCGGCGGTTTTTGTGGTATTGGCGCCAGATTTGCCGTTCATCAAAGGATACATAATAAGCATCATAGTTGAAAGAATTGCGAGGACGGCAAGGATAATGAGAGAGGTGAGCTGAGCGCGTTTTTTGTTGGTGGACTGAGTATTTTGAGGTGTAGAATTTTCCATAGATTTATTATAACTTTTGGCGCAAAAAATGTAAAAAAATCATAAAGTTTATGGTAAGATTATACTTGTGATTTTTTAATTTATATCTTGTGGAAAAGATTCTGAAAGAAATTAGCAAAAATCTTCCCTATTTTATTTTGTTTGTGCTAATATAGGTCTAAGGATGCCATTATTGAATAAATTTTGGGAGAGAGATTTATGATAAGCGTGATTTTTGGCGATCCGAGAGGGTCTTTATTATGTGGCTTGACTAACAAAAATGGCACCCTTTTGTGAAGCAAACGTAGCTCCGATCGTCAAGATCGGAGTTTTTTCTCTAATAGAAAGGAGATTTTATGGTAATTCATGATTTGTATCCAGAAAAATCAAAAGTGATGCTTCTGATTCACCCAATGTTGGCTTCAAGCGAGTCGATGAGGACTTTTTTGGTGGAGAATATTCTGAAAGAAACTAATGAATACCGACTTATTATACCGGATTTGTCGGGACACGGTGAGGCGGCTGATGAGATATATGAAAGTGCGGTGGAAGAGGCGCGAATATTGACGCAATATCTCTTAAAGCATGGACTGAGTGAAGTGGATTTGGGGTTTGCGGCGTCACTGGGTGGAGTGGTGTTGTTTGAGATGTTGAATTTGGGTGAGATTAAGTTTAAGCGGCTATTTTTCGAGGGGGTGAGTTTTTATGAGAGCTCGAAACTAGGCGGATTTTTGATGACAAAAATAATGCTGGCGAAGCAGAAAAAGGGGTTAAAAAATCCGAAACTTGCGGTAGAGAAAATGTCCAGGATGTTTGGAATTCAGGCTGGCGAGGTGATGGCAGAGAGATTTTTAAAAATGGACCCTCTGAGTATAAAAAATATTGTACGAGACTGCTCAAATGTGAGGTTGCCGAAGATGGATGTGGAAATGCAAAGGTCTTGCGTGTTTTCTTACGGTGAAAAGGATTCGGATTTGAGATTAGCTAGGAGAAAAATTTCGAAGATGTATCCAGAAGCGAAATTGGTGGTGGATGAAGGATATGGGCATTGCGAGAGAATGGTGAAGGATGCGGAGGGGTATGTAAAATGGGTGATAGGGGTGGATTAAGAGCGCGTGTATTAAAATACACGCGGCCATTCGTTGAAATAACATAAAGAAGCTAAAAATAGCTTCTTTATTTATATTTTTACCACTCAAAGTAAAAGATAATTATATTCTCTTTTACTTCTCGATGCTAAAAATCTAAAAAAAGAACATAAAATGTTCTTTTTGTTCTTTCTCCTCATGGAGCCGCGTGTGCAAAAGCACACTTGCACCACTTCTTCAAATTCTTTGAAAAGTAAACTTTTCACGAATTTTCATCCGTGGAGCCGCGTGTCGGCTCTGCCCCGACGACCTGCCGCTTACAAGGCGGCTGCTCTACTAGCTGAGCTAACGCGGCGATTTGTACTCATATGTACCTTCTTATTTTAGCATGAGTTTAAGTTCTTCACAACCGTGAGATGGGTGAAAATACTAGATCGAATTGATTATTTAAAAAAGAGATAGCTATCCAAGTGGATTCTTTGAATATGCCTATTGAATCATCTTGCGGCGACGAGTAGAGGTGCGGGCGGCTGCAGGACGAGAAACGGCAGTGGCACTAAGTTTGGCATCTTGAATAGTACGTTCAGTGCTGGTTTGGCTGGTGGATCCACTGGATTTAGCGGTGGGTTTTTTAGCTTTCGGGTAAAAAATCTTAGCTGGTTTCGCGGCGCGAACAGGTTTTTTGATTGCAGTACGTTTTTGCTTCTTAGCAAGTTCTTGTTTTTTCTTCAATTCGTCTTCGGCGACTTGTTGTTCAATTCTGGCAGTGACGATTTGGATATTTTCGGCGTCACCCATATCTTCGTAAATACTGAGAATGTGGCGAAGAGTAGAAATGGAGTGATCGAGAGCATAGGCGGATTCAAGTGCTTCGACGGCGGCCTTGCGGTGACCGAGTTTTTCTTCGGATTTAGCGAGTGCGATAAAACGAGCTGGTACATTGCCTTCAAGTTTTAAGGCTTGCTGAAAGGCCATGCTGGCTTTTTCATAGGCGCCTGTCTCGAGGTAAATTAACCCTACGTTATGTAGAGAAGATGGATTGCTATCAAGAGACTGGGCGATTTCGAAACATTCGATAGCTTCGTCGTAATTTTGTGATTTAGCATAGAGAATGCCGAGACGGTTGTAGGCCGCGGCGTTGGTTTCGTCAAATTTTAAAATTGTAAGCAGAGCTTTTTCGGCACGAAGAGTTTTGCGTTCTTTCATGCTAACCTTGGCGATGTCCCAAAGTTTTTTCATTTGAGCATCAAAATTCTTGTTTTCTGGAGCCGGTTTTTTGAGCCTGGCTTCGATTTTTGGTTCGAAAAAAATCAGAAAAATTACGAAAAGTAAGATGAGGAAAATTCCTAGCATATCTTATATTATACATGAAAATGCTTAAAACACCAAAATTTTGAGGAGCGACAGTGGTGGATGAAAGAGTTTATCGTGCGCAGAATTAGTCTTATGGTGGAAGCAAATATAAGAACTTATAATAGGTTAGCTACGAGCTGGAGTTTTTTATTGGCGGAAAAATCCGAGGTAAGACGTTTAGTCTCTATGAGGCCGGAGATTTTCTGGAGGAAGATAGGATTTTTGGTTTTGTAGTAAGATTTTTCGGCTAGTTCAATAGTGGTATCGAGGATTTGATAGAAAAAATTGGGGTTGGTTTTCGGGGTAGATTTAATAATTTCGTCTGCGAGGACGGGGAGATCCTTGGCGCTTACTACAAGTAGTTTTTTGGCAAGTTCGAAAATTTTGGGGTCGGCTTCGGGTGTGGTTTTTAAATAATCCCTCTCTTTGAGGTAAAAAATCGCGGAACGCGAACGGATGGTGTCGAGTAAACGGTTCGGATTTTTGGTAAAAAGTGCGAGATGGTAATGGTTCTTGGGTTCCTCGAGGGTTTTAAGTAGAGCGGAAGTGGCACTCGGTGTGAGAGTTTCGGCGTGATTGATCACTACGAAAATATCGGAAGTTTGAATGCTGTTTAGATGGGTTAAAATTTCGCGAATAGCTTCAACTGGGATTTTGTTATTATCTTTTTTGTCTGGCTCGATGAGATAGGTAGCGCGAATGTTAGGATTTTTTTCAAGATTAAAAATCGTGGAAGAATAGGCGGAGGCTAAAGCAGGGATTTCTGAAAGATTTTCGAAATACATACTTCTATTGTAGTCTAGTTTAGAAAAAAGCAAAACCCGCTAGAAGTGTTAACTTGGTTTAGAAAAAGTAAAACCCACTAGAAGTATTAACTTAGTTTAGGAAAAAGTAAAACTCGCTAAAGGTGCGGGTTTTACGAAGAGGATTTTATATATCCTATTGATTAAAGATTTGGAATTCTGGCGGAAGATCGGTAGTGAAAGTGACACGGCGGCTTTGTGGAATGGTGATTTCGAGAGAGGCGGCATGTAGATAGAGACGGTCGGTGGTGTTTGGTTTGGCTGAACCGTAGACGCGATCACCGACAATTGGGGTGCCGAGATAATTCATGTGGACTCGAAGTTGGTGAGTGCGACCGGTGGTTGGGCGAAGCATGACAAGCGAGTAAGTCTTCCCTGCCTTGAATTCTTTGCCAGAATAATCTGAGTGGGCTTGAATCAGTTTTTGAATTTCCTGGATGTCGGCGAGGTTAAATTTCTTGGTGGCCTTTACTTCGTAGAAGGTTTCGGATTCTTTACCGCCAGCTTCCACAACAAAAGTGGTTGGGTGCTTGAGGTTACGTTGGATTGGTAGATTGATGCGAGCAGCAGATAATTTCGGTGCGCCTTCGATAATAGCGTAGTAGGTTTTATGAGTTTTGCGATCTTGGAATTGCTTGCGAAGAAGGGTTTGAGTCTCTGGATTTTTCGCCAAAATTACTACACCGGAAGTGTCGCGATCAAGACGGTGAACGAGAAGGCCGTAATCTTCTAGAGTCGGCTCT
>JABCOY020000017.1 GCA_013333375.2 Candidatus Saccharimonadota bacterium | reverse complement strand
GTAGAAATCACTAAGTTTGTACCAGATGAAACCCTCGAATACAAAGCTGAAGCCGATATTCTTCCAGACATCAAGCTTGGCGACTTCAAGAAATTGAAAGTCAAACGCGAAGACATCGCCGTCAAAGAAGACGATATTATGGATGTCATCTCTCGCGTGCGTGAAGCTTATGCGGAAAAAGCTCCAGTCAAGCGCGCTGCCAAGATGGGCGACGAAGTAGTGATTGACTTCGAAGGTTCACTCGATGGCGTAAAATTCGAAGGTGGTGCCGCCAAAGATTTCAAATTAAAACTCGGTTCCCACGCCTTTATTCCAGGTTTTGAAGAGGGAATTGTTGGTCATGAAACTGGCGACCGTTTTGATCTCGAACTTACCTTCCCTAAGGATTACCACGCTGAAAATCTTGCTGGTAAGAAGACTGTCTTCAATGTCTTAGTCAAGCAAATCAATGAATTTAAGCTTCCAGAACTCGATGATGAATTTGCCAAAAAATGTGGTCCGTTCGAAACTTTTGATGCTTTGAAGGCCGATATTGAGAAAAATCTCACTGAGCAAAACCGCGTCAAGGCTGACGAAAAATTCAAAGATGATCTTGTAGAAGCCCTTGTTAAATCCAGCAAGGTTGAAGCTCCAGCTATTTTAATCGAAGATCAAATCCGCTTCATTCGCCAAGATATGGAGCAGAACGCTAAGGCTCAAGGTTTTACTCTTGAAGATTATCTCAAGCAAAGCGGCCAAACCGAAGAAGAATGGATGAAAGAAGTTAAAAATCTCGCCGAAAAGCGTGTGAAGGCTTCTCTAGTCTTGCAAATTCTGGCCCGTGACCAAAAAATCGAAGTCGAAGACGAGATCGTTGAAGCTAAGATCAATGAACTTAAAGAAGTTTACAAGAAATCCAAAGAAGCTCTCGAAAGTTTGAAAAATCCTAATGTCCGCCAAGACATTAAAAACCGTCTTACCATCGAGAAAACCTTAAACTTCCTCGTGCAAGAAAACACCAAATAAAACTCGAAATTAATTTCGAAAACAATTTGAGAACAAAAATACCCCGACCAAAATCGGGGCTATTTTTTGTCAAAAAAAGAGCCCCACTCGTCGGCAGGGTTCGGTAAACATTTAGTTAATCATCATACTCTTCGTCTTCTTCATTGTCGTCATCCTCAGGAAGATTGTAGATACTAAATTCTTCATACAGGTAGTATTTCTTACCACATTTAGCGGTGGCGCAGTAAACCTTATCTTTTATTGCCCGCTCAATCTCTGTCATAGTAACACTATCAATCTCGCCAAGAAGCTGTTTAAAATAATCAATTAAGAGTTTTCTTTTTTTAGCTTTTGGCATTTTAACTTTCTCTAATTTGATTAGGAAAAACTCCTTCTTCACTGGCTCCACATCTATGCCGCTAAATATGAAATATCTAACTACAGTATCTTTGGGAAAATCCATTTCGGGTGTTCCACGCTTTCTGAAAATTCCAAATCGTTTCTGAATCTTGTCGTTAAGATCCTCGTCATTGTTAAGTGATTCAAGGTACCAGTTCCAACAGATTAGTGGTTGTTCTGATTGTGTAGAATTTGCTGCATTTTTTTCGTAATTACCCATGGTAATCCTCCTTTTTTATTTTTTCGAAAAAGCAAAATAAAACATCCAAGTGATATTGAAGAAACTAAATGTTTTAATGTGCTTATTCGGTATCTATATTTGGAATCCAAATATATCCATATATTGACATAAAAAATAGAGTAAGTCAATAGTGATCATTACTTTTTAAATATTGAGCAATAAAGAAATGGCGGCATTAAAAATTTCTTGATTATTTCGCTCAAGTGGAGGTTTTGTTTCTCCGCACACGGCATCATCACTAATCAAGAATTGAAAGTATTTTACATCTCGATATTTGGCCAGCACAAGCAAAGCGGAGAGTTCCATATCGACACCGAGGCAGCCACGCTCTTGCATTAATTTTACTTTACCGTAAGTTTCACGATAAACGGCATCCGTGGTCCAGATTTTACCTTCTATTACAGTTAAAGTAGTTTTATCAAAAACTGATTTTGCCTTCTGTAGAAGCGACTTATCCACCTCAATTTCATCAGAATCTGGCAGATAGTGATAGCTAGTCCCTTCTTCGCGATATGCAGAGGTGGGAAGAATAATCGTATTTTTTGCAATATTTTTGTCCAGCCGGCCACAGGTGCCGAAAACAACGAATTTTTCTATGCCACTAGCGATCAAAAGTTCCATATCGCAAACACTTCCAGCTGCGCCAGTCGTAGGATAAACTAAGAGAATTTTTTCTCCATTCATGTTGAGGTAGCGGTAAGTGTCAAAAACTCTGCCATAAGTATTCTTGGCAGAAAAAGTTGCAAGATTTTTATTCGTCAAAACATAATCATTCCAGATTTCATCATCGAAAATTAAGAGACATTTATCTGGTTTAGCATCGAGCTTAAGATTGCATGGACCGAAAACAGTTTCTGAAGATGAGTCATAGATTATCATACTCTTATTATATTGCAATAATCCGTAAAATACGTAGCTAAGTCTTATTATGATATAACTTCCTGTTCTTACTCCTTAAGGCGTTGCACTTGAGATGTTAACTCAGTGTTATGATTGACATTTAACCATAAATGTTATATAATGCAACCAGATTCTGATATTCAGAGAGAAACCCATGTTTACTACTCTGGATAGGCCAGAGTAGTTCATTCAGAAAGAGGTGTTAATATGAAAAAGACTTTTCTAGTAACTATGTTGGCCGTAGTAGCTTTTGCTACGAATGTTTTTGCAACCGAAGCTGAAGCTGGTGTCTTAGGCTTGAAGCCTAGTGCTAACCAAGGAGTTACCCAGTCAAGTGGAAATACTAACACAACGAACACGGATGTTCAAAACGTGCAGTATGACACCGCTAAGTATCAGTTCCCAGCTCAACAATTGAAGGCTGAGAATAAGACCTTTGATGCCACTGACTGGCATCTCTACCAGCGCTTCGATAATGGCCAGTTAATGTACTATCAGTGGGCCGAAGATACAGGAAATATCGTTGAGGAAGGTCGTTATAATTCTAGCGGCCAAGGTAGAAAATATGGCGTTGAAGGACTACGCTCATTGGAGCCCTTTTACGTTAATCCAGACAGTTGGGAAAGGGAAATTCCGGAATGTCCAGAAGTAGACGGCTATCGTGCTGTTTATCCTGATAAGATTGTAGTCTTTGAATCTAAGAGAACTGATCCATTTGGGATGCGTATTCAACTTCAAACTCCAGTCTTTTCTAATCCTGCTCTTACTTATAGTCAAGAGATGACTGTTATCCTTCCGGCAGATATTGAAGCCGGCTTTACTAAGTGGGAGCTTTTCGAGTTGAAGCAGAGATAT
>JABCOY020000016.1 GCA_013333375.2 Candidatus Saccharimonadota bacterium | reverse complement strand
ATGGCCAACCGCTATAATTCCGCCACCGAACTCGGCACCGACCCGAAGACTGGTAAAAAAATTTACGCCAAAATTGGCAAAAATGGAGGCTTCCTCCAGCTCGGTGAAAACGAAAAAGAAAGTGGCGAAAAACCAATCTTTATCCCTCTGCCAAAGGGAAAAACTGTCAAAACTGTCACTCTCGAACAGGCGCTCAAGCAATTGGAACTGCCAGTACTCCCACGCTCTCTTGGCCACGCTAAGGATGGCACTGAATTAATCGCCGCCAATGGCCCCTTCGGCCCCTTCATTAAAGCTGGTGCGCATAATATCGCACTTAATAAGATTAACGAGGCGGAAAATCCATACCATATTACGCTCGAAACCGCCGAAGCTCTCTATCAGAAAAAAATCGACTCCATTCTCGCCGACTGGGGTAATATCAAGATCATTAACGGCCCATTTGGTCCCTATATTAAGGGCCCAGCCATTAAACCAGCCAGTGGCAAAGGCCGTGCCAGACCAAATAATGCCAAAATCCCAAAAGATCGTGATCCAAAATCTATCACCAGGGAAGAAGCGGAAGAAATTCTCTTAAGTTCCAAGGCTCCAGCCGCCAAAAAAGCCTCAACCAAGAAGTCTGCTACTAAGAAAACCTCGGCGAAAAAGGCCACTACTAAGAAAACTGCAGCAAAAACCAAAGCGAAAACTACAGCCAAAAAGAGCTAAAAATACCGCTAGCCACCAAATCTAGCCGAATCACAAAAAACTAGAAGACGCCAAATCTAGCCGAACCTAGCCAAATCACAAAAAACTACCATAAAATCAAAGTCGCCTCCTGTCTATTAGACTAATAGGAAGCGACTTTTTTGCCACCACCATAACATTAAACATAAACATTATCTACAACCACACCATGAAACCGTCAATGTTTAAATTTAGATATAATTTTCTGTCCTAAATGTACAATTTATGATAAAATATTAAAAGAAGTTAGACGGAAAGCGACCACACAAGATTCCTATTTGACTTTTTATAATTTTATATTATAATTATAGTAATTTTTATATATTATTGGGTGGATAAGGGAAAAATATAAGATGGATCAACATGCGGAAACTATTCAGAAAGCCTTGACAGGAAGTCTTAATATTATAGAACAAGACCGTGAAAAGGAGATTATTTCTCGTCGCTTTGGTCTAAACAGCCAGAAGGAAACCCTCGAACAAATCGGGGAAGTGCTTTCTATCACTAGGGAACGCGTCCGTCAGTTGGAAAAAGCCATCATCATCCGTCTTCGCGTGATGGCCGAAGAAAATCAAATTCCTGAACTCGGTGCCGCCGAAAAAATCATTATTCGCTTCCTCGTCGAAGAGGGAAGAATCGCTCGCATTTCCACTCTTGCCCAAAAAATCTATGGTCACAATCCGAACGAAAAGGAATTAGCCGCTATTAATTTCATTAGTGAAATTTCTGCTCGTCTCGTCCACATCGATGAATCCGAGCGTTATTACAATGCCACCGGCATCGCGGAATATGGCAACGAACGTGAAATCAAGCGCAAGGCCGACGAAATTGTTACCCTTATCCGTAACAACAAGCTCCCAATGAGTCTAGATGAACTTGATGCCAAATTGAATTATGAGCACCCAAATCACATCCGCGCCATCGCTTCCATTTCTAAGTCACTTTCTTCGCTGGATGACCAGTGGGGTCTCGCCAAGTGGCCAACCGTCAATCCAAAAAATATTCGTGATAAAATTTATGTCATTTTGAAGAACCAAAACGAGCCGATGCACTTTAGCGACATCGCCGACGCAATTTCCAATTCCAAATTCCGTCGCAAAAACGTCACTACTCAAGCCATTCATAACGAACTGATTAAAGACCCTCGCTTCGTCTTAATCGGTCGTGGCATTTACGCTCTCGATATCTGGGGCTATAAGCGTGGTACGGTCGCGCAAATTATTACCGACATTCTAAAAGAAGCCGGCGAGCCACTCACAAGGGAAGAGATTGTCAAGCGCGTGCTCAAAACTCGCAAGGTTAAAGAAACCACTATTCTTTTGAATCTTCAGAACAAAAAACTTTTCCGTCGTGTCGATCGAAACACTTATACTTATGCTGACGAACTCGGTCAGTAATGCTAAAATAGAAGTATGATAGCGGAATTAGTTCATTTTATCTTGATGCCTATCGTTTGGCTTCCAATCGTTGGCGTTCTTGGATATCTTACATACAAAAATTACAAAAAAATCAATCAGCTAAAGACTCTTAATCTCGAGTCGGTACTTTTGATGCTGGAAATTCCAAAAAATAACGACAAAAAGGAACTTTCCGCCGAGCAAATGTTCGCCTCGCTTCATGGTATCTTGAAAGATACTGAACTTTTGCGTCAATCTGGCACCGCCCAGGAACATCTCAGTTTTGAAATTGTTTCCTCTGGTGGACAGATTCGTTTTTATGTCTATGTGCCGAAAACTTTACAGAGCTTCGTCGAAGGCCAAATCTATGCACAATACCCAAGTGTCCAAATTCACGTCGTCGACAAAGATTACACCGAAACTGTTCATAGCCACAATGTCGTCTACAGCTCGGAGCTTTCGCTTACCGAAAATGAAGTCCTGCCGATTAAGACCTTCGATACTTTTGAAGTCGACCCTCTCGCTGGCATCACTGGTACCCTCGCCAAATTGAATCCTGATAGTAATGAAGAGCTCTGGATTCAAATCCTCACGCGTCCAGTCGCCGATTCCTGGCACCAAAAAACCGATGCTTGGGTCAAAGCCCAAAAGAATCCCGCTTCTTCGCTCAAGCTTTTTAATATCGATTGGACCTGGTTGGCTGAATTACTCTCTGCGCTTTCTACTCCACCAAGTGGTGGCTCTAGTAGTCCAAAACCAGCCGTCGAGCTTTCTGAGCGTGTCAAATCACAAATTTCTGCTGCCGAAACTAAGGCTACCAAACTCGGTTATCAGGTTAAAATCCGCCTTGCCTACCTCGGTGACAGTGAGATTAACGCCCAGCTCGATATGCAGGCCCTGGTCGGTACCTTTAAGCAATACAACTCGACCAACCTCAACGGTTTCAAATCTATCGGTGGCAGCTTTAATAGAGAAGACCTCGAGGCCTACAAGCTCCGTCAATTTACCGATGAAGGCTTCATTCTCAATATTTCTGAGCTCGCCTCGGTCTATCATCTACCACATACCTCAGTCGAAACTCCAAACATTGTTTGGGCTACCTCGAAAACTGCCGAACCACCAGCGAAATTACCTCTCATCACCGGCATTGCCAGTAATGACGAAAATATTTCCGCTTTCGGCCTAACCAATTTCCGTGGGATTAATCATCAGTTTGGTATGTTACGTCGCGACCGCTCTCGCCATATTTACATCATCGGTCAAACTGGTGCAGGTAAATCTGGTCTGCTCGAACTTTTTGCCCTTTCTGACGTTTTTTATAATCAAGGTTACTGCATCATCGATCCGCACGGTGATTTTGCGGTCAATAACCTCCGCTTCGTGCCCGCTTCCCGCGTGAAAGATGTCATTTATTTCAATCCAGCGGACACTCAATTCCCAGTTGGTTTCAATCCACTCGAAGTTTCTGATGCCTCGAAGAAACCAAATGTTTGTTCTGAAGTAATCGGCGTTTTGAAGCGTATGTTTGGTGATTCTTGGGGTCCACGTCTCGAGCATATCTTGCGCTACACCCTACTTGCCCTTCTCGATCGCCCAGAGACTACCCTACTCGACATTTCACGCCTCCTCACCGATAAAGAATTCCGCAAAGAGACTCTCGATTACTGTACCGACGTTACCGTGCTGCAATTCTGGAAACACGAATTCGGTCAGTGGAATGACAAACAGATTAACGAATCCATCGCTCCAGTTCTCAACAAGGTCGGTGCTTTCACTGCCAACCCAATTATTCGTAACATTATCGGTCAACCAAAATCCACTTTCAATGTCCGTCAGATCATGGACGAGGGAAAGATCTTAGTCGTCAACCTCTCTAAGGGTCTCATCGGCGAAGATAATGCCGGCATTCTCGGTGCCTTCCTAGTTACCAAAATCCAGCTTGCCGCGATGTCCCGTTCGGATATTCCAGAGGTCGAAAAACGTCGCCCATTCTATCTCTACGTCGATGAGTTCCAAAACTTTGCCACCGATTCTTTCGCAGTGATTCTCTCCGAAGCTCGTAAATACGGCCTCAATCTCACTGTCGCCAACCAATATATCTCTCAGATGACCGAGAATGTGCGTAATGCCGTCTTTGGTAACGTTGGTACCACAATCTCTTTCCGTGTTTCTGCCGACGACGCGCCAATTCTTTCCAAGCAATTCACCCCAGTTTTCGATGAATCTGATTTGATTCAAATGAATAACCGCCACTTCGTGATTTCCATGATTATCGGTGGGGAAAAGGTACCGGCTTTCTCTGCTACTACTCTGAACATCCCACATAGCCCACACGATAACTTTGATCAAATCATCGCCCACTCTCGTGAGTATTATTCCCACCCACGTGCTGAGATTGAGCGTCAAATTCGTGAAACTATCGAGCAAAGCGAAAAATATAAGCAAGAACTCTCAAATTCCGGCCGCCAACCAGCCGATAAAGCCCCTCGTGAGAATCTTCCGACTTTGACGTTTATCAATGGCAAGCCTTCCATGTCCGCTAAGCCTTTCGATACCAAAAAGTTTTCACCAAACTCTGTTACCAATCAAGCCAAACCTGGACTCAAAGACCTTAAAGAGATCCTAGAAGCAAAAACCTCCACACAAACTCATTCCGAACCTCAAAGCCAATCTACCACCCAAAACCAAGAACAGGGAAATACTCCCCTTTTCGTTACTCACGGAGCTTCTACCCCTATAATCACCCAGAACTCTACCCCCGTATCAACCAAAAACCCTATCCCTACCTCTACTCCTACCTCTACCCCTGTTTCCACCTCTGTTAATTCCCCTACCGTCTCAAATGCGGCAGATACCGCGTCAAAGGCTCCAGAACAGGCTTTACAGTCAAATACAGCCAATCAACCAGATTCATCCGAAAACCACGCCCAAGCGTCTGAAAATGCCTTAAACTCAGCTCCATCCACATCATCACCGAACCCAAACAGCGGCACCCACGAATCTCACGCTAAGCCGCAAGGGAATCGTAGTTTCAAAAATCGTAACTTCCGAAACCGCAACAACTTCAAGAAAAAGGGAAACAAACCAGCTCCCGTCTCCGGCCCGAAACCTACCCCAATCAACTAAAAATAAGCCCTAAAAAGGGCTTATTTTTCTTCCTTACACTTCTCCATCCCTGTTTGACCTCTATACTAACCCCTATTTCACATCTGTTTTTACCCACTTTTACCCATATTTGACCCCTATTTCAACCACATTTTACCTCTGTTTCACCCCTGTTGTTTCTCTGTTTTATCACTATAAAACCCCCTCAGACCACCTGAAACTTAGTCTTTTAACCTCTATTACTATCTTTAAATATCACCGTCACATCACCTTCATCCGACATTTCCCTCTCTGTTAACTAAAGTTTTTATCTAATATAAATTAAAAATCTGCACTAGTTAACTAAAATTCAAACCACACAGGGGAATTACTCTAAATTAAAAATCAGGCCATATCAGCCGTCATACGAGACTTTTTTGTGGGACGATAAAATACTCGTACAAACACCCAGAACCGCATCTACGACCGCCTGACGGCCCACAAACCACCAATTTAGCATAAACGGGATATTTTATAAGTTAATTTAGACGATAGTTTACCCATCTTTTTCCTAGATTCTTAATGTCGCACAATAACTATT
>JABCOY020000015.1 GCA_013333375.2 Candidatus Saccharimonadota bacterium | reverse complement strand
ATGCGTTCTTTTAGTGTAGCTTCGATGGTTTTAACGTGAATTGATTCGAGAGACGGTGGGGTGTCGGTAGATTTGGTTTCGGAAGTTTCCAAATTTTGTTCAGTGGTCTCGAGATTTTTAGGTTTTGGATTTTGAAGATTTTCGAGTAGTCGTTTTTGGCTATCGAGGGCTAGTTGACCAATTTGATTACGTTTTTCGTACTGATTATTTAATTCAGTTTTTTCGGTTTCCACATAGGATTTGGCGGCTTTGGCATAATATTCGCTGTAATATTTTTGATAATAATTTTGCCAGGCACTGTGGTAGTTTTGCCAATCCATTTTTTGGTTCATATTGATTGGGGCTTGTTTGAGTGAGCCAATTTCACCGCCAGTAGGTTGAGTTTGGTAATTATATTGTGAATTATTTTGGGTGTTTGGCTGGGTGGCGTAGGACTGATTTATGGTGTAATTCCCTGCGATGTTATTTGAACTTGCGGGAGTTTGGCCATTGAAAGTCTGATTAACTGGGCTTTGATTTTGATATGGATTATAACGGTTGATGCCGGTTTGGATTTGATAAGTGCGGCGGAATGGATTGCCCGTGGTAGCGGTTTTTTGTGTGGCAAAATTTTGATAAACTGGGCGATCGGTGAGGGACGGCTGATTGGTAGTCGCGTTAGTGGAGGTTTGGAGCTTTGAAACTTCAGTAGATGGATGTTTGAAAGAATTTTTGGCGTAAGTTTCGGTAGTCTGGGTGAGATCTTTTAGTTTTTTCTGTGCCTTGGAGATTAAATTAAATAAAGAGTTTTTCGATGGTTTAGTGGTAGCTGAGTTGGCAGAAGTGGTTGGTGGAGTGCTTGCGAGGTTTTGATTATATGCGGTAGAAGAAATCACGCGAGTGGGCGCGACGTTAGCTAGATTTTGGTTGGCAACAGAATTTTCACCTTGATGAAAGGCTTCCATGACTTTTTTTCGAGCGAGATCGGCGACGGTTTGACGTTGCTTATCCTCTGTAGATTGCCCACCAGTTACAGAATTCATAAAAATATTATAACAGAGTTATTGGAAATACTCTATAAATATGATAAAATTTCTCTATGGGCGAATGGCGGAATTGGTAGACGCGCCAGACTCAAAATCTAGTTCCAGCAATGGAGTGTGGGTTCGATTCCCACTTCGCCCACCAAATGCAATTTCTTTAGGATTGCATTGGCTGTAAAGGATATTATTGGGTCTTCTCTACCTGAGATTGACCTTTTTTGATTGTTAATTTAGAGGCTTGAGAGGTTTTATTATGCAAACTCTTTTTCGAGAGTGCGCTTGCGTGAACGGTATGTTCATTTTTTATTGCCTTTGATAATAAAAAAGAGAGTGTCGCTAGCTCCATACGGTGCCTTGTTTCACTCTTTGCTATTATACTATTACAGTTCATCTATAAAGTCAATAACTTTATGATTCTTCGTAATGACGATCAATCTCTTAATTCCGTGCTTGTTATTATGTAGATAATATCTCATCCTAGAGAGTGCCTGATTACCATTCATCTTTATGCGAGAGAAGTCCAGGATGATATTCTTCGATTGCTTTGCGGCTTTCTTTAAGATGTTTTCGATTGTCTTGACGCCATTTCCTTGAGGAGATTTAAGTTCCCATTCAATGTTATTTATTCTTAAATCTGGAGTTTTTCCGGCACCAGGAGTTATGCAGGTAATATCAGTATCAAAGTAATCTAGTAGGAGTAAAATAGCGTTGACTTCGTGAAAACGAAGTTGCTTGCGACTTTGGCCTTCAAATATTATTTTGTTGCTCATATCTTTTCTATTTTATCACTAGTTACATAATTCATTAGTGATATTAAGTCGTAATGAAAGAAGTGATGGCCAGCTTTATTTTGATAGAAATTAGATCCAATTAATTAGGTGACGGATTACCTCTTTTTGATAAATCGGGTTTTTATTATGATCTTGATAACTATGGTCGGCATTTTTTATTTCGATGACAGCTACTTTACTGCCGACGATTTTTTGTACTTCGGATGGCGTTGCAAAGCGGTCATTTTCACCTTGTATAATAAGTTTTAGGTTCTCTGAAATTGCGTTTTGCTTTATTTCGTTTGGGATATAGCCTAAGATAATGAGATCTATGGATTTGTCTGGATATTTTGCAAAATAATAACTAGAAATGATTCCGCCGAGTGATTTGGCAATAATCGTGATACGGTTATATCCTTCTGTGTGAACAAAATCAATGACTTGTTTGAGAGTTGATATTTCTTCTAATAGATCAGGGCCACTAGAGCTTTCTTCCATACGTTCACAATATGGAAAATTGAAACATAGCGCACTGTTATGGGTTTTAGCGATTGTGTCGAAAATGGCGGAGATAAAATCTGTCTCTACACCGACTGGCCCACCGCCATGGATGATTAGGTAAATATTTTTACCGTTATTCTTTTTATAATATTTATAGGTAAGTCCTTCCACTGGGCGCACTCCATTATTTAGTGTTATTACACATCAAAAACTAAAAAGAATCAAGGGGTGGATCGGTTTTTAATTATTATTCTTTTTGTGCTAAAATAAGAGATAGATATTTTAAATTGTAAAAACAACAGAAAGATTTTTAGGTGAATAAACGAATAAAAAATATCATTTTGATGGTAATCCTGATGGCTGGCTGTTTGGGCCTTTTTTTGTTTAGTAAACAGATTAAAATTGATAACGAAAATAATCCTGTGCGAAATTATGTGGGGCAGTCGAAAGAAATTATTCAGAGTCAGCTGAATGAAAAAACGGAAGCGGTGAAAAAACTAAAATCGGAGTTCGAACAAAATCCAGTGCGTGAGACGGAAGAAAAAATTCATGCACTAGAAGCCGAGATTTTGGATCTGGAAGAAGAAAAATATAAAGTTGAGAGTAATTTTTATAAAAATCTCCAGAGTTGTACGGATAGAAGAATTGATTTGGTGTTCAAGGGTATTTGTTTGGTGCTCATGTTGATGGTGGCGATTTGGCTAAAAACCAAGCAGAAAAATAGACACGAAAAAATTGAGGTAAAAATACCGAAAACACCAAAATTAAAAATGGAAATTCCGGAAAGAAAAGATACAAGTGATAAAAAATAAGCAGAGTTTAGGTGGGATTCAAGGATTAAGTCAGGAAGAAGTAAATGAGCGTGTTAAAAAAGGCCAAGTGAATACTGCGGTTCAGGCGCCGACAAAAACGTTTGGTGAAATTGTACACAGTAATTCCCTAACTTATTTTAATTTTGTCTTTTTGTTTTTAGCGACGTTGCTATTTTTGGTACGTGCGTACAAAGATATGAGTTTTTTGCCGCTGATTTTTATCAACTCCTTGATCGGTATTTTGCAGGAATTAAGAGCGAAGCAAATTTTGGATAAACTGAGTGTGCTGAATACACCAAAAATCAAAGTAGTGCGCGAGGCTAAGGAGCAAGAGATTTGGACGCATAAATTAGTGTTAGATGACATTATTATTTTGGAGGCGGGGGCGCAAATTCCGGCAGATGCGATGGTGGTTTCGGGTGAAATTCTGGTAAATGAGGCATTACTTACGGGGGAGTCGGATGAGATTAAAAAGACTACTGGGGACGAATTGATGTCGGGTAGTTTTGTGGTTTCAGGTAAATGTTATGCAAAATTAACTCGCGTGGGTGCAGGATCGTATATTTCACAACTAACCCTAAAAGCGAAGGCTATTAAAACCACTGAACAGTCGGAAATTTTGAAATCACTAAATAACTTTGTGAGACTAGCGGGAATTTTGATTATTCCAATCGGATTATTGATGTTTGGTCAACAATATCTTATTCATGCTACGCCGATAAAAATGAGCATTCAGGCGATGATTGCGGCGATAGTAGGTATGATACCAGAGGGATTATTCTTGCTTTCTTCGGTGACGTTAGTGCTTTCGGCGGTGCGTTTGGCGCAGAAAAAAGTTTTGGTGCACGATATGCATTGTATTGAAACTTTGGCACGCGTGGATGTTCTGTGTGTCGATAAGACTGGTACGATTACGAATGACAAAATGAGCGTGAGCGGTATTTATGAAATGACCGGATCCGAGGTAAAAAATGATCTAGATTCAGATTTTTGGCGAACTATGATGGCGGAGGAAGCGGATAACGACACGATGAAGGCGCTGAAAAAGTTTGCCGAAGAGCGAACTGTCAGGAGATCGAAATTCGATAAGGATTCGGTGCAGCAAATCATTGGTTTTTCTTCGAAGCATAAATATAGTGGTGTGCAATTTAAGGATAAAACTTTTTTGATTGGTGCGCCGGAATTTGTCTTGAAAGAAGATTTAAAAAAATACGAAAAGACTATCCAAAAATTTACCAAGCAAGGGTACCGTGTTTTGATTTTCGGTGAAGTAGCTGGTAAAAAAGATGTTGAACTATTAGCTTCGGGAGAACGAGATATTTCACCGATTAAGCCGATTAATATTGTGCTTTTAATGAATGAAATTCGCGAATCAGCGAAACGTACGTTTAAATATTTTGCCGAACAGGGCGTGGAAGTGAAAGTGATTTCGGGTGACAATGCTGAAACCGTTTCGATTGTGGCAGAAAAAGCGGGGATTAAAAACGCCAAGAAATTTGTTGATCTTTCGAATTTGTTAGAAGGGTGTGATTTCGAGAAGATTGTCTTAGAAAACACGGTTTTTGGACGCGTAAAACCAGAAGAAAAACGTAAGATGGTGAAAATTTTACAGAAGGCGGGACATACCGTAGCGATGACCGGGGATGGGGTGAATGATATTTTGGCTTTGAAGGATGCAGACTGTTCGGTGGCTATGGCTTCAGGTTCACAGGCGGCTTCGCAAGTGGCGCAATTAGTGTTACTGGATTCGGATTTTTCACGCATGCCACAGATTGTAGATGAGGGGCGTCGAGTGGTGAATAATTTGGAACGTTCCGGTTCATTATTCTTAGTGAAAAATGTCTTTTCGTTTATTGTGGCGCTACTTTCGATTGGCTTCGGTTTTATGTATCCGCTTTTACCGACCCAGGTCTCATTGGTTACGATGTTTACGATTGGTGTGCCAAGTTTCTTTTTGGCGCAAATTCCGAATAAAGATTTGATTCGAGGGAATTTTATGGTTAATATCTTAAAGAAGGCGATTCCGGCGGCACTAACTAACGTGGTGATTGTTTTGGCGCTAATTAATTTGAGACTTTGGTTGGGGCTCACACGTGAGCAACTGGGGATGCTTTGCGTGCTAGGTTGGGAAGTGGTAGGAATCACTTATCTGGCGCGAATTTGTATGCCGTATGATAATATTTGGAAAAAGCTAATTGTGGGAGGATGTACTTTTGGTATGCTCTTTTGTATGATTTTCTTGCAGAGCTTATTTAGTGTACATATTAATCTTTCAATGATAGAATGGATAATCTTTAGTGCGATTTTAATTATTACAGTGCCATTAATGATGACAATCGAAAATATGTCGCGTTGGCTTTATCGAAACGTGATGATTAAGATTCTAAAGAATAAAATTATTGATAAGTTACCAGAAATCGAATAGATAAAAATATCAGCTACGAAGCTGATATTTTTTAATTGAAGTTTTGGGGCTTTAGCTTTTACCAGCCGCCACCACCGCCACCACCACCGCCGCCGCCGGAGAAGCCACCGCCACTGGAGTGGCCAGAACCGCCACTGCTGCTACTAGTTGAATAAGTTGAGGACGAGCTTGAAATACTAGATGTGAAGCTACCAAAATCGGCATATGATAGCGCATACCAGGTTGGAATCGTATAATCGGTGCCGAGTTCTTCGTAATATTTGTCGAGATTCTTAATCCAGGTTTTTTCAAGTCCAAAGAGTGCAGCGTAAGGCAGAAGCTCTTCATAAAGATGAACGATTCCCTCTGGTGAGGTGTCGACATCTTTGGCGTTTTGAAGGAAATTAATGCGTTCGCTTTCGGCAAGATTAATGTAATCCTTGAGACTTTGCATATAGACTACAATATCGAGTCCAGCATTAGTAAAATCGCGATATTTTCTAGCAAAATGATTATAAGTAGAGGCGGCAATAGATGTACCGATGAAAATAGCGGCAGCTAAGATGAAGAGCTCTGGCTTATAAATATAGAAAGAAGTGATATGGATGGTTTGATCGGCGATGCGTAGAAGCCAGGAAAGGAGCTTCGGGAAGAATGGAAAGAATGAAGCGACACCGAAGAGCATACCACCAAAAATGACAATAAATTGAACCCCAATGATGCTGTCGAAAACGCCCATTATGCCAGCTCTTTTATTATCATCAGTTAAACCTTTTTCGGCGATATCAAGTTTGATATTCGTATCATAGCTCATAATGAGTTGGTTGACCGAGTAGGAGTCATTTTGTTTGAGCTTGAAAGTTTCACCGACTTCGGGTAGGGTGGAAGATTGAGCCAAGACACGAAGCATGGATTTTTCTTCGGAGCTGAGATTGTCGGTATTCAGAACTTTGACCGACCAAGATTGCTTTTTATTGAGGCCGAGAAAATTTTTTTCAATGGGATTTTTAATGATGTTAATTTTCTTATGGACGGCTAAGCTAAGCACGGTGGCAGTCTTCTGATTAAGCGGAGTGAAGCTAAAGAAACCAGCTTGACCAACGGTGAGATCTTTTCGAGGTTGGTACTCCGGAACGCGGATTAAGCTCTTGTAGTGTTGATGTTTTTCGCGAACATGTTTTTGATAGTTACGAACGATACTGAAAATTGTAAAGAAAGAGAAAATTCCGATAATAATACAGACTGCTACGGCAATGTAATTATATTTTGGTGGACGAATT
>JABCOY020000014.1 GCA_013333375.2 Candidatus Saccharimonadota bacterium | reverse complement strand
CGGAAAGGAGGACACATGGAAGAAGAAAAAAGAGTAATAAAAGAACCACAACATAAACAGTTAATAATGGATATTGGAAAAACAAAATACACCGTAAACTTACATTTCAAGCAAGGTACAGGGGAAACATACAAGGATAAAATACTAAAGCTAATCAAGAGAGAAACGGAGAAGATATAAATTTATCAAAAAAATTTTGTTTATGTCCTTGACAAATCTTCCCAAAAGGTTCGCCTCCCTCGAAAAATAATCAAACACAAAAAACGACCCATAGGGTCTTTTCCATGTTTGGTGAGCTCTGCGGGAGGTTGTCATTTGCTACGCAAGTGCCAAAACCTTCGGTGCGAACCCTGGGCTCGTCTCCGGCAAATATCATAAATAAAAAAACCACCTCACGGTGCTTTTTATATTTATGGTGATCTCTGCGGGAGTCGAACCCGCGTTGACGGGATGAAAACCCGTTGTACTAACCGTTATACTAAGAGACCAATTCCGAAATGTACTTTTCTATTATAACAGATTTAAAAAAATCGGCAACTCTAATTTTTAAAAATCTCGAAGTTTAATTTTCAACTTTTTCGCAGCTTAAAATCGGATCCATAGTGTAGTCAGTTTTGCCAAATGGGGCATGTGGTTTGAATGTCACCGAAGATAAATCCTTATTGCAAGTCAATTTCTTGTGTTCAAAATAAATCCGTTTATCCAAATTATTTTCGTCGCTATAACTTAGCAGTCTACGTAACTTCACCATTGGAAACCCGGTCTTCAGATATGGCTTAAAGACAAATTCCGCACCCTTGGCAGTCATTTCTTCCTTATGGCTATTCACAAAATTATCATAGAAAAAATCCTCATAGTAACTTTTGGCTAATTCTTGAAACTGTTTTTCCGCCAATGCTTCGGCCGTCACATTTTTCTTTACTAACAAAGAAAAACCCACACTACAAACCGAAATCAGGACCACCACGATCATTAGTCCACGAATAATTTTCGAACTCAGGGTTTCCAGACGAATTTGATTGGAGAGTTTTTTGAAGTTAGGACTAAGTTTGGTCGCGTTCCTTTTGTGTTTGCGCTTGGCGCCACGGGGATCGATATTCATAGCTAAATTATAGCATAAGAATTTTCATTTTCGAACGGAGGGAATTATAATATAAACATGAATACAAAAAATCTCACCATAAAAAATGAAGCCGCCGTGATTGATTTTGCGGAAAATTTGATGCGCGAGATTTTGCAGTATCAAGACGCTTTGCCTTGTGTGATTGAGCTAGTGGGTGACGTCGGTGCCGGTAAAACTACTTTTACTAAAGGTCTCGCTCGTGGTCTCGAAATCACCGAAGAAATTACTTCGCCGACTTTCACTATTTCGAAAGTTTATGAAAATTCTCGAGGCCTGAAACTTGTGCATTATGATTTTTATCGCCTAGAAAATCCCGGCATCATGGTGGAAGATTTATTTGAAAACTTACGGGACCCACACACGGTTACGGTAATTGAATGGGCAGATACTGTGAGCGAAATTCTCCCCGCCAATCATCTACGTCTCGAAATTCTCATCAATGATGATGGTAGCCGAACCCTTAATTTAACCAAAAATCTTACTTCGGAGCATTAATATGAAACTCTATCTCGATACTTCTACGGAAAATACCATCCTAAAACTCGACGATAATGAGTATTCCGCTCCTCTCAAAAATCAATTAGCTGAGCAAATTTTCACCTTTATCCATGATAAGCTTGTCGAAAATCAGGCCGACTGGTCGGATCTCACGGAAATCACTTTTTTCGCCGGTCCAGGATCTTTCACCGGACTCCGCATCGGTGCTGCCGTGGTTAATACTTTGGCTGATCAGTTGCAAATTCCTTTGAAGAATCAAGACGGGGAAGTTGTACCGATTATTCTACCCAACTACGGTCGCCCGGCCAATATTACGCCATCCAAAAAATAAATCTCCCATTCCGCCACGCATTTCGCTTGTGCTATAATATATGATATAAGGAAATTCATGGATCAAGATCTTCATCAAAATCAAAACAATCAAAAACCCCAAACCATCGGTGGTGTGACTTTTTCTGCTGGCCTTTCGCATCCTGTCGCTCCTCAGGTCAGTCCAGGTTCTAATCAGCCAAGTTTCGCCAAGCCAGCTTCTGAACAGTCGAATGCCACCACTCCTCAGCCTACTACCCCTAGTCCAGCTGATCTCTTTAATAATAATTCTGCCGTTTTTTCTGCCCCTCAGTCCGCCCCAGTGACTGCTCCAGTTGCTGAAAACCCAGCTAATGCCTATCAACCAAATAATAATACTTCGCCAGCCGCTTCTGCTGAACAGATTTTTGCCGCCGAGACCACCAATAATTTTTATACCAACGACAGTTCCAATCCTTTTGGTGAAAATGGCTTCACGCAGGCTGCCCGTAATGGTAATCCTAATTCTAACCAGAACATGATCAATCAATCCATCCAAAATGCTGCCATGTTGAATCAAGCGACCGAAACTCAGAAAAATCCAGGCCAAGAAGTGAATAATGGTCCCGAAATTGTTTATAATCAGCTCAATGTTCCAGTGGCTTCGCCAACTCATTTTGAAGAAAAATTCACCGTCGTCGATCCAAATGCTTCCGCAGACAAATCTGCCGAGGCTGCCAAGGCTGAAAAAGAAGCCAAGGAAAAAGATCCGCGCACTATCGCCATGAAAGCCCTGAAGAAAATGACTACCATGGCCATGGTTTTTGGTATTCTCAGCGTACTTTTCCTCGTACTTAGCCTAATTGGCCTAGTTTATGGTATTTCTCAAGGTGATAAAATTACTACTGCGAATAATACTATTAAGAACCAGTCTCAAATCATCGCTGCTGTCGAGGAATCTTCTGGCGTGGCGAAAATTTCTACTCCAGCTGATGTACCAGTTTACAAAACCACTCTCGGTTACATTTATCTTTCTGACTGGAATATCAAATTGAAAGTCCCAGATAATCTTTCTACCATGAGCTATGTCTTAAACACTTATGAATATCGCAATTCAATTTGTTTCAATGGTATTCAAAAGGGTGTTCAGGCTAAGCAGGAATTTGCTGACCCGGCCAAGAATCTTGGTAAGCAAGGCTGTCTCGTGCGTGTACCGGTTTCCGAAGGTGATTTCGAGGCTTCCACTGGCAAGCGCTTCGGTACCAAGGTTACTACTTACAAGGATTACAATTTCTTCTATACCGACCCAACCGTCAGTAGTAAGGATGGTGCGGAGCTCGGTCTCGAAACCGCTTCCAATCAAATCATTCGCAATATGATTTTTGCTCTCGAAACCTACGAATAAGAGCAATCTTTATGATAAAATCAAGACAGGGGGAT
>JABCOY020000013.1 GCA_013333375.2 Candidatus Saccharimonadota bacterium | reverse complement strand
TGCGCCGCAAGTTGCACGGCGTTCGTATCAATTGCCTGCGAAACTTTTTCTTTCACTAATGACAGATAAATCATCCGACGATATTCCTTCATCGTCAAACCAAAATTATCTTCCAAAATTTTCTTAAAACCTTCTTCACTACGTTCCACGCCACCAATTTTTCGATGCTCCAAAATTGTTTCATCCACCTCCTTATCCGTCACCGTCAAATCTTTTTCTTTCGCCAATTTCAGAGCCCAAGCATAATTTTCCGCCTCATCCAGCGCTAAGCGCTTATAATGCTGCTCCATAAAATCATTATCTTTCGCATTATCTAATTTACCCTGTTGTTTTTCGATCGGCGTAATCGTACTATGATAAATCAAAAGATAATCCGAATAACGCACATCCGCGCCATTTACATTCGCTACCGACACCGGCAAAAGTTGAGTCAAACGATAAAGAATCGGATTCGTACTCTGCCATTTATAAAGCATAAAATATCCCGCGCCCGAAGCTAAAACCACCGCCATCACCGACAAAATAATCGTCACCGTCACCACGCGATATTTCGCATATTGCATTGGGTACTTAAATTTACGCCCCTTTGATAATACCTCTTCGCGACGTTCTTCGACCTTCTCTAGTTCCGTTTTATTCTTAAATTCTTCAATCTTCTTTTGCTCGCGCTTTTGTTTCATTTTCGCCACGATTGAAAGTCTCTTCTCTTTTACGGTATCAGTTTCGTTTGTCATAGTCTTGTCCACTTCGTTTTCTAATTTCGCTTTGCTCATTTCCTATTTCTCATTAATTAGATTTTGTAAATCGTTATAAATTTTTTCTGAATTTTTCACCATCGATATTACCAAATCCCCCACCGCTGTTTGAATTACAATCGTACCATATCCCATTAATCCTGCCCGAATTCCGCTCACACCATAAGAAATACTTTGAATCTTATCTAATCCCAAGTCTACTACTGATTTCTTAAACAGACCTCGTTGTGAAATCTGGCGAATGCGCTGATTGGTCACGATGTAAATCGAAAAATACCATAGCATGTAAGAATATAAAAATCCTAAAACCCCTACCAAAATCAGCGCCAAAAAAGTCTCAAAAATCATCATATTGTTTGGCCAAAGTAAAGTTAATCCCACCCCGATCATAATCATTAAAATTAAAAATATCACACCGGACTTCGCCGTCAAAAAATGGCGTCGGAACACAAACTGCACCTCTTCGCCTTCTCTCTGACCATCAAAAATCATTTTTCTCATACGTATTTGGTGACCCGGGCGGGAGTCGAACTCGCAACCTTCTCCTTAGGACGGAGCCGCTCTATCCATTGAGCTACCAGGCCATACCTAAATTATACCATATCGGCTCCGCCGTTTTTCTTAACAGGTATAAGAACTATTTAGCTTTTCCTAGTAAAGTATCCTGGTCTACCATTATCTGGATCATCAATTCTTAGCCAAGTTTTATCAGCATCTCTCGGATTAACCAAGAAAGAACCTTTGCCTCCCCTTAATTTTTTCCGCTCATCAAATGGATGATTTGCGCTAATCAAATTAGATATATCAAAATCATTATTAACGTATATTTTTTCTAACATATCTCCGGTACCCATATATTTCGCAAACATTCTATTCATATTTTTTACGTTTTTAGTATTAAAGTTCGAAATATCCAATTCAATCAGATTGTGCATATTATCAAACATTTCATTCATATTTGTTACTTTTTCTGTATTAAAGTTCGATAAATTTAAATATTTTATTTTCCGACTAAACCTGAACATCTGTTCCATATCAGTCACCTTACTCGTATCAAAACTAGATAAATTAACCTCTTCAAGTTCATAACATTGAGTAAACATATGCGATAGATTAGTTACATAACTAGAATCAAAACTTGACAGATCAAGACTTTTTAATTTGGAAAAATTAAAAAACATTCCCCAAATATTATCTGGCATATAGATCTTTTTTTGTTCGGTGTAATAAAATATAGTATCTTCATTAGCATCATACCAGGCCTTTATTTCATAATCCGATGAGCCTGTTTCTATATTAGTAATATCCACCACATTACTAGGAATACTTTCTACTCTTTTTATATACTTAGTATCATATTGACCACGACTTGGAGATAATGATTTAAAACCGTCTCTAGATATTTCCGTCTTTTTATCATAAGGATTTGAAGTTACCGAATAGACTAATTTATTCGAATATTTCCCAGCTTCTAGGTTATTATTTATTTTTACGGCAATTCTTGTTATATAATTATCTCCAGTTTCCCAGTATTTAAAGTCATCGTTTCTTCCACCAATAACATTCGGAGCAGACAATTTTGGTATTGGATTATAATTATATGTTTCACTAAATTTTACAGAATAAGCCCATGTATTATCTGGAAGTGCATATAAGCTAGTCAATGAATCTATTGAGCTAATTTTACTTGAACTATTTTGGTCTTCATTTACTAATGCCGTTTCCTCTGAATCCGTACTAAACAGTACTTTATAGCCAGCCTTCACCTTTCCACTAACCGTAAGCTTAATATTCTCTGTCCCAGTCTTATTATAACTATTCATAATATAGTTACTTGTCATTTCTACCTCAGATTTTTCTACCGCAGCAGAAAGTGTCGGCACATATGCAGCCGACACTCTTTCTCCACCAAACCCCATAAATCCCAAATTCACTAAGAAAAGAAATGCAAGAAAACCAGCAAAATTTCTCATATTCTTTTTATAAATATCAAAAACCGCACTTTTTCCCATTCCCATATAGCTTATATCTTAGCATAAACGAATTAAAATACCAAAATAAATAACTATCCCCTCAAAACCTCCACCACCTTCGCCACTAAAAACGCCATCACATTAAAGATCACAATCGTTGCACCGGTCGGAGTGGCCACAAAATATGAAAAGATAATTCCCATTACCATACAGAATACCGAAACGACCACTGAGCTAAAAACTACCGCCTTAAAACTTTTCACTATCTGCATCGCCGTCACCGTCGGGAAAATAATCAAACTCGAAATCAGAAGCGCGCCCACCAGTCGCATTCCCAGCACTACCACCACCGCACATAAAATCGCAAAAATTGTATTTAGCCGCTCGGTCTTGAGTCCAATCGATTTGGCAAAATTCTCATCAAACGTCATCGCGAAAATCTCATGATACTTCACAATAAAGAATAAAATCACCACGAGCGAAAAAATCACTCCCACTACCACATCAAAATCATCTAGTGCCAGGATACTGCCGAATAAATAATTATTAATATCCGTATTCACCCCCTTTACCACCGAGATCACCAAAGTTCCCACTGCCAGCGCCCCCGCCGAAAGCATCGCGATTAAAGCATCTGCATCCACTTTGCTTTTTTGGTTCACCTGCAAAATCAGAATCGCCGCCAAAATTACTATTGGTAACGCAAACTGCAGTGGCATCACGCCAATTACTGTCGCGATGGCAAACGCACCGAATCCCACATGTGAAAGCCCATCACCAATCATCGCCTTTCGTCTCAAAACCAAGGACACCCCAATCAGTCCCGCCGTCACCGCCAGCACTACCCCCACCACCAAAGCCTTTACCATAAATTGGTACTGCCACATTTCCAGAAACTTTTCCAAAAATCCGTTCATCGCCACCTCCTATTTCCCCTCACCTTCGTCATGGTCATGACGATGAATTCTTTTCACGTATTCTTCCGTAGTTTCCATCGTCGCCACCCCGTCCGCTAGCGCCAAAATTTTATTCCCCACCAAATTCTGATGATCAAGATCGTGCGTAATCATCACAATCGTAATTCCCTGCGCATTTAATTTCAAAAGTTCCGTATATAATTCCTTCTTCGATTTTGAATCCAAATTATTCCCCGGTTCATCCAAAATCAATAATTTCTTCATTGCCACTACCGCCCGTGCTAGCCAAATTTTCTGTCTCTGTCCACCCGAAAGCTCCGCAAAGTGTTTCTTCAACATTTTTTTCATACCAAATTTCGCGAGCGCTTCCTCACATTTTTCCTTATCACTCTTCGTATAAAAAATTCCCCGTTTCTGGTTCAAAAGTCCACTTAATACAATCTCTTCCACTGTCGCCGGAAAATTCGACATTACTACTGTCTCCTGCGAAATATAACCAATCTCCTTACGACTCATCCCGAGAAATTCCACACTTCCAGCACTTGGCTCGATTAAGCCCAAAATTGTCTTAATTAAAGTGGTTTTTCCCGCCCCATTACAGCCAACCAAGCAGATAAAATCTCCCGCCAAAATTTCAAAATTAATCTTTCGAAATACTGGTGTTTTCGCGTATTCTACGCTCAAATTTTTTACTGCAATGATTGGCTGTTTTTCCATAAAAAATCCTATTTACTTAAAGCCGCAAGATTTCTCTTCATTAAATCGACGTAAGTCACGCCCTTCGAAAAATCATCCGCCGTCACATTGTGTGCCGAATGTAGTTCCAAAACTTCTGCGCCCGTATCTTTACTTACGGTCTCTGCAATCTTGCCATTCGAAAGTTCGATCTTGTAAATTTTCTTCACCTTATCTTGCTTTACTTTGTTAATTAAGAAACTAATCGTCTTCGCACTAGCTTCAGTTTGCTCTGAGCAGCCCGAAAAAGCCGCCGCATACTTCAAACCAAATTCGTCTGCAAAATAACGAAAAGGAAAACGATCTGCCACCACAATCTCTGAGATTTTACCATCAATCGCTTGATGCAAATCCTTATCTACTTGCGCAATTTCCGCCACATATTTTTCGGCATTATCATTAATTTTAGTTTTTTCCTCTGTATCAATTTCGGAAGCCACTTCTGCGATTTTTTTCACGATTTCCATTGCCTTTTTCGGGCTCGTCCAAACATGCTCATCAATTTCTGGACCTTCCTCTTCCTCATCGTGATCATGCTTATGCTCATGCGATTCGTGGTCATGGTCATGATCATGTTTATGATCGTGGTTGTGGTCATGGTCGTCATGTTTATGACTGTGGCTATGGTCGTGGTCATGGTCATGCTCATGTTCATCCTCATCCTCCATTCCTTCCACAATTTCCTCGTTCACTGTCGACACAAGATCAACCAATTTCACTACATGGGTCTTTTTCGTGTCCACATCTTTCAAAACCTTCTTTACCCAATCATCCGAATCTCCACCCACATAGATAAACATATCAGCATTCTTAATATCGATAATATCCTGCGGTGTTGGCTCATAGGTATGGGTTTCCGCCCCCGGCTTCACCAACATTTTTGTACTGATATTCGTATTTTTCGTCACCGCCCTAGCAAAATCATAACCCGGAAAACTCGTCGACACTACTGAATACTTTTTTTGTTCAAACTTTTCTCGGTTTAGTACCAAGAAAGCCAATAATCCCACCACCAAAACTAGGCCGAAAATCGCCCATAACTTTTTCAAATTTTTCATTTTTACTCCTTATTCTACTATTAAAAATCTGAGTAAAAAATTTAATTAATCAAACAATTCCCCCGAGAAATTTCATTCCTATCACGCTTATCTAAAAGTCTCAAATGAAAAATACGAAACAAACATCGTGCACAAATCGAAAACCTTGGCAAAGCACTGAAAATACGGGAAGCTTCTTTTTCACTCCCACATTCCACCTCATGTCCACAGAGTCGACAATGGTGCATTTTAGCCTCTTGGTGGTTCGCCTTCCGGCTCGTTTAGTAGTTTCTTTGACTTAATTTCGTAGCGCTTGCCGTTAATTGGCGAAACATAGTAATCTTCATTCAAGAGATTTACGAACATCGTCAAATCCTTGTCGTCCATCATGATAATCGCGCCGTCATCATCGGTCATAAGTTCGAGTTTCATCTCGTCCGCATAGTCCACCAATTGTTCTTGCGACATCTGCTCTTCGATATTCATGTCTTGCAACTTCTTTACCAAAGGCTTCTTATCCATTAAAAGCGCATTCAAGGTCAAACCTTCCGCGAAAGATAACTTGTATTTTTCTTCAATCTCTTTTGCCTTCGCTTCGGCTAGCATCTGTGACTTAAAGTCATATTGAAAAAGATTTTCAAACTTCGTCTGATTAAAAATCACCACCGATCCATCGACAAAGGCCACCTGATTATCGTCAGGCATCTTCAAAGCTACTTCCGCCGAGAATGGCTCGAAACTTTCCCCGTTCAATTCCCAAGAAGTTTTCGCGCTCAAAGCTGAGGCTGCAGAAATTCCCTTCGCGATGTAAAAAACTTTCGTCCCATCATCGCCACCTGGATAAGAAAACTTCGCGATAATTCCCTTCATTTTCTTAAATTGATGCTCATTATCCGTAAAATAATCAATGTCCTTGTATTCTTTTTCAATCAAGTTTAGTAGGCTTTCTGCACGAATCACTTTCGAAAGATCCGTACGATAAATCACCTTATCTTCGCCGTCTGATTTTTCATATTCACGGCATTCCAGACCTTTTTCCGCGCCCGAAATCACATAAGCGATTGCTTCCCCCATAAACATTTGCTTCACTGAATTAGTTAATTTCTCAGAATAGCGAATCTTAAACGGCGTGTAGTTTTTATTGAACAAAAATAGCTCACACGACACGTTATTTTTTACTTCATCAAGTTCATTCGCCCACAAAAATACATCAAAATCATTCAATTTTCGAATTTCAGAGTTCGTAATTTCAGTCTTTTCGGAATCCATATCACCTCACTATTTTTCTATTAGTTTAGCACACTTTTACTTCGCGGTTTCGCCGTAAGTATCTTTTACCACCAAATCCGGCAAAATATTTAAGTCCATCATCAAAACTTCAATGCGATTTCGTATTTCTTCGGCCTCTGATTCATTTTCCAAAACCGCCTCAAACTTAATATAAGATTTTCGGCCATGCTCGATTTGGTCAAGATAAATCGTAATCCCGTTTTCCAGTACCACTTCTTGACGTGTTCTCGATACTTCCGACTGAATAATTAGCCCCATTTGCAATAAAATATTTGCCGCTTCTGCATAACTTGAAACCAAAGTTTCATGCACCAAATCAATCTTCGTTTTTTCGAGATGCCTCTTACAAATCAGGCTATAACGCGCCGGGCGATCCACCGCCTTTACATCCATTCTTAAAATCATGCGAGCAAAATTATTGTGTTCTTCGTAATTTCTTGGCACAAAAATTCGTGAGTGCTGCCAATACATTGGATCAAAATCATAGCCCAAATTCATCAAGCGATTTTCTAGCTTATCGACATCTTTTACTTCTGCTTTGACAATAATTTTTTTCATTCTTCACTCGTTTCCACCGTTAAAATTTCTAGCCCAGGATAATTTGTATTTTCTCGTGCTTTGTTCGCCCACTCATCAGCTAACTCATTCTCTGCCGTACCATTATGGCCACGCACCCAGACCAATTTCGCGTTTGCTTCCCTGTAAGCTTTGAACACTTTTTTTACTAAACCTAAATTTTTAATTGGGCCGCTCTTCTTTTTCCAACCGTTCTTTTCCCAAGACGGCGCCCATTTTGTTAGCACATTAATCCAAAATTCTGAGTCAGTCCAAATTTCCGCTTCCTCACCAGATAGCACCTTTAAGGCCTCCAGAATTGCCGAACCTTCCATTCGAATATTTGTCGTCAAATCTTCTCGCCCCATCGCTACCGGTTTTTTATCTTCAATTACGGAAAATCCCCCCGGCCCCGGATTCGGTGACGCACTTCCATCTGTCCATAATTTTCTCATTTTGCCTCTATTTCTGAATTTGCGACACCAATTGGTAAATCGGCATGAGCACACCGGCAATAATTACTGCCACCATCAAAGCCATAATCACCAACATAATTGGTTCAATCAATGTCGAAATTGTATTAATTTGCTGATCCAATTCGTCTTCATAGACGTTCGCTGCCTTACCTAGCATTTCATCAATTTTACCAGATTCTTCACCGATTGCCGCCATTTGTGGCAATAATGGCAAAATATAATCTAGCTCTTTCAGTGATGCTGACAGCGTCTTACCCTGCTTCACTTTTTCCGAAACTTCCTTGATTTCTTCTTCCATCACCAAATTATTGATTGCTTCTGCTGAAATTGCCAAAGTATCCTGAATCGACACGCCCGTCGAAAGCAAGTTTTCCGCCGTACGTGCGAAACGCCCATTATACAGACGCCAAAACATCGATTTAAACACCGGAATATTTAATTTAATTCTCGCCAAAACATGACGTCCGCTATCCGTACGCACGAATTGAAAAACAAAGTAAATCACAAGGCCAATCACAATTGTCACTAGCCACCACATATTCACCAAGAAGTTCGTTTGCTCCACCAATAACTTAGTAATCATCGGTAAATCCTTCCCCAGGTCATGGTAAAGCTGTTGCACCTGCGGCACCACCGCGATCACCATAAATATCAAAACCGCAATAATCACCGCCAGCACAATCGCTGGATAAGTTAAGGAATTTTTAATCCTCGTCACCATCGCGTGGTCTTTTTCTTGCTGATCAGCTAATCGTCTTAAAGATTTATCCAGCGTACCGGAAGATTCACCAGCCTTCAAAAGCGCAAGATAAATTCGGTTAAATACGTCTGGAAATTTCGCACAAGCCTGCGTCAAACTCTTACCTGCTTCCACGTCCGCCAAAATCGATTCCGTCACCCGACGCATTGGTTTACTCTCAGTTTGCTCAATCAAAACCCTTAAAGAATTCGAAAGTGGTAAACCCGCCCCAATCAAAGTCGAAAATTGTCTCGTGAAAACGATTTTATCTTTCGTGGTAACTTTGTTTTTAAATTTATCAAAAAAACTATCACCCGAAGTATCTTCCGTCACCGTATCTGGCGTATAACCGCGCTCAATCAAGAGCTTACCGGCGGCGCGTTCGTTCTCTGCCTGAATTACACCCTTAATAATTGCACCCGACTTACTATCGCGGGCCTTATAAATATATCGGTTCATTAGGCGCCTTTCACAATCCTTTCAAATTCACGTACGTCCACCGCATATTCTCTTGCGCTATCATAAGTCACCGTTCCCTGTTGAACCAATTTCGCCAAGGTACGATCCATGGTCTGCATTCCTTCGGAGGCACCAGTTTGAATTGCTGTATCCAGTTGGTGAGTTTTGCCTTCACGAATAATTGAACGAATTGCTGTGTTCGCCACCATAATTTCTGCCGCACAAACACGTCCACCACCAATCGCTGGCACTAAACGCTGTGAACAAACCGCCATCAAAATCCCCGCCAGCTGCGAACGAATTTGTGGCTGCTGCTCTGCTGGGAACACGTCAATCATGCGATCCACTGACTGGGCTGCTGAGTTGGTGTGTAATGTCGCGAACACCAAGTGACCAGTTTCCGCAATTGTAATCGCCGCACTAATCGTCTCAAGGTCACGCATCTCACCGAGTAGCACCACGTCCGGGTCTTCACGTAGAGCCGATTTCAAAGCTCGACTAAACGAATAGGTATCGTAGTGTACTTCACGTTGTGCCACTAAACTTCGCTTCGATTTATGGGTAAATTCAATCGGATCCTCAATCGTCAAAATATGTACCGATTTTTCACTATTAATCTTGTTAATAATTGCCGCGAGCGTAGTCGACTTACCAGAACCGGTCGGCCCCGTCACCAAGACTAAACCACGTGGATAATCCGCAAAACCTGAAATCACCTGTGGCATACCCAATTCTTCAATCGTTGGCATCTTAGTTGGAATCAAACGAAATGCTGCCGCGAGGTGTCCTTTTTCATTAAAAGCATTCACACGAAAACGTGCAATTTCTCCGAAAGCAAATGAATAATCAAATTCCTTATCTTTCGCCAAAGTTTCACGTTGCATCGAGTCCAAAGTCGAGAAAATCAAAGTGTCGACAATTTCCGTCGTCAAAATCGGCGTATTTGGAATTGGCACCAGTGAACCATCAATACGTAAGATTGGTGGCAATCCCACCTGAATATGCAAG
>JABCOY020000012.1 GCA_013333375.2 Candidatus Saccharimonadota bacterium | reverse complement strand
TCAACAAGAAGAAGAGGCTCGCCGCAAAGATTGGCGCCAAACCGAGAAGCGTCTCTCTGAGCGTGAAACCTCACTCGACAACCGTTTCGATCAACTAGAAAAACGTTCGGAAAAATTAACCAACAAAGAACGTGAAATTGATGATTTGAAACTTGAAATTCATCAAATTCGTGACAAGCAGCAAGAAAAGTTGGAAAAAATTGCTGGCCTCACTAAGCTTGACGCCAAAGATAAGCTGATCAAGATGACCGAAAAAGATATCAAGGACGATCTCGTCGGTTTGATTACCAAGGAGCAAAAAGAACTTCGTCGCGATATCGACGAAACTGCTCAGGCGCTACTAGTTACTGCTATGGAGCGCATGTCTTCCGAAGTAACTGCTGATCGTACGGTCACTGCTTTGAAATTGCCAGATGACGAAATGAAGGGTCGCATCATCGGTAAGGAAGGTCGCAACATTCAGGCCCTCCAGCGTGCCACTGGTGTGGATATTATGGTCGACGATACTCCTGGTATGGTAGTACTTTCTTCCTTTGATCCAATCCGCCGCCAAGTCGCACGATATGCTTTAGAACGTTTGATGAAAGATGGTCGTATTAATCCATCCAGTATCGAAGATGCCGTCGCTAAGGCTGAACGCGAAATTGAAAAAGAGGTTGTGCGTGCCGGTGAAGATGCTGCTCGCGAAGTGGGTGTGATTGGTATTCCGCACGAAATTTTACACTTGCTCGGTGAGCTCAAATTCCGTACTTCCTATGGTCAAAATGTTTTGCTTCACTCGATTGAAATGGCCCATATGGCTGGTATGATTGCTGAGGAAATTGGTGCTGACGTGCGTGTCGCTAAGACTGCTACCTTGCTTCACGATGTGGGCAAAGCTGTTACTCATAAAATCGAAGGGAAGCACGCTGAAATTGGTGCTGAACTTGCCAAAAAATACGGTCTTTCCGATCAAATTACCCACGCTATCGCCGCTCATCATAACGATATTGAACCAACTACCGTCGAAGCTATTATTGTGAAGATTGTTGATGCGATTTCCGCTGCTCGTCCAGGTGCTCGTAATATTTCCGCCGAGAATTTCGCTGAGCGTATGAAAGAGCTAGAAAATATCGCTACCGGCTTTAATGGCATCGATAAGGCTTACGCAATTTCTGCCGGCCGTGAAATTCGTGTGATTGTCGAACCAAAACAAATTGATGACCTCACCGCCTTGAAATTGGCTCGTGATATTGCCGAAAAAATTGAAGCCACCATGAGTTATCCAGGCGTGATCAAGGTGAATGTAATTCGTGAAACTCGCGCCATCGAATACGCCAAGTAGTCTCAAGAATAAATTAAGAAAAATAACCCACATCCCAGGGTTATTTTTTATTTGCCATAAGTACTTTTCTATAATATAATGCAGGTAACGGGGAAAGAAAATCAAAACTGTAAAATAAAAAGGAAATTATGGCACAACCGAAATTATCAAAGCCGCAAGCTAGTAGCGATAAAAAGCCCTATATTGCCGTAATTGCTTGTATCGTTTTAGTGATAGCAAGCTTTGTTGCTAATATATTATTAATAAAATACGCATTTGATGCACTAGACACTGATTATCATAGATATGTAGAACAGACTCAATCTTATCTCCGCGAGGTTAATCTTCGTGTTCAAAATGATCCTAAAAATGAAAAAGAAATAGAAAAACTTAACGATATAAATACGAATCATCGTGGATTAAGGTAGAAATATGACGCAAGTAAAAACATCAAAATTTAAAACTAACAGCAATAGTAAGCTCTTTGTTGCTGTAGTAACTTGTATTGTTTTAGTTGTTGCTGGCTTCATTGGTAGCTACATTATGTTGAGGGAATCATACGTAAAACTAAACATTGATTATCAGAGACATTTTAATCGAATTCAATTTCGCGTTCGTGAAATAAATTTACGCCTTCAAAACGACCCTAAAGATAAAGAAGCAATTGAGATGCTTAACGATACGGTTGAGAATGACGACCAGCCATATTCAAAAAATTCAATATATTACGACATCGACTACAAGAAAAAATAATTATTAATAACCAAAAAGACTGGAATCTCTCCAGTCTTTTTTTATAAAGTATGATATTATTATTCTAGAAACCCCTAGTGTTTAGTTCTTTTTAGAAAGCGAGGTAGCTTATGTTTAGAAAGCTGAAAAGTATCATTTTTGCCACTCTTTTACTTACGCCCACTGTGATGCCCATAACCTCATTGGCGACATCAGGAACCATTACGGATTATACTCCAAGTGGATACATAGCCGGTGTTTGGGTAGAAGTTAAAGGTGGTGATTCTGGCTGGGCTTATATCAGGCCCGCAGAAAGTCGACAGAAGGTTAGCTGGTATTATGATACTGACGGACTACCCTTTTGCCTACATATCGGAATCGGCGGAAGCCCTGAAAAATGGGATTATAATGTCCACACACAGACGTTTGTGGATGACGGTAAACGATTCTATATTGATGTGTATTATCAAGCAGGTAGTTGGTTTGTTCCGTCACGTTATGCCGTAAGAAGCTAGTACTAGATAATAACTACTTCACGTTTTATATCCTGAGCAAGATAAAAAACTGCTCAATAAACAAGAATAAAGGATAACATTATGGGACAAATAAAAGCCGTAAAAACACAATCTAAGACACATGCTTTAAAAATTATTGCTATTGTAGCGGCTTTTGTCATGGGTGGTCTGATGCTCTATATGAACGCTATGATATTGTATAATATCTCATTATTGATGGAGTTAGAGCAGAAGCATTACGGTTCAATTCTTCGAAACACTGATATTATTAACTATAAAGTTACAAATGATGAACAATCTCGTCAGTGGCTGAAAGATTTTTACGACATCGACTACAAGAAAAAATAATTATTAATAACCAAAAAGACTGGAATCTCTCCAGTCTTTTTATTTAATAAGTATAATTTCATGGTAAGCTTTTGCTTTCGCAAAATCTTTCCATTCTGCGTCGATCAAATAAAGAAAATAAATTTTCTTTATTTTTCCTCCTTGAATGGTCTGGGTGACCAGATTTGAACTGGCGTTTACCCCTTGGGCCGTTCCGCCAGTTTGGTAGGTATCATTTTATGGTCTGGGTGACCAGATTCGAACTGGCGGCCTCGCAGTCCCGAACCGCGCGCGCTACCAACTGCGCTACACCCAGATATGTTTATCTTACCACGAAAACACAAGATTATCACAATTATGTTATAATATCAAACGATATGAGTAAACTATATAAAAGAACTAAAATTTTGGCTACCGTCGGTCCAGCCGTCTTCACTGAAGAAAAAATCGCCGAGTTAGTCATGGCAGGCGTTAACTGCTGCCGCCTCAACTTCTCTCACGGAAGTTACGAAGAACGCGATGAACAAATCGCTTGGATTAAAAAAGCTGCTGAGAAAAAAGGCCGCTCCGTCGCTATTCTCCAGGATCTTCAAGGTCCTAAAATTCGCCTTGGTGTCATTAAAGACAATCATTACGAAGTTAAGCCAGGTGACGAATTGATTCTCGATTATGCCGTCACCGAACACGACGGTTCGAATCTTCTTCCAGTTCAGTACAATCTCGCTGAGCGCATGAAAGTTGGTGAACCTCTCTTCATCTTCGATGGTAAAATTCGTTCTACCGTCACGGAAATCGTAAGCGAAACCGCTATCAAGGTTAAGGTTGAAAACGAAGGTACTATTATGAGCCGCAAGGGTCTCAACCTTCCAGATACCGATTTTGGTGGTGATGTGATTACCGAAAAAGATATGGCTGACATCGAATTTGGTGCTACCCGCGATTTTGATTACGTGGCCATGAGTTTCATTCAGAGCGCCGATGATGTCGAAAGACTCCGCCAAATCTTGGTTTCTCTCGGTTCTACCGCTCAAATTATCGCTAAAATCGAAACCAAAAAAGCTATCGAAACTGATGAAAAAATGGAAGCTATCGTTCAAGCCGCTGATGGTATCATGGTCGCCCGTGGTGATATGGCTGTTGAAGCTGGTAACGAAGTTGTCCCTATCGTTCAGCGTAAATTAATCAGCCTTTGCCGTAAGCACGGTAAACTCTGTGTCGTGGCTACCCAGATGCTCGGCTCCATGGTGGATAATCCAAGTCCGTCTCGCGCCGAAGTTTCTGACGTTGCCAACGCTGTAATTCAAGGTGCTGACGCCGTCATGCTTTCCGATGAAACTGCCAACGGTAAGTACCCAATCGAAGCTGTGAAGCAAATGAAGCAAATCATTCTCTACACTCAGAACCATTCCAAGGTCGACCCAATTGACCAGGATGTCACTGGCGAAAATCGTGAATACAACGCTGTGGCCAATGCTGCTGTCAGTCTTGCTGAAAAAATTCACGCTGATGTCATCGTCTGTGAGACGGCTTCTGGTGCAACCGCTGTTTCAATCTCCGCTGAACGTCCAAATCTCCCAATCATTTCAGTTACTTCGAATAAGCGTGTGGCTAGCCAATTAGCTTTGAATTATGCCAACGCCAGCTTCGAACGCCCATTCTCTGAGAATTATGGCATTGATCTGGTTCAAGAACTTAAAGCTTCTGGTTATATCAATACCAAACCAGGCGAAGATAAGGTACTTGCCGTAATCGTTTCTGGCCAACCAAACGTGATTGGCGGTACGGATACTATTCAAATTCGTAGCATTTAGTTATAAGCTTTAGCACGATTAGAAGATTGCGGTATAATTAAAACATGTATCGCAATCTTCATTTTTTGCACCCCGAACACCAAACCGTTTTACTTCGTACGGATTATAATGTGCCGCTCGAAAATGGTCTGATTCAAAATAATTTACGCATCGAAAAATCTCTTCCTACCATTCGGTATCTCTTGGATCATCAGGTGAAAAAACTGGTAATCATTTCTCATCTCGGTCGCCCAGGGGGAAAGGTCATGCCGGAATTTTCTTTACGACCGGTTGCCGCTGAGCTTTCTCATTTATTGCAACGTGAAGTCTATTTTGCACCCGAAACTATTGGTGAAGCTACCAAGCAATTAATTAAGGAAGCCCCAGAAGGTGCGGTGATTTTATTAGAAAATTTACGCTTTCACCCTGGCGAGGAAGATAATTCGTTAGATTTCGCTCAGGCTATTTTTGATACGGTCCAGCCAGATTGTTTTGTTCAGGATGGCTTCGGTGTTTTACATCGCGCTCACGCTTCCACTGATGCTTTGCCGCGGCTACTTCCGAGCGTCATGGGCTTACTTGTCGAACAGGAAATTGAAAATCTAAAAAAGGTACAAGAAAACCCACCTCACCCCGTGCTGCTAATTATTGGTGGGGCTAAGGTCAAGGACAAATCTCCTCTCATCGAACATTTTGCTTCGCTTTCGGATTATATTTTCGTCGGAGGCAAAATCGCTGCCGATGGATTCACTTCGGATTTGCCTCAGATTACCGTTGCTTCGGATTTTACCGAGGACGAATCTGGCGCCAAGCTCGATATCGGTCCGAAATCACTCGACCAGCTAATCGACCTCGTGCTAAAATCTCGTACTATTATCTGGAATGGCACTCTCGGTCTTACCGAAAAACCACCTTTTGATTTTGCTTCCAGAATCATTGCCGAATCTATTGGCGCTAAAAACTTGGCAGAAAATCTTTCCGTAATCTGCGGTGGTGATACTACGGGTTTCGTAGAAAACCTCTTGCAAAACCGATATTCCGACCAGTCTCCACTTAATTTTTCCTTAGTTTCCACTGGTGGCGGTGCTAGTCTCGAATTCTTAATTCATGGCACTCTTCCAGGTCTTGAAGTTCTGAAATCTGCCTAAGTTAAAATCCGCCTCTGTTAATTTTGTAATAATTACATGAACCTGTCTTGGAACTGGAAATAATTAGCACTCATTGCTTGACAGTGCTAATATTTGCTATACAATAGAATTATGCAAGATGAATTTACTGAAATAATGAATAAATTGACCGAGAATGCTCGTTTTGCGCTCCAGAAATCCGATTATTATGCCAAGCGCTATAATAACGGCTACATGAGCACAGAGCATTTGCTTCTCGGTATTCTTTCGCAAGATACCTCCACTGGTGCGCGCTTCCTCGCCGATGAAGATGTGAATCTCGACCAAGTTGAAAAACTGATGAATCATACCGCCATCGAAGTTCCCGGTGCGGATATGGCCATGATGTCACTTTCAGAAGCCGCTGTTTTGACTCTGCGCCTCGCATCTAACTTTGTGAAAGAGCAGGGAATTAAATTAATTGGCACTGAGCATCTACTTTATGCTTTGATTCGCCAGCCAAATTCTCGCGCCAGCTTGATTCTTCAAGGTCTCGATGTTGATCTCACGGAATTATCGAAAACTATTGAAGAGTTTGCCGAAAAACAGGCCGAAGAAGCCAAGATTGATCAAAAGAAAAATGATTTTAAGCGTAAACGTCCGCTCAAGTGGCTCACGAAATACGGTGTTGACCTCACAGAACTGGCTCGTCAGGGTCGTCTCGATACCGTGATTGGTCGTGATCGTGAAATCGAGCGCGCTCTCACCGTGCTTTCTCGTCGCACCAAGTCTAATCCTGTGTTAATTGGTGAGGCTGGTGTGGGTAAGACCGCCATTGTCGAAGGTCTCGCTACTCGTATCGCTAAAAATGAGGTGCCAGGCAATTTGATTGGCAAGAAAATTTATCAAATCGACCTCAGTTCTGTGGTTGCCGGTACTAAATTCCGTGGTGATTTCGAAGAGCGCATTAAGGGTATTATCGACGAAGCTATCGAAAGCAAAGATCTTATTCTCTTTATTGACGAAATTCATCTCTTAACCGGCGCTGGCTCCTCTGAAGGTAGTCTCGACGCCGCGAATATCTTGAAACCAGCTCTCGCTCGTGGCCTGATTCATCTGATTGGTGCTTCTACCATGGATGAATATCGCAAATCTATCGAAAAAGACAAGGCTCTCGCGCGTCGTTTCCAAACCGTAATCGTCGAAGAACCTTCTGATGCTATTACCGTACGTATTTTGAAAGGAATTAAATCGCATTACGAAAAACACCATGGCGTCGTAATCCCCGATAAGATTATCGAAACCGCCGTCAGCATGTCGAAGCGTTATATTAATGATCGTTATATGCCAGATAAGGTTATCGATGTGATTGATGAAGCTAGCGCTATCACTAAAGTAGCCGCCGATAAAAGTGGTAGTGGCGAATATAAGAAATTAAAAATCGAGCGTGAGTCACTCCAGCAGAAGATTGAAGAAAGTGCTGAAGCTGAGAATTTTGAAAAGGCCGCTCTCTACAAAACTCGCCTCGCTAAATTAGAAGAAAAAATCAAATCTCTCGAGCAGGCCGGCGTGGATGAAAATGTTTCACCAGTGCTCACCGAAGAAAATCTCGCTGAAGCCATTTCTCTCAAGACTGGTATTCCAGTTTCCAAGGTACATGGTAGCGAATTGAAGATTCTTTCGAAACTAGAAGCCCATCTCGACAAGGCTATTATCGGTCAAGATGAAGCGATTCATGACGTAGCTAAGGCTATTCGCCGTGGTCGTTCTGGTATTGGTGATCCTAGACGTCCGATTGGCTCCTTCCTCTTCATGGGCCCGACTGGTGTGGGTAAGACCGAGCTTGCGCGTGTAATCGCCCGCGAGGTCTTCGGTGGTGAGAATGCCTTAATTAAAATCGATATGTCAGAATTTGGTGAAAAGCACAATGTTTCTCGCCTAGTCGGTGCGCCAGCTGGTTACGTTGGTTATGACGATGGTGTTAAATTAACCGAATCGGTACGTCGTCATCCATATTCCGTCGTACTCTTTGATGAGATTGAGAAAGCCCACCCAGATGTCTTTAATATGCTGCTACAAATTCTTGAGGACGGAGTTCTCACTGATGGCCAAGGTAACCGTGTGAAGTTCAATAATACTATCGTCATCCTTACCTCCAACCTCGGTTCTGACGAAATGTATAATGATCAGGCCTTTGGCTTCTCCAGCCATCAAAAAACTAAGGATCAATTTATTACCGAAGATTACGAAGCAAGTAAAAATGCCGCGATGAAAGCTTTGAAGAAGTCTATGCGCCCAGAACTCATTAATCGTCTCGATGCTATCGAAGTCTTCCATGCGCTTTCTCGTAAGCAGGTCGAAGAAATCTTTGACAATATGATTGAAGATTTGAAAAAGCGTCTTGCTGAAAAAGCTATCGGTTTGAAACTTGATACCAAGGTGCGCGACTTCCTTATCGAAAAAGGTTTTGATCCCAAAAATGGTGCCAGACCATTGCGCCGTGCTATCGAAGATAATTTGGAGACCCTGCTCTCTGATGCAATTATTGCGGAAGAAATTTTGCCAGGACAAATCGCCCAAATTAGCCTAAAAGGTGATAAGCTTAAATTAAAGATCGAAAGCACTGAAAAATAATATGGAAAATTCACCGTCAGAAGTCTCCGTTCAGTCTCGTCGGC
>JABCOY020000011.1 GCA_013333375.2 Candidatus Saccharimonadota bacterium | reverse complement strand
CGCAGAGTTCTACGTCCTTCATCGGTATTGATTGTCAAGGCATCCACTATTAGTGCCCTTATTTACCTTTTTATGCATTGACTTAACTAGTAATCGAAGATTGATTACTAATTCACGTATATACTTCCGAAACCAAGAAGGGATTTCTTTCATATATACAAATGCAAGTCTTTATTTAATTTTCATCGTTGTCCAAATTGTTAATTCAACGTGCGATTTAAATAAATCCTATATATTAAGAATTCTCGCAGTTTCCCTTTTTCGCAGTGGTCATTTCTGACTTGCTGAACTTAGTATTTATCTTATATCAAATTTTTAATTTATGCAAGTCTTTTTTCGGACTTTTTTGAAGATTTTTGAGTTTTTCTGGTTTTTCCCTTGTTTTTAGTGGTTTTCTAAGTATTTTTCGAGTTTTTGATGTAATTTTCCAGTATTTTTAGCTAGCAAAGCTAGGCGATTTTCAATTTCATATATACCAATCTTAATAATACGAAACAAAGCAGGGTCATTTTCAAAACGTTTGGCAAACTCCTGAAATAAGGCAAAGTCGGATTGATTGCGAATAAAACGCGCCATGATCTTCGGGTAGACATCAAGCGATTTACCATCAACGGCATTTTTAAGATAATCCCAGTTTTGATAAAGCCAATCGAAAGTAGCTTTTCTAGTCGAATGATTAGCTAGTAGGTCACGCACGTAGCCACTATGGTCCTGCAAGCGAATAACCTTAGTGTCCGAGAGCATATCTAATAAAGTCTGAAGATGCTCCTCGCGCTTGGCGTCCGTAATAATATCTAAGAGCAAAGATTTAATAGTCGGCGAGGAGGTTTTAACGTAAAGATTTAGATATTCCTTAAAACGTGCCTCTTTGGTGTTTTTAAATTCAGCCTCTAAATACGGTAGCAGCAATTCTGGTGAAATGGCCGCAAGATTTAGAGCGTCGGTTATATATATATTATATTGTTCAGTTAGACGAAGAATGGTCGACTGATCGTCCGCATAAACCGCAAGACTCAAGATGGACTCACGAAGCTTTTTATCATCATCGGTATCTTCGGTTTTTTCAGAAACACCAAGACGTGCGATTTGGGCAGAAATCAGCTCTCTAATATAACTCTTCAAATTAACTTCAGCGGTGGTTTCAGCCGGACAATAAATTTTAAGTTCGCCGAGAATCGACATAATAATAGACCAAATCGCAAAGCTGGTTTCATTGCGGAAATGCATCAGGAGATCCAGACTGGCCGGCAAATCACCACGTGGAGTACGCAAAAGCAGACTCTGGTCAATTAGGAGGCGCAATTGCTGCTCTTGATTTAACTCAGAGAAACGCGCGAGCTTGGCCTGAAGCTCCTCGGAAGTGAGGCCGATAATATAATGTCCGGTCATATCATCGGAGACCCGCACTAATGGCCAAGATTCTTGGTTCTTTTGACCATCCAGATAGAAACGCTCTTGTTTTTCTCCTTCAATAATTGGGAAGCCTGGACGCGTGATCCATTGGTTCATAAAATCTGAAACATTAAAATTCGCATAAGGTTGCAAGGCGGCCCAGAGGTCATCGCCAGTAGTGTTTTGATATTGGTGCTTTTCAAAATAATCCCGTAAACCCTTCAAAAAATTCTGCTCCCCCATCAGACGCATTAACATAAACATCAGATGCGAACCTTTAGCATAAACAATGGCTGGGTCGAAGAGAGTCTCAATCTCGGAAGGATGATTAACCGCCTGCTTGACGGCCTGAATATCTGGTGAAGTATCACGAGTCAAAGCATAATAACAGTCAGAAACAAAATATTCTTGCCAAACTTGCCACTCTGGACGAATTGCATCGAGACAGTAATATTCCATCATATTGGCGAAGCTTTCATTGAGCCAGAGATCATCCCACCAAGCCATAGTCACAAGATTGCCGAACCACTGATGAGATAATTCATGGGTAATCACCGTGGCGATTTGAATTTTATCCGACAAGGTGGCAGTTTCATCCATCAAGAGACAGGATTCGCGATAAGTTACTAGACCCCAGTTTTCCATAGCGCCGGCATCAAAATCTGGCACAGCTACCTGGTCGAGTTTCGGTAATGGATACGGCACACCAAAAGCTTGGTCATAAAAATCTAAGGCTTCACCGGCGATCCGATTTGGCTCGAGAAGAGATTCTTTAGCTTGATTCAATGGCGCATAGGTAGTAATCATGACGCCGTGCTGATTTTTCGTGGTAACACTTTGGAAATGACCGAGACAGAGCGCCAAAAGATAGGTCGACATACGTGGCGTAGTTTCAAATTCCACAATCTTACGCGTCACTTCGGTATTAAGGTTCATGGCGTTTGGATTAGTTTTCGGATTAAGCTCACTATTCACCGAAGTATAGGTGAGGGTGCGCTCGGTCTTGATTGGCATATTACTAAGGATAGTATCGGTCGAGTCCGTATCGATGACCTTGAGCGAGAACTTAGCCTTAGCGACTGGCTCATCGACGCAGGGGAACATCATACGGGCATAATGCGATTCAAACTGAGTAGAAACAATCCGCTCGGTTTTCCCTTCATGTTCGTAAGTCGAAAGATAAAGCCCGGTCATACCGTGCGAAAGTTGCAAGGAATAACGGACTTCAATACTAATTTCGGCATCTGAGACCTGCGAAGTAAAACTGATAGTTTCTGTTTCAGCATCCTCCGTAAAAGTGGTCGGGCGCTGATTCACGGTCAACTGATGAATTTTAAGATTTTTGGCGTGGAGTTTGACGGTGGAACTTTTGGCAACACCCTGAATCTTCACTCGACCTTGAACCTGTTCAGTGTCTTTATTGATCCTTAATTCAATTTCATATAATTCTGGTGTAAAGTGTTTGGCTAATTGTTCCACCCTATTCTCCTTAATCTAAAATTGCTTTAATACGACGAATGCCGGCGGCTGAGGATTCTTCTTTTTTAATTTTGAAATGACCAAGCGTGCCAGTATGCTCAACGTGAGGACCACCACAAAGTTCACGCGAGACGGGATTTTCTGCAGCGCCGATGGTATAGACCTTGACGACGTCGCCATATTTTTCCCAGAAGCTACCATGAGCTTTTAAGACGTCACGAGCGTAGGCCTTATCGTATTCAGCGAACGAAACAGGATAATCTTCCTCTATCCATTGATTAACCTGGTCTTCAATTTGCTTTTTCTCTTCATCAGTTAATTTACGATCGAGATTAAAATCGAAACGCAGACGTTCAGAGGTAATGTTAGAACCAGCTTGAGCGATATTTGGATCGACGATTTTCTGAAGCGCCGCAAGTAGCAAGTGGGTAGCGGTGTGATATTTCACCGAGGCTTCACCGTGGTCTTCGAGACCGCCCTTAAACATACCTTTGCTGGCGGTTTGAGAACGCTGACGTTGTTCATCGAGGCTAGCCTGGAATTCAGCTTGCCAGTTTTCGCTGAGATTAATTTGATTTTGCTTGGCTTCCTCGAGAGATAATTCGAGTGGAAAACCATAGGTATCCTGCAACATAAAGAGTTCTTTGCCGGTAAGACCCTGGTCTTTAAGCTTATGAAGTTCCTTAAGGCCACGGTGAATACTACGGCGGAAAGCCTGCTCTTCACGAATCAAGACATTCAAGGCGTCGGCACGATTAGTGAGGATTTCGCTTGAAAGATCTTGGTAATTTTCGGCGATAATTGGCACGATTTGAGCTAAGAAATCTTGATCGATGCCAAGATTAGTAGCTTTCATCACCGCACGACGAATCAAACGGCGAAGGGCGTAGCCTTGTTGTTTATTACTTGGCACGAGACCCTGAGCGGAAAGTAAATAAGCACCGCGCAAATGATCCGCAATCACGCGCATTTCTTCAGTGTGGTCAGCGTAACTGAGACCAGAGATAGCTTCGAGCTTGGTAATAATTGGTTTTAAGAGTGAAGTTTCAAAAACATCAAAAGAATCCATAGCAGCCGCGGCGATACGCTCCAGGCCAGCACCAAAATCGATATTTTTCTTGGTTAATTCCGAGAAGGTACCATCTTGATTACGCTTGTATTGCATGAAGACTTGGTTGCCGATTTCCATAAAGCGCGCACCGTCCGAGGCAGGATGAGATTTACCGAATCTCGCAACATCCTGTTTATCTTCGCCAAAATCATAGAAAACTTCAGAGTCTGGGCCACATGGGTCGCCAATTGGGGTAGTTTCAACACCACCGCCACGACTCCACCAGTTTTCGTGATCATCGTAGAAGAAGATATGCTCATTTCCCTTAATACCACGCTTGGCGCCATCTTCACTGGAACCAATTTCAGCGATTTCAGCTTTCACTCCAGCTTCCGCAAAGACGCGTTGCCAAATTTCGGCTGATTCAGTATCTTTTGGAATGCCATATTTTTCGTTACCAATAAAGCAAGTGACGTAAATTTTATGTGGGTCGAGGCCGACGATTTCGGTGAGGAATTTAAAGAAGGCTGGAATTTGCTCTTGTTTAAAATAATCACCGAGTGACCAGTTACCGAGCATTTCGAAAACCGTAGTATGGCGTGGATCGCCAACATCTTCAATATCTTGCAAGCGCAAACATGGTTGTGAATCCGCCAGACGCTGACCGGCAGGATGAGGCTCACCGAGAAGATATGGCAAAAGCGGCTGCATACCAGAACCGGTGAAGAGGGTGGTTGGATCATTTTCCAAAACCAAACGCGCTGGAGCGATTACCTGGTGCCCACGACTACTTTGATATTCAAGAAATTTTTGACGGATTTCACTTGCATTCATAGAGATAATTATACCATAATCTGTGAGGTTCGAGTTTTGCACAACTTTACAAAATGCTTATGCTATATATAATGGGTAGAGATTAAATAAAAGGACGCCACAAATGAAAAAATTAATTACCCTGTTCCTAATCGGGATTGCGGGTATCATCCTCTTTATGGTCGTGAAAAATCTGGCTAATGGCGATGGCCTGCTAACTGTTACCTGCCGTTCAGCCAAAAATACGCTCACGATTAAACTCGACCCAAGAGCAGAGAATTTCATCTCAGCCACTACGGATGATGGCGAGGATTTCGACCTAGGTAATCTAGATGAAAAAATTCAAAAAGATGGACTAAAGAAAGCCGTCGACGATCTGAAGAATAAGCTAGAACTAACCAAAGGTTACGCCTGTTTCGATAAAAAATAAAAAAATAGCCGCGAAAAGCGGTTATTTTTTAAGAATTATTCGGCAATGATGCCGCCACCGATACAGACGTCGCCGGCATAGAAGACTACAGATTGACCGGCTGCCGGGTGTTTGATTTCCTCAGCCAATACCACCTCGTTAGTTTCCGCGTTAAAACTACAGTTAATTAGTGGTGCGCGATGACGTACGCGACAGGTGAGTTTAGAAAGATTTGGCTGAATATCGCCAGATTCTTGATGAATTTGACGAATCATCACGTCTTTTAATTTTAAAGTCTTAGTCCAGAGATTTAAGTGATTGAGGTTTTTCGAAACATATACCAGATTTTTAGACATGTCTTTTTCCACCACATAGTAAGGTAGGCCGCCACCGAGATTTAAGCCGTGGCGCTGACCGATCGTATAAAACACCGCGCCTTCGTGCGTGCCGAGTACCCGATTAGTATCACGATCGATAATTTGACCTGGAGTTACTTCGATATATTCCTGGAGAAAATCTTTGATCCCAACTTCACCCACAAAACAAACACCCATAGATTCCTTTTTGTAGGCGTTATCGAGACCAAACTCAGCGGCTAATTGCTTCACCTCTGGTTTTAGCATTTTGCCAAGCGGAAAAAGTGTCTGCGAAATCGCTTCATCAGAAATACGATAGAGAAAATAAGTCTGATCTTTATTAGTATCTGTAGCTAATTTCAAATTGCCGTCTTCGGATATAGCATAATGACCAGTGGCAATAAAATCTGCACCCTGACTCATGGCGATGTCGTAAAAAAGTTTGAACTTGATTTCTTGATTGCACATCACATCGGGATTCGGAGTATTTCCCTTCCTGAATTCCTCAATCATATAATCGACTACCTTGGCGTGGTACTCAGTTTCAAAATCAAAAATGCGAAAATCAATATCTAATTTCGTAGCCACACGCTTGGCGTCGGCCAAATCTTCTGCCCAAGGGCATTTCATACCCGGAAGATCCTTCGACCAGTTCTTCATATAGACCCCGACCACATGATAGCCAGCATTTTTAAGTAGAACTGCGGTGACGGAAGAATCGACACCACCAGACATGCCGACGAAGACGGTTTTCGGTTTTGCCATAGTGCTATTCATGAGCAACCTCTTGATTTTGGCTGAATACGGTAGAATTTTCTTGGCCTAATTCAGCATCGTGCGATTCTTTTAAAACTACCTCGCCCGACACCAATCCGATACGCTTAGCCTCTTGATTAACCACTTCGGCAATCACCGATGCGGCTTCACGAATTTGCTCTTCAGTATTTAGCTCACCAAAAGTTACGCGAAGTGACCCGGTAATTTCCGAATCAGTGAGGCCGATGGCGGAAAGTACATGAGATTTTTGCCCCTTCGAGGCAGCACAGGCAGCACCGGTAGAAAGCAGAATACCACGATCTTCCAGCTTAAAAATCAGACGCTCAGCATCGAGGCCATCAAAGCAGATTGGACAGAAGTTGGCTAGTTGGTGTTTTTTGTTACCTAAAAATTTTGGCGTAACGAGGGATTTTTCGGTCAAAATCTGGCGGAATAACTGATTAAATTTTTCATATTTTTTACGACTGGCGGAAATGTGAGCTTTCGCACGCACGGAAGCTTCCGCGAAGCCCATGAGGAGAGGCACATTTTCCGTACCAGAACGCAGGCCCATTTCCTGACCGCCACCATAAGAGATGGGGCTAAGCTTAACCCCGCGAGAAATGTAGAGTGCGCCAATCCCCTTCGGCCCATAAACTTTGGCAGAATTGAGCGTCAAGAGATCGACCCCGAGACGTGCCACTGAGAGATCGAGAAGGCTCGCAGCCTGCGAGGCATCAGAGTGAAGATAAAGTGGGGTGAGATTACCAGTAGCTAGACGTTTCTCGCGCGTGCGTCGTATAATTTCGGCAATTTCGCTGAGTGGTTGGATGGTACCAAGTTCATTATTAGCAATCGCGACAGAAATTAAGACAGTTTGATCAGTAATTTTAGTTACTAAATCCTTTAGGTCAATCAGACCGGTCGAGTCGACGGCAATTTCCCCGACTGTTTTAGCATAATGCTTGGCAGACTCTCGCACCGAGGCATGCTCGGTGGATAGAATCAGCGCTTCAGCATCAGGATAATTTTCTAGAACGGTAAACGCCAGATTGATTGACTCGGTAGCGCCGGCCGTAATGACTAAATCCGGTGATTTCGCGCCAATAGTCTGAGCAAGAGCGGATTTTTTCGCCTCATATTCACCGCGCAAATGTTTGGCTGGAAGGTATGGTGCGGAAGGATTATAAAAATTTTCACTAAAATACGGCAACATCTCCTCAAGCACTTTAGGATGCACTGGGGTGGCGGCAGCAAAATCTAAATAAATCATTTTTGAGCTCCTAAATTAAAGAGAGTTTCGGAATTTTCAGTAGTAATTCTCGCGACCTCATCAAAGTCTAATCCAAGTTTTTCAGATATCCACTTGGCTACATAGTGGACATTCACCGGCTGGTTGGTTTGACCACGCAGTGGCACGGGAGCGAGAAATGGCGCATCAGTTTCGAGGAGAATTCGCTCGATTGGCGGCATCGGCAAAGTAGAATAAGTAGCAAGACCATTTACGCCGATATAAAAATCACGTTCAAGAGATTTTTTAAGATTTTTCTTATTATCAGAGAAGGAGTGTACGACGCCGCGAATTTTGGCGGTAGAAAAATTATCTAAAATGGCAAAAAAATCATCGAAGGCTTCACGGACATGAAAAATCAGTGGCAAATCTTCGCGAATCGCGAGGTCTAGCATCTCTTCCAGAAGTCTCGCCTGGTCGAGCTTATCGTTCTCACCATAATGATAATCGAGGCCAACTTCCCCGATTGCTACAGGACGGTTATTATGTTCAAATTGAACATCTTTTCTAGGCTTGTCAAATTCATTGGGGTGGATACCGTAACTCCAGAAAAGTTTGGTAGGATTATGAGCGGCAAATTCGGCGGCCTTGAAAGAATCCTCGTGGTCCGTGCCGATACAGATTAACTTTTCGACCTGCTTTTCGGCGCAGGCCGCTAACGCCTTAGCTTGTTCTTCCGGCGTATAAAAATCCAGGTCATGGAGATGACAATGTGAATCGATAAGATACGCCGGTTGAGACATTCTAGCTCCTAGCTTCGCGTTTGCGCTTGATCGGATCTAGTTGGCGCTTGCGGAGACGTAAGCTCTTCGGGGTGACTTCGAGAAGTTCATCGTCGAGGAGGAAGTCGAGACATTGCTCGAGGCTGAGATTGGTATACGGAGTGAGCTGAATCGCACCATCGGAAGCGTGAGTACGCATATTAGTGAGCTGCTTTTCGCGGCAAACGTTGATATCGATATCCTCTTTCTTATTCGAAAGACCGACAATCATACCCTGATAGACTGGCACCTGTGGTGGAATAAAGAGAATACCACGAGCCTGCACCATGTCGAGAGCATAAGCGGTAGAAGTACCAGTTTCAAAGGAAATCAAAACACCATTACGTTCTGGCTTGTACTTACCTTCGACTGGACGGTAGCCCTTCGGGATGGAAGACATAATGACGGTGCCCTTGGTATCGGTCATCAAGCTATTACGAAGACCAATTAGGGCAGCGGTAGAAATTTCATAAGTGAAACGGACGGCACCACCAGAGGTAATTTCTTGAGCAATCAAATCTGCCTTACGAATACCAAGCTCTTGTGAAACCGCACCGACATATTCTGGGGTGACCTCAATTGTGAGATCTTCAAATGGCTCACATTTTTTGCCATCAATTTCTTTATAGACCACTTCTGGACGACCAGCTTCGAGTTCGTAACCTTCGCGGCGCATGGTTTCAATCAAAACTGAGAGGTGAAGTTCACCACGACCAGAAACTTTATAACCGAGACCGTCTTGGGCGATTTTCAAAGCGATATTGGTTTCGAGCTCCTTGTGGAGACGATCGGAAATTTGACGGGAGGTAGTAAATTCACCTTCTTGACCCTTTAAAGGACTAGTGTTTGGGCCAATATAAATACTAAGAGTAGGTGGTTCAAGCTCGATGGTCGGAAGAGCTTCTGGATTATCAAAGGCAGCAATAGTATCACCGATGTTCGCACTTGGAATACCGGTGACCGCGACGATGTCACCAGCAAAAGCTTCATTAACCTCTTCCTTGCCGAGACCACGATAGACGAAGATCTTATCGACTTTACCATTTTCGGTAGTAATTTCTGGCTCACCGTCGGTAAAGTGAGTTTTCATAATTTTAACGGATTGACCATGCTTGATATTGCCACGGAAAATTTTACCAATAGCATATTTACCGAGATAGCTATCGGAAGCGAGTGAGGCTACGAGAAGCTGCAAACCTTTTTCGGAATCTTCATCGACCTTCGGTGAAGGAATATCATTGATGATGGATTCGAAAATTACATGCAGGTCATCATCTAAATTTTCGGTCTTACCGGCACGACCATCACGCGCGATAGCGTAATAAATTGGGTAATTAAGCTGAGATTCTTCAGTCGCAAGTTCCAAGAAAAGGTCAGAAATTTCGTCTTTCACTTCTTCAATGCGAGCGGCAGGCTTGTCGATTTTATTAATAATCACAACCGGCTTTAATTTAAGATCAAGGGCTTTCTTCAAAACGAATTTG
>JABCOY020000010.1 GCA_013333375.2 Candidatus Saccharimonadota bacterium | reverse complement strand
GGTGCGTCATTCGGTTTTGTGGTGCCTGGAGTTTGGACTGCTACCAAAACTGGTACAACTACGACTAATGTTTCGACCGTAACGAAAGACTCGCTCATTGCCTCTTATTCACCAGTGGTGGCAACAGTGGTCTGGAATGGCAACCACGATGGTCGCGGCTTAACGAACTCTTCAAACACAATCGTGCGTCGCGTAGTCAATGATTACATGGAGCCTGTACATAAGGATGTTTATGCCAATGCCGGCAAATGGAAGTCTGGAGACAAGGGCCAAAAACCAGCTGGAATTCAAACTCTTACCGTAAGTGGAATTACCGATATTTTCCCAAGTTGGTTTAATAATAAGACCTCGGGTGCTCAGACTGAAAAAATGAAATTCAATCGCATCAACAAGCACAAAGCTTCTGATTGTACTGACCCAAGCTTAATCGAAGAAGTAGATATCAGCTTCACGATTGATCCAATCTCGAAGAATAAGAGCTTTGCCAAATCTGCCGACGGTTATGATCCATTCACCACAGATGACTGTTCCTATCGTGCACCTACTGTAAGAATTAAAAATAGTACAATTAATAATGGTGCAGTACTGAAGTTTGAAGCAAAAGCAGGTTCTGAACAATTAGACAGCTATACGGTTTCCGTAGACGGCACAGTAGTAGCTTCTGGAACCGCCCAAGCTGGCGACAATACTACAACTTATACGATGACCGGAAGTGAAACTTCTATCGTAGTAACATTAAAAGATCGCGCTGGTAGCACCGTTACTAATAAATTAGGCTCGTAAACTGAGTTTAAAGCTTAATGAATTCTAGCTTCACCATTTGTGGAGCTAGAATCTTTAGGCAGAAATTATGAAATTTCTGGATAGTAAAAATTACATAAGATTTTTTGGTATTATTTCTTAATCGGTGATACAATAGCTTCGGATACCGAGGGGGATGTGCTTAGATATTTTTTAACATAATAAGAAAGGTTTTATGGAAATTATTTCTTTAATCATTCATGGCCTCATCTTAATTGAAACTAGCTTTCTTGCCTACCGTTCTTTCAAGAAGAGCTTTAATTATTTTGGCCAAAAACGAAAAATTTATGTCGATTCATCGGCTTTGATGGATGGACGCGTATTAAAGGTCGCGCAAACTGGATTCCTGGGTGGAATTTTAATTATTCCGCGTAGTGTAATTCATGAAATGCAACTACTCGCTGATGGGAAAGACAGCGAAAAACGCACGCGTGCGAGATTTGGGCTGGATGTAGTCTCTGAACTCGAGCGTATTCCTTCGACAGATGTGGTAATTCTGAAAGACGAACTGGATCGTACCCCGGTAGACGAACGACTTTTGCAGCTAGCTGAAGAAAACCACGGCTCGATTATGACGATTGACTACAATCTTGGAAAAGTAGCTTCGACGATGAATATTAACATTCTGAATATTAATGAGCTCGTAGTGGAGCTACGTTCTGAGTATCTACCAGGTGAATGCTTTACTTTGAAGATTACCAGTACCGGTAGCAATCCAAAACAAGGTGTAGGTTATCTTCCAGATGGTATGATGGTAGTAGTAGATAATGCTAGCGATAAAATTGGCGAGTCAGTGGATGTGATGTTTGAAAAATTCCTGCAGACTAATTCTGGGCGTATGATGTTCGCTAAATTAGCACCAGAAAAACAGAAAAAAATGCGCAAGCCGTTCCTAAAGAAGAAGTCATAAAAATATCCCCCCGAAGTGGGGGTTATTTTTTAGTTTGCGATTGGTGCTATATTTGTGATCAATATTATATTTGCGATTAATGCCGTATTTTTATAGTTTTACGCTTGGTCCTCACCGTGCTCCAGGGCGTAAGCCATACGGCTATCAATCTCGGATTGATACTTATCAATCAAGCTTGTGGCTTTTTCGTTTTTTACTACATCAAGCATAAGGTGGAAGCGAGAGGTTTGATTCATGGCTAGCATAGCAAATGGTGTGACGGTGCTTCCCTGTTCCTGGTAACCATGAGCGAAAATGCGTTTCGGTTTGATATAGTTAGCTAAAATATTTTTTAAATCGTGTGGATAGCCGTGGAAGTTAGCAATGATTTTTGCACTGGAGCCAAACATCTGATTAAAATCTGAGCTTAGAAGCGGATGGTCAGCAAAACCGACACCAGCATAGGTGAGGGCAGAAATATAAGCGAGACCAATCTTTAGCTTTGGCAAATCTTGCTGAAGCTGCTTCACAGCCTGATAGGATTCAAAAAAACTAATATCGCCAGCCGCGACAAAAATGTAATCATACTCTGGAATTTCAGAGTTATCAAGAGCCTGAAGTGAACCATTTAACTTGGTGGTGTCGAAGAAGCAAATACCTCGCTTAAAACAAAGTTCGGCTTGTTTTTCGTTCAGAAAGACTGGCTGTTCGGTCTTATTGAGAGTAACCAAATTGACTTGATTTTGGCGCTCAAAAAGATAATGAAAACACGGCTTCACACTTTCGGCATCGAGCGGAAAGAGGCAGGAGACGTGATGCCCCGGACGAGCGAGCAAAGCGGAGAGAAGGATTGGGGATTGATGAGAAAAACCATTGTGATCCTGACGCCAACAGGTACTGGTACTGAGAAGATTGGCGGAAGGATAGTCTTTTTGCCATGAGATGGTTTCGGCCTGCTCGAGAAATTTCAGATGTTGAACAATTTGTGAAAGGATGATTGAAAAGAAAGCTTCGTAGCTAGTCATCAAAGCATCTTTTCCGGTCATCAAGTGGCCAACCATAGTAGAAAAGAGTACATTTTCCGAAAGAAGTTCGATAATCCGACCAGTGGCAGATTCTGGCATATCCCATTTTTCGATAGCCAGGTCACCCCAGGCGCGGGTGGTCTGGCCGTAAACAGCATCGATTTTATTACTGGTGGTTTCATCAGGAGAAAAGAGATAAAAATCTGGGTCGCTTTGCATTTTTTCAGAAAGCAAAGCACCAAAAGCCTTGGCGGGAGATTTAGTTTTCATGAATTAAAAATCCTTTCTCTTGATCAAATAGTTCATTGAAACGATAAGTTTTAAGCCATTTTTCGAGCATCTTAAGCTCAGTTTCATCAGTCTTGGCATTAGGAAGTGGTACTTGATGGGATTTAAAATTATCACGCACTTTCATACCTTCGGCTTGGCGAGGACCCGTAAGGCCTTTTTCGGAAGCAAAGATAATAAATGGTGGGTTTTCAGTAGTTTCAGCCTGGAAGAGCGCCTGCAAAAGATTTTCTAAGAGATTTTTTTGCAATTTTTCATCAAGTTCAGGAGTAAAATTGGCGGAAGTATTAAATTTTTTACCAAATTCTTCGTAAGTTTCGGAAAGAGTTTCTTTAACTAAGATTGGAGTATAACCGAAACCTCTGATTAGCTCTTTTAATTCATACTCAGAACGGCGACTGGCGACGGTTGGAGCAGAAATCTTATAACCATTAAGATGCAAGATTGGCAAAACCCGACCGTTCGATTCGCTAAGAAGTAGACGATTAAGATTGAGGCTGCCTAGCATGGTAGCGGTTTCAAATTCGCCATCGCCAATGAGCGCAACTGTGGTGTGGCCTGGACGATTCAAGACGGAACCATAAGCCGTAGCGAGTGAATAACCCAGCTCGCCGCCTTCACAAATTACCCCTGGAGTGACTGGGCTGGCATGAGACGGAAAACCACCAATGCGAGAAAACATCTTGGAAATAATCTTAAGTCCAGCATAATCACGCGAGAGCGTAGGATCAACCTTGGCCAATTCCCCATCGTAGAAAAGATTGGCCTGGAGGGCAGGAAAACCGTGACCTGGACCCAAAACAAAAGTAAAGTCACGTTGACCAAAATAAGCCTTTAGGGCAGCATAAACCAGATTAATCCCTGGACAAGTACCCCAGTGACCGAGCAAACGTGGTTTAATGTCGGCTGGCTTCAAGGGGGATTCTAAGAGAAAATTATCTTGCAGGAAGATTTGGGCAACCGTCAAATAATTACAAGTGCGGACCCTAGCTAATAAATTATCTAAATTGATAAAGCGCTCACCACTATACATACTAAATATTATAGCATAAGCGTTAAAGGCGCGACTCAATGGTTTTTTCTAACTAACTTAGGCCTGGTGAGTAACTTTAACCATGGCGGTACGCAAAACTTCGCCTTGGTAGAGATAGCCTGGAATCAGCTCTTCAGCGATAACCTCCTGATCACCCTCGCCTTCCTCCATAGAGATAGCATTGTGAAGCTCTGGATTGAAGATCGTGCCTGGATTGGCATCGATTTTTTCGAGACCAAGGGACTTCATAGTTTTTTCAAGAGTTTTTTGGACTGGAGAAAGCGCCTCTGAGTGAGCAAAAATGGCACGGCCCATATCGTCAATCAAGGGGAGAAATTTTAAAATCGTACTATGAGTAGCAGTTTTTTTGGCCTGTTCGCGTTGCATTTCAACCTGCTTGCGGAAATTTTCAAAATCTGCACGTGTACGCTGGAGGTCAAGCAAAAATTCAGCATTTTGCTGCTTTAGATTGGCGAATTCTGCAGAGATAGGGTCAGCAGATTGATCAAGATTATCCGAAAAATTCACTTCTGGACTAGCTTGATTTAGATTCTCAGCTTCAGAATTTTCGAAATTAAAATTTGACTTATCATCTTGTGGTTTTGACATATTTTCTCCTTACAAAGTGTTTTCCAAATAGCGACCAGCGTGGCGGACTAAGCTCATGATTTTAGCATAATTTTGACGGGTAGGACCGAGGACGCCAATATAGCTATCATCTGAGTACGGCGAGCGGAATTTACTAATAATGAGTGAAGCATCAGAGTTTTTACCGATCGGATTTTCGTGGCCAATGAAAATATTCAGTGGTTCACCCGGTTTGGCTTCGTGGAGCCATGGCTCAAGATTATCAAGTAGCTTCGAAACTGCCTGGATACGTTCGTAATCAACAAATTCTGGCTGAGAAAAAAGTTTGGAAATACCAGAATAATAAAGCTGGTTACCAATGGTAGCAAGACCGAGATTACCGGTCAACTCAACTAACATGTCGACGGCCGAGCGAATAGCAAAATCAGCACGTTCCTGAGCATTAATACGAACCTCCAAAGCGTGAAGACTGCGGCTACCCTCATTTTCCTCCCCACTGCCGAGAGCCTTAAGAGGTGAAGGATTAAGCCAATGGTTAAAAATGGAATCAATAATTTCGAGAGCTTCTGCAGATTCATCAGAAGTTAAGATAGAATCTGAAGCTGACTTTTTCGACTCAGAATCAAAGGCGGCAGAATCCTGAGTGGAGGCCTCCATGCAATTTCCCAGATGAGGGCTAGATGAAAGCGAGTTTACATAATAACGGTAACCGTAATCGGTCGGAATGCGGCCGGCAGAAGTGTGAGGCGAAGTGATATAGCCCAGCTCCTCGAGACGTGCCATTTCCGAACGAATGGTGGCAGAAGAAACATTGAATAATTTAGCTAAAGTAACACTGCCAACAGGGGTGGCAACATCAGCATACTCCTCGATAATCGCGAAGAGGATAAGTTTTTGACGTTCTGTGAGTTTAATTTCGTTATTCATAATTAATGATTTAATTATAGCACTTGGCACTCAAAATTCAAGAGTGCTAATTTTAGACAAAAAGTACAGTGGGCGAAGCGATACACGTGGTGGGCGAAGCGATAAATTCATGATAGAATATGTAAAATATTTAGAAGGGGCGAAAATGGACGAGCGCGATTTATTAAAAACCAAATTAGGCACCGGCAGTATTAATATCTTCGGTCTACCGATGTGCGGCAAGGACACGGTAGGAGAAAAATTGGCGGCCTATTTTGATGGAAAACTGCTTTCTTCTGGAGCAATGATTCGCCATTATGAAGCGGAAAACCAACAGGCTTTAACTGCGGACGGCTCACTCGCGCCGACGGATTTATTTTATGAAATCGTACTTCCCTATTTCGATAAGGTGGAACTAAAAAATTCACCACTAATTCTTTCGAGTGTAGGACGTTGGTCGGGGGAGGAAAAAGAAATTTTAAGAAAAACTATTGAATCAGGACACCCAACACGCGCGGTGGTCTATCTAAAATTAGCCAAGGCAGAGGTCATTCGTCGCTTTATGTTAAATCTGGTGGGCGCCGGGCGCGAGCAACGCGCAGATGATGCTTCCCTGAAAGTTTTTTTGAGGCGGTTAAATGAATTTAACCAGAAAACTTTGCCAGTGCTGGAATATTATCATGAGAGGGGACTCTTGATTGAGATTGATGCAAGCGGGACTAGAGAGGAAGTTTTCGAAAGAACTTTGGCAAAAATCAAGCAAAAATTAAACTAGTTGAACAATGAAAAATTAAAGTAATTGAACAATACTTTCCGTTGATAAAAATAGGCGCGAGATCGGCGCCTATTTAAAATTCGAAATTAGTCGCGTTTTAGCATCACCGTGAAGGCTTCAGACGGAATATCAATCTTACCGAAGCGTTTCATACGCGCCTTACCACGTTTCTGTTTCTCAAGTAACTTTGCCTTACGATCACGGTCACCAGTGTGGATTTTTACGGTGACATCCTTACGAAAGGCGCCGATGGTTTCACGGGCGATAATGCGTGCACCGATGGCGGCCTGTAAGGCAACTTCGAAGTTTTGACGCGGAATCACTTCTTTTAATTTTTTCGTAATGGAACGACCTAGTGCATCAGCCTCCGAACGGTGACACATCAGAGCCAAGGCATCCATTTTTTCACCACCTACGAGAAAATCGACGCGCACCAAATCCTCTGCGCGATAGCCATTAATTTCATAGTTAAAGCTAGCATAACCAGAGGTGAGAGACTTCAATTGATCATAAAAATCAGTCAAGAGATTAGCCATCGGCGCCTCGAAATCAATCAGGGCGCGATCTTCGAGATAAGAAATATTTTTCTGCAAACCACGCTTCTCAACAATGAGTTGTAAGACATTACCAATCATGGAAACTGGGAGGATAATTTCGCCTTTCACCCATGGTTCGCGAATTTCAGCGATAGTCGAAGCATCCGGGAGATTAGCCGCAGACTTAATTTCGAGCTCTTCACCGGAATTTAAGGTGACTTCATAGTTAGTCGAAGGGTTAGTAACCACGAGATCTAATTTAAATTCACGCTCAAGTCGTTCCTTAATAATATCCATGTGGAGCAACCCTAAGAAACCGATGCGAAGACCGAAGCCTAAGACTGGGCTATTTTCTGGCTCAAAACGTAGGGCAGAATCAGAGAGCGAGAGTTTCTCGATGGCCTCTTTCAAGTCTTTATACTGATCGTTACTAACTGGAAAAAATCCGGCGTAGACGAATGGGAGAACGTTTTTGTAACCAGGTAGAGGATTCTTGACAGGAGCCTTTTTCAGAGTAACCGTATCACCGACTTTAGCTTCGCGCGTGGTTTTAAGGTTGGTGACGATATAGCCGACTTCCCCTTCACTGAGGCTATCTTTGGGTGACATTTCCGGCTTCAAGATGCCAACTTCAAGAGCAATACCAGAGGTCTTGGTAGCAAGCATTTCAATAGCGGCATTTTTACTAATCGAGCCATCGACGATACGCACATAAAGTACCACACCGCGATAATCATCAAAGTAAGAGTCGAAAATCAGAGCACGGGTTTCAGGGGTGGAATTAGGAAGTGTTGCAGAATTGGAAGCAGGAAGTGTTGCAGATTTTTTGAGCGAAGTATCGACAGAAGATTTGTTTGGCGCTGGAGCGAATTCAATGATACGATCGAGAACTTTTTCGACATTGAGACCAGTCTTGGCGGAAACTGGAATAATTTCTGAAGGGTCACAGCCTAAGAGATTAATAATTTCACTAGAAACCCGCTCAACATCCGCAGCTGGCAGGTCAACCTTATTAATCACTGGGATAATGGTGAGATTTTGTTCGATTGCGAGGTAGACATTGGCGAGAGTTTGCGCTTGAATACCCTGAGTGGCATCAACTACTAAAATTGCCGACTCAACTGCCTGCAAAGAACGAGAAACTTCATAAGAAAAATCCACGTGACCCGGAGTATCAATCAGATTGAGCTCGTAGCCCTTGTATTTCATTTGTACTGGGGTCAATTTAATCGTAATCCCCTTTTCACGCTCAAGTTCCATAGAGTCGAGGAGCTGAGATTTCATCTGACGTTTTTCGACGGTGCCAGTAATCTCCATCATGCGGTCAGCCAAGGTCGACTTACCATGATCGATGTGAGCAATAATACAAAAATTTCGAATATTCGCGGAATTCATGTCTATATTATAACAGAGATGAGATAGAGTATAATAGAATCATGAAATTAATCTTGGCAGTTTCGGGTGGCATGGATTCAATGGCGCTTCTTGCCATGTACGCATATGCCGATATTATCGTAGCACATATTGACCACGGTACACGCAAATCTAGCGCGGAGGACGCGGATTTTGTGCGCCGAAAATGCCAGGAACTGGGAGTGAAATTTTATGAAACTAAGCTAGAGCTTGGAGAGGGAGTTTCAGAGGAATTGGCACGCAAGAAACGCTACGAATTTCTTAAAACAATTCAAGAAAAAGAGGGTGACACTCTCTGCACCGCACACCATCTGGATGACGTAGTGGAATCGATTGCAATCAATTTGATTCGTGGTACCGGCTGGCGGGGGCTGACGCCTTTTTATGGCGACGAGCTCGTGCGACCTTTTATTATTTCAAAAATGTGGAAACTGAACGTGCTAAAATTTGCTGGCGAACAAAAAATATGTTTTCGACAGGACCCGACCAACTATGAGGCAGATTATTTACGCAATCGCGTGCGAGAAAAGATGACGGAATTAGATGAGACGGCGCGAGTGGATATTATCGAGTTGTTCGAAAAACAAAATAAATTAAGAGAAAAAATCGAAAAATTAGTGACGGAATTAGCCAAACAAACCATCGTAGGGAAAAATTTTCATAAAAAAGAACTTTTTCTTAGGGCCGATGAAAAAGCAGCATTGGAAGTTCTAAGGGAAACTTGTTTAATGCACGGCTATAGTTTGACGCGAAAACAACTGAGGGATTTTCTTTTTGCAATCAAAACTTATGCGCCACACAAGAAATTCAATTTGCCGAAGAACCACTTCGTGACGATCCTAAAAAACTACATAATGTTCGAAGAAAAATAGCGCCGGTTGATGCTATTTTTATTTTGCCTTTAGATTTTAATTAAATTCTTCGGCTTACTTGAAAAGATTTTTCAGGCCACCAGCGAGATCGGAGGGGAGAAGAATGACGGTCTTTTGGGATGGGTCGGTGCTGATTTTTTCGAGAGTTTGGAGAGTACGAATATTGAGACCGCCTGGAGTCTGAGCTAGTAAACTGGCGGCTTCAGCCACAGCGGCAGCCGAGGCTTTTTCACCTTCAGCCGAAATAATCGCAGCGCGGCGTTCACGTTCAGCTTCAGCCTGTTTAGCCATAGCACGCTTCATATCGGAAGGAAGTTCGATGTTTTGGAGCTTCACACTTTCAATATCGATGCCCCATTTATCGGTTTGAGTGTCAACGATTTCCTTGATTTGACTAGAAATTTTGTCACGCTTAGAGAGTAGTTCATCAAGATCGAAATTACCCGTAACATCACGCAAAGCGGTTTGAGCAAAAGTAGAGGTAGCATAAGCGTAGTTAGTGGTTTCAAAGACGGCCTTCTTCGCATCAATCACGCGGAAATAGACCACGGCATCGACATTTACCGTGACGTTATCTTTGGTAATAACTTCCTGCTTCGGCACATCCATCGGGGTAGTACGAACGTCAACGGTGCGCATAGTATCAATGTAAGGGATAATTACGTGAAGACCCGGTTCCATAATACGACGAAAACGGCCGAGACGCTGAACCACACCGCGCTCGTATTGATTAACCACGCGAATCCCTGGAATTACCACGAATAGTGCGATAAGAATTAAGATTAAAATTGGCATAATAACTCTCCTTTTTAGTTTCATTTTAGCGATTTTGAGGAATATTGCAAGGGAGAGAAAAATCGGTAGACGGAATAGGTGGACTAGGCTATATTAGGGCTAAGTATGGTCACCTACAAAATAATTTACGATATCACACAAGATGCCTATAACTGGTACAATTCCCTGATTAATTTTGGTGGGATAAAAAAGTTAAAAGACGCTCAGGATATTGAAATAGCCAAAAAGATTCTGGGGTTAAATTTTTCGGAAACGAAGAAAATCTTGATTCCCTACCTTGAAGAAAGAAATACACGAATCGAGATGACGCCGGAGCGATTTAAGCAAATCATGAGCGATGAACTAAATGAAAAATTTGAGCTAGCGATTAAGAAGCTTGAGGAAGTGACGGAGCATCCCCTAGCAATTAAAGATTGTGCGAAAAATCGCGCTAAGGAAATTCATAAAATTTCACCGGAGGCAGTGTCACCGAGTGAGGATTTATTATTCCTGATCACAACTTTTCCAGCTATGATTGTTTATTACGAGGAGGGGGTGATTTTTACCTATGCGAAAATTGATAATGAATTATGGGGGATGCCACTTGATGGAATTTTACATGAACTGATGCATTTTCAAACTAATTATTATTATCGGGAAAATCCAGACTCTGTGGTTTCTAATCTTTCGAGGGGAGAATATTATATTCTGAAAGAATCTCTAACAGCCTTACTTGATGAGTCTTGGAAACCAATTATGACACTACCGGATGCAAGTTATCCTGAGTTTCAAGGCCTCAGAAATAAGCTGCACGAATATTATTCCAAATATCGTGATTTTGACAAACTAATGGAATATGGTGCAAAAGAGGTAAAAAATTACAAAATATGATATAATATAGGGGTAGCCTGTTTATTTTACAGAAAGAGGGGGAAATTATGTACTTTGACAGATGTAAATTACAAAAAATGTCCGATGAAATCACGCTGACGCTGAACGAAAGAATCGACAGAATGACGGTTGTGGTAAAAGCTCAGTGTATACTGATTGGTCAAGATGAAAGGGGTAACTCCTATCAGAGCAATATCTTAAGATTAATTAATGATATGGCGAGAGGTCTTCTCAATCAATGTCAATCCACTATGCATAGTCATCGGGTGCAAAAAACTTATCACAGCACCGAATCGATTGCGTGGACGATTGAAGAGTTCGATAACTATATCGAAAGTTTTAATACTACTACTAAATTATTTCGAGATACCCTGGAGAGATTTTGGCCGACACGGAACTTCGAACCGGTGGCCACGGAAACTAAAATTCCAACAGTCAGAGCAAAATTTGAAAACTTAAGGAATGACTTAATTCAATCCAGTGAAGCAGGCTAAGAAATTTAAGGGACGCAAGATTTGCGCCCCTTTTGCTTTTTTGAAAAAATGTTATAATAATACAAAGTTATTATTAGGAAAAATAAGGGGTTTTATGTCTGGACACAGTAAATGGGCAACTACCAAGCGTCAAAAAGCAATCGTGGACGCGAAACGTGGTGCCGCCTTCACTAAAATTGGTAACCAAATCGCGATTGCTGCGCGTGCTGGTGCCGACCCAACGATGAATCCATCTCTTGCGATGGTATTAGAAAAAGCTCGCAAGGCTAACATGCCAAAGGCGAACATCGAACGTGCAATTGCTCGTGCCGCCGATAAAAATGCGGCAGCTTTAATTGAAGAAACTTATGAAGCTTACGGCCCGGCTGGTATTGGTTTGATTATCGAGATTGCTACTGATAACAAGAATCGTACTATGCCAGAAGTGCGTAATGCACTTTCAAAGAACGGCGGCCGCATGGCTGATCCTGGATCCGTGATGTTCCAATTTGCACGTAAGGGTGTGATTTTCATCGAAGATAAGGGTGAAGACGCGCTAATGACCGCTTTGGATGCTGGCGCAGAAGACGCCAACGAAACGGAAGATGGCATCGAAATTATTACCGAACCAACCGATTTGATGAAAGTACGCAAGAATTTGATCGATGCTGGACTCAATGTGGATTCTGCAGAACTCAAATATTTGCCAAATAACACCGTAGAGGTGAGCGAGGTAGATGCGGAAAAGGTAGACAAACTGCTGGATGCCGTAGATGATCTCGATGATGTGATCAACGTTTTCACCAACGCAGCCTAATCTAGACTGTTTCAAAAGGAGCCCTAGCGGGCTCCTGGATAATTTTTCACTTTACGGGGAAGATATTTTCTGTTATGATAGTAAGTGGAAGGGTGGCCGAGTGGTTGATGGCACCGGTCTTGAAAACCGGCAAGTTAACGCTTCGCAGGTTCGAATCCTGTCCCTTCCGCCAGAAAGTGGTACCGTAGCTCAGCTGGTTAGAGCGTAGGACTCATAAGCCTAAGGTCACTGGTTCAATCCCAGTCGGTACTACCAAAAGAAATTATGGAACGGCGATGAGCCGTTTTTTCTTATGTTAAAATGGTTACATGATAGCACACGTAGAAGGTACAATTGTAGAAAAATTCACCGGGCAGATTATTGTGGATGTGCATGGTGTGGGTTATGAAGTGAATCTTTCGGCAATTGATTTTGAAGAGATTAATGTGGGGGAAACTAAGAAATTTTACACCTATCACGCAGTACGCGAGACTTCGGAAGACTTATATGGTTTTACTACCTTGATGGCGAAGAAGATTTTTGAAATGTTGATTTCCGTGAATGGGATTGGCCCGAAGGCTGGTATGGCGATTCTCTCTCTGGGGACGCCGGAAGAAGTGCGTAATGCCATCGCCAATGCGGATAGTAGTTTTATTAGCAAGGCGAGCGGTGTGGGAAAAAAATCAGCGGAGCGTGTGATCGTGGATCTAAAAGATAAGGTGGGGCTGCCAAGTCATTATACGGGCGCAGAAATTCAGGTGAAGAAGCCAGAAAATAATGAAGCTCTCGATGCCCTAATGGCGCTTGGATTTAACTTAAAAGAAGCTACCGAAGCCTTAAAAGAAATCGATGCGGATTTGCCAGTGGAGGATCAGATTCGCCTGGCGTTAAAAAATCGTTAACACAGAGGTGAGTGCAAAAAATACCGAAAACAAAAGCCATTGAAGTGAAAAATTATTAGAAAAAAATAGTTCCTAGCTGGAACTATTTTTATGAGAAATTTGGTGTGAGAGCTATTTTTCCAGATTTGGCACGTTTAGTGTATCGGAAGAAGTATCGGCCGAGTTAGATGCGAGGTCAGTTTTCTCAAGAGAAGTACTGGACTCTTCAGACGAAGCGTCAATCTCTTCAGATGGAACCTCCTTAACCTGACGGGTGCGATGATCAATATGAATGGTGTGTGAAGTGGCAGTCTCTGACTTGGCTTCAGATTTTTGATTTTTGTTAGCGGCTAGGATTTCAGAGAGCGATTTCTTATCAGTATCAGCTGGGACTTCACACTCATCATCAGCAGGAATTTCACCCTTCTCGATATGAACATAATGAGTGATAGTTTCAAGCTCATCGGTAGGCGTATCGAGATACTTAAAAATATAGGTAGTTTCGTCACCGATAGTCGACATGCGAAGTGTACCCACCTCGAAGAGATGCTCGAAAAGACCGGCTTGCTTAAAGGACACATCTTCCACAGAGACTAGGGCGATTACATTCATCGCAGTGTCAAAGAGTGAGTTGGCGACGCGTTGAATCAGACGCTTATTGGTGACAAAAAGTTTATTGGTGGTATAGACATTAAGACTAATCAGGGTCGCAATCCAGACGGTACCAAGCACAATCGCGATAACCAAGAGGAAGAAAGCGCGCCCATTAGTATCGAGGGCAAAGACAAAAGAATTTCCCGCATTAATCAAAATATAGAGAGCAAAAAGCAAAATACTAGCTAGACAAGCTCCGGCAAAGATTAAAATTGGAATGATTTTAGTACGTTTAATTTCGAGAACAATTCGCTCGTCAGCCTCAAGAGAAATGCCCAATTTTGGATTATAATTTTTCTGCTTCATACGCTTCCCTGTTAAATTAGTTATATTATAACATATTTTCAGGTGATTAGAGAGAAGCAAGGTGACGCTTGGCTTTTTCGGTGACGATACGACCACGTGGGGTCTTTTCAATGAAGCCAAGTTGAATCAAAAATGGTTCGTAATAATCTTCAATCGTAGTGGCTTCATCACCGGTTAGGGCAGCAATGGTGGTGAGACCAACCGGGCGGTTGCCATAATTATCGAGTATTAATTGCAACATATTACGGTCAGCCGGATCGAGGCCAAGGGAGTCAATCTCCATAAGCCCAAGTGCCTGCGTGGCAATATCTAGGTCGACTGAGCCATCACCATGCACATCGGCAAAATCACGCACGCGTTTCATCAGGCGATTGGCAATACGTGGTGTGAGGCGAGAACGCGCAGCCAAGGTAGCGGTGGCTTCTTCGGAAATTTCCGTACCAAGAATATTAGCGGTACGAGCAATAATTTGACCAATTTCCGATTCGTTGTAATATTCGAGACGATGCGTAATCCCGAAGCGATCACGAAGTGGCCCGGCTAACGAACCGGTGCGGGTGGTTGCGCCGATTACGGTGAAGTGTGGCAGATCGAGACGCACCGAACGAGCGGCTGGACCCTTACCGATTACGATGTCGAGCTTGTAGTCTTCCATGGCGGAATAAAGAATTTCTTCTACGGCGCGACGAAGACGATGAATTTCATCGATAAAAAGCACGTCGCCATTTTGAAGATTGGTTAGGATGGAGGCGAGATCACCGGCACGCTCAATGGCTGGTCCAGAGGTGACGCGTAAATTAGAACCGAGTTCATGCGCAATTACATTGGCCATGGTAGTTTTACCAAGGCCCGGTGGACCATAAAGTAGGACGTGATCCAAAGTAGTCCCATCATTACGTTTTTTCACCGCTGCGATAGCGATCTTCAGGTTCTTTTTCAAGCGCTCCTGGCCGATATACTCGGCAAAATTAGTTGGGCGAAGACTGACTTCTACTGCTTGCTCTTCCTGATCCTCCTCGTGCGATATATTATCGATAACTCGCTCGATTGCCATATTCCTCCGTCTTTTGCTTAAATGCGTTATAATAGATTATACCATTAAGAAAGGAGCTAAATGTCTGATATTGATAAATCTAATTTTAAAAATAGTAAGACCTATGATAATTTAAAAACCGCTTTTGCGGGAGAATCCCAAGCTCGTGTGAAATACCAGTTCTTTGCTTCTCGTGCAAAAAAGGATGGTTACGAACAGATTGCTGAAATTTTCAACGAAACCTCTGACAATGAGAAAGAACACGCCAAACTTTGGTACAAGTACCTCAATGACGGCGCTGTAGCTGACACCAGGACCAACCTCGAAATCGCTGCTGCTGGTGAAGATTACGAATGGACTGACATGTACAAAGAGTTCGCCCGTATCGCCCGTGAAGAAGGTTTTGACGAAATCGCAGATAAGTTTGATGGCGTTGGTGCAATTGAAAAAGAGCACGAAGAACGCTACCGCAAGTTAATCAAAAACATCGATGACGATGTAGTCTTTAAGTCCGAAAAAGTTACCGTCTGGAAGTGCCGTAACTGTGGTTATACCTTCGTTGGTAATGAAGCGCCTGAGGTTTGCCCAGTATGTGCACACCCAAGAGCCTACTTTGAATTGCGTGCAATTAATTACTAAAAGTAGTTAAAAAATGAACCTATTTACTTTTGTTCGGACCGCTCAAGGGCGCTTGCCCAAGCCTATGTCCTCAAAAAGCAAATAGGCTTCATTTTTTTATTGAAAAAACTACACACAACCTCAAAGCCATAAAAAAATAGCAAGTGAGCTTTTAGCTGTTCGAAAAAAGTAGAATAGCGCACAAACTAAATCTCAAAATAACAAATACTCTTCCAGCTTTTTTGTTCAGCAAAATCGCACACAAATTTAAAGTTGTACGAATAACAAGTGGGCTTTTAGTTGATTTCAAAAAAGAATGCCGCTTACCTCTGACAGAGCATAAGCTTGGCCGAGCGGCCTAGAGCGTCTCCGGAATGGGGTATGCGGCATTCTTTAATTGAGCGGTCCGATAAAAGGCATGCGACATTCTCCCACTTGAGCGTTTCTGGAACGGGGTATGCGGCATTCTTTAGCTTAGTTATGGCGGTTTTTCTTGATGTAGTCGTCTTCTTTTTCTAATCTAGCGCGAAGCGTGTATTCACGGCATTTACCATTATTACAATCGGCGGAAATATAATTAAGCGAACCACCTTCACCATTAATATAAACACCGTTCGGGTCGGTGAATAATTTAGGATCCATAACCGTGAGATTTTCATCGGTGATTGTTTCTGGATAATAGCCATTCTTGGCATAAAAACCTTCTTCGAGGGCATAATACATAGCATTAATCGCTTCCTTGCGTTGCTCATCGCGGTGCATGGCGTCGAGATTTTGCTTCTGGAGGAAGAAAAGAACTAGGGCAATCGAAACAAAAACTAAAACCACCACGAGTTCAATAAGAGTGAAACCAGATTTTTTGACTGTTTTATTCATACTCCCATTATACATGGAATTTTGGGTTTTCGCTGAGAGATTGGTATAATTTCAATATGAAAGCTACTAAACAATATGTCTGTCAAAACTGTGGAGCGCGCTATAGCAAGTGGGCTGGCCACTGTAATAACTGCGATGCATGGAATACCATCGTGGAGGATTTAGTAGTTGAGGATAGTTCGGGTGCGGGTAAATTTGCTCTGGCGCAAGCTAAGAGCAGTGGAAAAACTTTGAGTTTTTCTAGTATTAAGGAAATCGCCGCTTCGGATGAAAAAGAGCGACTTAAGACTGAATTTGATTCCCTAAATGAAGTGCTGGGTGGTGGGATTTTGCGCGGTTCAGTGATTCTCTTTGCTGGGCAGCCGGGCATTGGTAAATCGACGATTTTGATGCAGATTTGTGCGAAGATTGCCAACGGTCACAAAGTGCTCTATGTTTCCGGTGAGGAATCGGCCGGACAGGTAAAAATGCGGGCCGTGAGATTAGGGGCAAATTCAGAAACTTTAAGTTTTGCGGCTTCGACTTCTGGTAACGACATCGCGAAGACGATTTCGGATGGTGAATTCGAATTAGTGATCGTCGACTCGATTCAAACTCTGGCGATTAACGAAATTTCTTCGGCGCCGGGTACGGTTTCACAAATTACTAATGCAGGTAATCTAATTATTCAGGCCGCAAAAAAGACCGACACGGCGGTGATTATTGTGGGGCATGTGACGAAGGAAGGTACCTTGGCGGGACCGAAAGTTTTGGAACACCTGGTAGATGTAGTGCTGAATTTTGAAGGTGATCGCTATGGTGGATTTAAGACTATTCGTGCCATTAAAAACCGTTTCGGCTCGACCAGTGAGGCGGCGATTTTCGAAATGACGGAAAAGGGTTTGCAGGAAGTACAAAATCCTTCGGCGGCCCTACTGGCAGAAAGGCAAAACACGGATGGTTCGATTATTTTGGCAACTCTAGAAGGCACTAGGCCACTACTAGTGGAAATTCAGGCCTTGGTTTCGACCACGAATTTTGGTTATCCGAAACGTGCGGCTTCGGGTTTTGATCTAAATCGTTTGAATTTATTAATCGCAGTGATTGAGCAACGCACTAAACTAAAATTAGATGATAAAGATATTTTCCTAAATGTGGTGGGTGGAATTAAGATTAAAGATTCGGCAGCGGATCTCGCGGTATGTCTCGCGATTGCTTCGGCAGCAGCAGGAAGAAAACTCAGTGAAGAATATGTAGTGTTTGGCGAGGTAGGCCTGGGTGGAGAAATCCGTTCCGCTTTTCGACCTGACCAAAGAATTGCTGAAGCAAAAAAATTGGGCTTTAAACATGCAATTGCACCAGCGACAATTCACGATAAATTTGTGATTCCGGTGAAAGATTTACGCACCACTTTAATTAAATATGTAAACGAATAGAGCTAGATGAGAATTTTAGGAATTGACCCGGGCACAGGGATTTGCGGTTTTGGAGTAATCGAAGTAAAACAAACTGGTCGCGCCAAAATGATTGATAACGGTGTGATTGCCACGCCGCCACACACTCCACTTTCAGAACGCCTACTCGATATTTATGAGTCAATGCATGAGATTATTAAATTAAACAAACCGGATTGCGTGAGTATCGAAAAGCTTTTCTTCACCAAAAATATAACGACCGGTATTTCGGTGGCAGAAGCCAGAGGGGTGGTGCTTTTGGTTTGCAAACAACACGAACTGCCAACTTTTGAATATACGCCAAACGAAATCAAAAAGACCATGACCGGCTATGGCTCAGCTGATAAAAAACAGATGCAGGAAATGGTAAAACTGCATCTGGATTTAACCAGTGTACCGAAACCGGATGATGCGGCAGACGCTTTGGCGGCCGCGATTACCCATTCTTTGATGCACCGATATTAGATTATTATTAGATTACTATTAGACTACTAGATTGCCCGACGCCCACCGGATGGGCATCGAGTATTTCATAGAATTATTTGGCAATAACTTCGTCGATGATGCCGTAATCTTTAGCTTCATCAGCGGACATCCAGTTGTCACGATCCATATCTTTGATGATTTGGTCGACTTTTTTGCCGGTATTTTTAGCGAGAATTTCAGCGAGGCGTTTCTTCAAGAAAATACCTTCTTTGAGCATAATTTCCTGATCGGTAATTTTGCCCTGAGTGCCGGAACTTGGCTGATGAATCATCACGCGAGCATTTGGTAGAGCGAAACGCTTACCCTTAGCACCACAGCTAAGTAACATGGCACCCATAGAGGCCTGAAGACCGATGCCAATAGTCTGAACATCTGGCTCAATGTAATTCATGGTATCAATAATAGCAAGACCATCGTAGACCGAGCCGCCTGGAGAATTAATATAGAGCTTGATATCTTTCTTAGGGTCTTCGTGAGCGAGAAAGAGGAGCTGAGCCACTACCAGATTAGCAGTGTGAGCGTTGACATCCTCACCGAGAAAGATAATGCGGTCGTTTAGGAGCCTGGAGTAAATGTCATAAGAACGTTCACCACGATTGGTGGTTTCAATGACGGTCGGTACGAGGTAGTCATTGAGATTTGAATTAGTTTGCATAGTAATTTCCTTTCCTTATTTTTGAGATTCGAGTTCATTAGAAACGGCGTTAGAATTAATCTGGTTCATCAGCTGATTTTCGAAAAGTACATGGTTATTATATTCGGTAATTTGCTGATTAATGGCGTCGATGGATTGCTGGATACTCTGATAAGTGGCCTCATGGCGACTGATGCGCGCTTCCAGAGTAGCACGTTCGTTTTGATAGCGCCAACCAGAAATTTTACCGGATTCAACACGTCGGTTAAAATCCAGGATTAATTGATTTAAGGCATTGGTTTCATTATTGTAGGTCTCAGTTTGCTGATTAATAGTAGCCTGCTTGGCGTCGATTTCAGATTTAAGTGAAGTGAGTTTATCATTAAGCTGCTGGAAAACGGAGTGATATTGCTGATTAAAATCCGTGATAGTTTGGCGATGCTGAAAATAGGCGGCATAGTGTTTTTCGAGATATTCCGACAACTCAGCGACTTCGGTACCGAGACGTGAATGCAATTCATCATAGAAGTCATCCTCAGAATAGCTCTTAATCGAGGTGCGGATTTCATGATCAGCCGGAAGGTTATCGTAAGCCTTTTTGATTTCTTCATTCAAGCGATCTTTTTCCCAAAAAGGGACGCGTTGATAAGCCGCATGAAGCATTTCATGAGCCGTGGTCACCTCGATTACTCCTGGAAGATCATTCGATTCGACATGATAGAGATAAATACGATCGTTATCATGGACATAACAACCCAGGACGTAGACTTCATGGTTATGCGAATGACAACTCTGATTAAAGGCCTGCTTCTCTTGCAAAGCTGGATGAGTAGCGAGCAGGGTTTTCGAAGCTTTTTCCGTAAGATTAAGTTTCTGGACGTAAGGCTTCAGGGTGTCAGAAATTTGAAAATCATAAGCCTTGATGTCATCTTGCAGACAGATAAAGGCAAAAGCACCGGCGAAAAGTGTGCAAAAAATCACAAGACCGCTAAGCCAGTCGGCGAGCGTTAGACTGCGCCGACGAGACTGAACGGAGACTTCTGACGGTGAATTTTCCATATTATTTTTCAGTGCTTTCGATCTTTAATTTAAGCTTATCACCTTTTAGGCTAATT
>JABCOY020000009.1 GCA_013333375.2 Candidatus Saccharimonadota bacterium | reverse complement strand
GAATCAATTCCAGGCCGCACCCTTCGAGTCAAGGAGGGGAATTATGCCTGATTTGCGTACTGAGGCGATTGTGCTCTCGCGTGTCAAATATCAAGAGTCTGACCGCATTCTCACCTTACTTACTCCTGAAGGTCGTTTCTCGGCCATCGCACGTGGCGTTCGCAAAGAGCGCTCCAAGTTGGCAGGTAGTATTGAACCTTTCACGGTTTCTGATGTAGTGCTACATTTTAAATCGCAAAACACCGATTCGGGTAGCCTCGCAATTCTGACTTCTGCTACCATGCTGAAGTTTTATCAAAATATCATTACTGACCTCGATACTTTAACTATTGCTTCGAATTTTCTTAAAGTAATTAATCGCCTAACCAACGACGCCGATTCTAAGGAATATTTTCAACTTCTAAAAAATGCCCTTTCGGCACTAAATACAGCAGAAAAATACCAAATTCCGCTCGTTGAGACACATTTTTATCTTAATTTAGCTTTTATTTCTGGCGAAATGATCAATCTCGCTACCGACTCGAATGGCGACCGCCTCACGCTTGACGGCTCTTATAATTGGCATAGTTTTGACCGATGTTTTATTCCAGTGACAACTGACGCTGGTGAATTTAATGCCGATACAATCAAAATTTTACGTCTTATGACTTCCATGCCGGTTGCCACTATTTTAAAAATCAAAGACATCCACACCCATCTCAATGCATTAAATATTATTCTGCGCACTCTTCGTGAAATGTTTTAACTACCAGAGGTCACCACGCTATTTTTGTGGTATAATAAGGAAAAACTAACCAGGAGTGTTTATGGCAAAATTAGAAGATATTGTCAGCTTATGTAAACGTAGAGGATTTATTTTCCAAGGCTCCGATGTCTACGGCGGTATGGCTGGTACTTGGGATTTTGGCCCACTCGGCGTTAGTTTAAAGAAAAAACTCAAAGATCTTTGGTGGCAATATTGGGTGGAAAATCGTAATGATATGTACGGTGTCGATGCTGCTATCATCATGAATCCACGCACCTGGGTCGCCTCCGGTCATGCCGCCACTTTTTCGGATCCTTTGGTTGAATGTAAATCTTGCCACGGTCGTTTTCGTGCCGATAAGTTAGCTAAGACTGCTGAGGGTCACGATTTATCTACGGAAATCACCGGAGAAGAACTGATTAAGGCCGGCATCAAATGTCCTACTTGTGGAAAGATTGAATGGGGCGAAGTCAAGCCATTTAATATGATGTTTCAGACTCACGTCGGCGCAGTGGCTGATAATAGTTCCATCGCCTATCTTCGCCCAGAGACCGCTCAAGGTATTTTTACGAATTACAAGAACGTGGTCGACACGATTTACCCAGACCTACCATTCGGTTTAGCTCAACAGGGTAAAGCCTTCCGTAATGAAATTTCGCCACGTGACTTTATTTTCCGTTGCCGCGAGCTCGAACAGATGGAAATTGAATATTTCGTTAATCCTAAAGATTGGGAACGTGTCTTTGATGAACTTCTCGCCGATGTGCATGACTTCCTGGAGAATGTCGTTAAACTTCCAGCTGATAAGATTCATGAATACGACGTCCCGGCTGCTGATCGTGCACATTATTCTAAGCGCACTATCGACCTTGAATTTGACTATCCAATCGGTTGCGAAGAATTGATGGGTATTGCCTATCGTACCGACTTCGACCTTGGTAATATCGAGCGTGAGTCGAAGAAGAGTATGGTTTACCGTGACAAGCGCACTGGTGAAACATTTGTACCTCACGTCATCGAGCCATCTTTCGGTGTCGAACGTTTGATCATGGCTGTGCTTTCGAGTGCTTATCATGAGGATGAAACTAATGGTGAAAAGCGCATCGTCTTGCAACTTCCAGAACATCTTGCGCCATATCGTTTCTGCGTTTCACCACTTCTTAAAAACAAGCCAGAATTAGTCGAAAAAGCCAAGGCAGTCTATGCTGAACTTCGCGAAAAATATGGCAATGTCACTTGGGATGATTCCGGTAACATTGGTAAGCGTTATCATAAGCAAGATGAAATCGGTACGCCAAAATGTGTGGTTATCGATTTTGATACCCTTGAAGATGATACCGTGACGGTTCGTGATCGCGACACTATGGCTCAAACTCGTGTTAAAATCGCCGAACTCTAAATCCAGCAATATCTCGAAAATAGACCGAGAAAACTGAGTTTAAACAAAAAAGAGACCAAAGCTTCGGTCTCTTTTTATTCAAGTTCGCTAAATTCCGGACGAATTTTAGCTTCGAATAACACAATCGGCACCTTCGGTGGTGGCGTAAAATCTGTTGACCTTAATGGGTAACGAATTTTTGTCGCGTAGTATTTATTCAAAATATATCCCAGCTGGCTCGTGTAGTGGCGGTCAGAGAGGATTAATTTCAAAGCTAATTGCTTTTGCAAAATCAAATAAATGGCTTTTGGGGGATTTTTCAAACCTTTTTCGATAATTTGTCCGTTTTGATTTTCGAGGTTAAGTAGTTTATAAAACACTTCTGCCGACAGGGAAAAGGGCGGATTAGAGAAAACTTTATAATTTGTAAAATCGAAATTCACTTCTCGAAAATCTCCATGCACTAGCTTCACGTTATCGAGATTTTGTTCCTTCAGGTTGGCTTGCAGTTTTCTGAAAGTTTCCGGGTCTTTTTCGATAGCGTAAACTAACCCACATTTTTTCGCTAGTGCCGCGGTAATCACACCACTTCCTGCCCCAATTTCCACCACTGTGTCACGGCGCTTCAGGTTACTGTGGCCGATTAGCATGAGCGCAAGTCGAACATTTTTCAAAAAATGCTGGTCCAATAGGTAATTACGGCTAGGCATTTTTACCTCCTAGAATTTGACGCGCTTTCTTTAAAATTTCGTTTTTCGCAAAATAATTCTTCACCAGGGAATTGCCGAAAAGTAGCCAAACTTCGTTAATTTTTTGTCGGCGCTCCTTCGGTAATTCACGGTAATTTTTCATGAGTTTTGGTGCATATTTTTGCCAATTTCGCATCAAGCTTACTGGCTCCTCCACATCTGATTTCTCGAAAACCTCAAAAATCCCATCCATGAAAAACCTTAATTCTTCCGGCGAGGCAGAGGCTAGAAAATCATCCACCGTCTTGTTTAGGATGTCGCTCAATTTCGTATTTTTGGCGCGGCAGAAATTCTTGCCCTTAATTTCCCAAGTATAAATATCGTGTTGATAGAGGTTTTTTGCCTGACTTTTGACCACCACTACCTTTTCTTTGTGAGTTAAAAGTCGCCCGATTACTGAACCTTCCGGAATGTAGCTCACGATTTTTGGTAAAACTCTAATCGCGCCCGTGTCTCTATTAAGTAACTCCTCTCTTAGTCCCGGCCCATCGTAGTTTAAGACTTTTAGAATCCTTTTTTGCAGTCGATCGGAAGCCATGATTGCGCAGTAGATTGATAAATTGCCACCCTTCGAATGTCCACCAAGGTAAAAATTTTTGTAAAAATAGCGACGCGAAATCTGGTTTAGATAATTCAGTGCTTCTTTTTGGGCTGGAATTTCTGGCAGAAATGACATATTAAAATCTTCTTTCCAGCCAAAAAGCGTCCCGTCTGTACCAAAAAATGAAACATACATGGCGAAGAAATTAATCTGAATCGTCACTGCCGAAAACTGTTTTTCCAGCTGTTTATTATTTTTTCGCACAAAAAATCCCACTTTTAAATTCTGAAAGCGTGAACTTTGCCCCAGTAGTTGAATAAACTTCTCGTCCTCCGGCCAAGCAAAATCCGAAGTTGATAGACCCCTCATTGCCTCGTCAATTTCCGAGATTTTAAAATTTCGTTTAGTTAAATCAAGCTGCTTTTTAATTTTATGAAATGGTAAATAAGAAATTCGCGCAAAAGCTAGCTCGTCCAGCTCGGTAATCTCAGTAGTTTTTGAGATTCGTTTCTGATTTTCTTCAATATAATTATTCAAATTCATCATCATTTTACATCTCGTAGATATAAAAAATGGTGGTTCCGACTGGACTTGAACCAGTGACACAAGGCTCTTCAGGCCTCTGCTCTACCAACTGAGCTACAGAACCACTTCCCTAAATTATAGCATAGTGCGTGGTATAATTAAAGTATGAAAAAGATAAATACTGCCCCAATTTCTGGCATGCAAGAGCTTTTACCTCGCGAGCAAGCCATTTTTGATCAAATAAAATCGCAAATTATGCAGGTTTATCATCTCCATGGCTTCAATCATATTGAAACTCCAATGATTGACCGTACGGAAATTCTCCTTGCCAAGGCGGGCGGTGACACTGAAAAGCAAATTTATAAAGTAGTAAAAACTGCCGAGACTTCTGACGATGCAGATCAGGCTTTGCGCTTTGATCACACGGTGCCACTCGCTCGTTATGTGGTTGAGCATCAAAATGGTCTAGCTTTTCCATTCCGCGTCTCACAGTTCGGTCGCAATTTTCGTGGTGAGCGTGCGCAAAAAGGCCGCTTCCGTGAATTTTATCAAATGGATGCTGATATCATTGGTCGCAATACTTTACCAATCGGTTATGACGCTGAAGTCGTCGCTACAGCTTTTCATGCGCTTTCACAATTCGTGAAGACCCCAATTTTGGTTCGTCTTTCGAATCGTAAAATCTTAGCTGGTCTTCTCGAAGCTTTCGCTCTCATGGAAAAAAGTTCCGAAATCTACGGCATTATCGATCATGCAGAAAAAGTTCCGGCCGAAGTCACCGAGGCTAAACTACGTGAGCAAGTCGCTGACGAATCTAAAGTTCAAACCTTGCTGCAATTCGTTCAAATTCGTGGCCCGCGTACTGAGGTGGCTGAAAAATTGGCTGCTCTCGGCATTGAGAACGAGACTTTCGCTACTGGCGTAAAAGAACTGCTTTTAGTTCTCGATCTTCTTGAAGCTCAGGGAATTGGTCAGTCGGTAATTGCTGATATGTTGATTATCCGTGGTCTTGATTATTATACTGGTACGGTTTTTGAGACATTGCTTCCAGAATATAAGAATCTCGGTTCCATCTGTTCTGGTGGTCGCTATGACAATCTCGCCTCGAACTATACCGAGGAAAAGTTCCCAGGTGTCGGCATTTCTATCGGACTCACCCGCCTCTTCTATTGCCTATCAATCAATAATCTCCTCGAAGCTTATCAATCCGCTCCCGTCGAGTATTGTGTGGTGCCGATTTCGGAAGCGGAAATTGCCTACGCCTACCAAGTGGTTGCTCAGCTGATTAATCAAGGCGCCAGCGTGGATCTCTGTCTACTCGACAAGAAACTGGGTGACAAAATTAAATACGCTGCCAAAGTCGCCGAAAATGTAATCATTATCGGTGAAAACGAAGCCGAGAATCGTACTTATCAAATCAAAAACCTTACTACTGGTGAACAAAAAACTTTCGATTTAAATTAAAATAAAATAAACTAAACACTAAATAAAATTTATCAAAAATGGTCGCCTCGGCGGCTGTTTTTTACATCAATAAATAAGGAAAATATTAAATATTGAAAACCATGGCAAAATTAAAACCAGCAGAATCCCAAACCATAAAGCCCAATAGCCTAAATTTAAACAGGGGTAAAACCGAACAAAATTCCAAAACCGAACAGGAATTCAGAAAACCGAACATCAAAACCTCATAGGTTAAAATAAATTAAAATATAAAATACCATTTTTGCAACTAAGAAATGTCAATGCCAAAAACATTAAAAATCTCAAAAGTCAATGTTGACGACAAGCAAAAGCATGATATCATAGAGATAAGAATTCGGGCGAAGTTGAGAGACGTCTGAATTCGAAGACAAAACACCTCGGAGGTTGAGTGTGAAGTTAATGTCTATATTGTAAATAAAATACACCTCGGGAGTTTGGTGTATTTTTTATTAGTCTATGCTAAAATATCTCTATGGCACTGTGGCGGAGTGGTTACGCAGCGGTCTGCAAAACCGTGTACACCGGTTCAATTCCGGTCGGTGCCTCCAATTTATCGAAGTAGATGCGGTGAATTTTTTAGAAAAAGCCACGACTTTGGTAGTATAATATCCCTAAGCCCGAATGGCGGAATTGGCATACGCGTTCGACTTAAAATCGAATGGAGAAATCCATATGGGTTCAAATCCCATTTCGGGCACCAACAAGATGACCTCAAAAAACGCGGTCATTTTTTATTTAAAAATATATTATATCCTCTGATAATAAACCTAGAATAATCAAAAAAAGCGCCTAAGCGCTATTTTTTCGAAACGTCTTCTATCCAGCAGATTGCTCATCTGGAAAGTATCGCCATGACGACGCCAATTCGATAGACGAATCATTTATTCCGTTATTATATTACTTTAAGAAGAAAATGCCAAACAAAAGCTTCTGTGAAAATAGGGTTGTATAAGTTTTCAAAATATTATCATGGTCTATATTAACAAATTTTCCCTAAATACTTGACTTTATGTCATATTTCGGTAAAATTAAAAATAGCATGCGAGCTTAGCTCAGTTGTTTAGAGCGCTTCCTTGCCAAGGAAGAGGTCGAGAGTTAGAGTCTCTTAGCTCGCACCAATTTATCCCCACTAAAACCCCCCTTTTAGTGGGGATATTTTGTGCTTAAAAAGCTTACCACTTTCGCGATTTCTGATATAATTAAAGTATTAACAAGGAGTAAAATGAACACACTACAAATGATTTTAATCGGTGTAATCGCAGTTGTAATCCTAGTTGCTCTCTATGCAATTTTTGTTTATAACCACGTAGTCACCGTCAAGGTTCGCGTCGATAATGCTTTCTCAGACATTCTTGTCCAATTGAAGCGCCGTGCTGACCTCATTCCAAACCTTATCGAAACCGTTAAGGGTTATACTAAGCACGAAAGTGAAACTCTTGAAGCTGTCGTAAAAGCTCGTTCTAGCGTCCTCACCGCTTCTACTCCAGCTGAAGTTGCTGGCGCCGAAAAAGAAATGAAATCAGCCCTCAGCCACATCTTCGCTCTCGCGGAAAGTTACCCAGAATTAAAAGCTAACGAAAACTTCATCCGTTTGCAGGATCAACTCGAAGATACCGAAGATAAAATTCAAGCTTCTCGCCGTTACTACAATGGTGCAGTCCGCCAATATAACGAATTTATCGTTCGCTTCCCAGCTAATATTTTCGCTGGTATGTTTGGTTACAAGTCTCGTGAATTCTACAACGTTTCCGAAGAGGAAAACGCCAAGATTCAAGAAGCTCCAAAAGTTTCTTTCTAATCAATTAATACGACAAAATTAATATCCAGTGGGGCGACCCACTGGATCTTGTCAGAAAGGGAATATGTATTCTCAAATTGCAGCTAATAAAAGAAATACCGTTTTGATTCTTGCCGGCTTTGTCGGTTTTATTGGTTTTATTGGGGCGCTTTTTGCGGCTGTTTACGGCGATAGCAGTATTTTTATTTTTACTTTAGTTTCTGACATTATTTATGCCAGTATCATGGTCTTTTTGTCTTCTAGCATGGCCATGGCGATGACTGGCGCTCGTCCTATCGCTAAAAAAGATTACCGTTCTCTTTATAATATTGTAGAAAATCTCACAATCACCACGGGTCTGCCGATGCCAGAAATTTACGTGATTGATGATCCCGCCCCAAACGCCTTTGCCACCGGTCTCGACCCTGCACATGCTAAGGTTGCGGTGACCACTGGCCTGCTGAATATTATGGATAAGGACGAGCTTACCGGGGTTCTAGCTCACGAAATTTCGCATATTAAAAATTATGATATTCGAGTTTCTTTGGTAGCTTTTGCCCTAGTTAGTGTGGTGGGCTACATTGCCGATATTGGTCTTCGCATGATTTCCTATACTAATCGCCGGGACGAGCAAGACAGTCCGGTCGGCGTGATTGCACTGCTTTTTACTTCGATCTTGGCGCCCCTAGTCGCCACGATTGCTCAAATGGCGATTTCGCGCGAACGTGAATATCTTGCCGATATGTCGGCCGCCGAAATTACTCATTACCCAGATGGTTTGATTAGTGCCTTGAAGAAACTGGATGAACACGGCCAACCAATGCGTCGTCAAAATACCGCTACTGAGGCAATGTTTATCAATAATCCGCTCAAAAAGCGTCGCACTAATTCACTTTTCCGCACTCACCCACCAATTGAAAAACGCATCGAACGTCTCGAGCGCGCGAAGGATAATATCTGATGAAAAAATCTAAAACTAAATCAGTAGTATCTGAGTCAGCCTCTGATGAAAAAAATCTGGTTTCAAAGCATGCACAGCGCCAAGCTGAAAGGCAGCAGAAAAAACTCCAAAAACAGGAGCAAAAACAAAAAAGACAACTCGCGCGCGAAAAGAAGCAGTTAATCAAAAAGCAAGATGAAGTACGCTTACACCGCTCTTTTAAGCGCTCCTATCACGAAGATTATCAGCGTAAAACCGAGCTTCCGAGTTTAACCAGTCAAGCTAGTGCTGCCTTTAAAATGTTTTTCAAATTTTGGAAAATCTTTCTACCACTGCTTTTAATTTTTGTCGGCCTCTATATTTTTCTTATTGGCGCCATGTCGGAAAATACTCTTGCCGATGTCAAGGCGAACGTCGAGCAGACTAATAAGGATGTAGCGGATGGTAAAATCGGCACCGTCGGTAAAGCGGGGCTTACTTTGCTCGGCATTATTTCCACTGGTGGTCTCACCACCATGAATGATGCGCAGGTCGTCATCGCGGTGCTTCTATTTACTATTATCTGGCTAGTCACTATTTATTTGGCGCGCCATCTCCTCGCCGGTCACCAGGAAATCAAGATGCGCGACGGCTTCTATAGTGCCTTATCACCTCTAGTTTCAACTCTGGTGGTTGGTCTAATTATTTTTCTCGAGGCCGTACCGATTATGCTTACCATTATTGTTTTTCAAGTTGCTCTCACTACAGAATTCCTCTCTACGCCGTTTTATGCGTTGCTTTTCTTTATGTTTGCCGCATTGATGATTACGCTCAGTCTCTATCTGTTATCCAGTAGTTTTTTTGCGATTATCGTGGTTTCGGCGCCAGGACTATACCCCTTAACTGCTGTGCGGATGGCCAAAAATCTCATTATGGGGCGCCGCCTGCGTTTCTTGATTCGGGTTTTTTACTTGGTGATTATCGTGGCTCTACTTTACCTATTATTACTCATGCCGGCTATTATCCTCGATGGTGCCCTGAAGTCTCAATTTACCTGGTTCGCTGAGAGTAAAATTCCGTTTGTGGCTATCATCCAGCTCACGATTACAGTCTTTATCTTTATCTATCTTTCGATTTATTTCTACCTCTTTTATCGCGCCCTTCTCGATTATAATGATGATGCTAAACTGGAGCTCTAAATATGAATAATGAAAAATCTGCGGCCAAGGCTCGTATTGAAAAACTAAAGACCTTAATCAATGATTATCGCTATCATTATCACGTCCTAGACGAGTCGATTATGTCGGAAGCAGCGGCTGACTCTTTGAAGCACGAGCTTAGCCAATTAGAAGAACAGTATCCAGAATTTATTACTCCTGATTCACCAACTCAACGCGTCGCTGGTAAACCTCTCGATAAATTCCAAAAAGTCACGCACGCTTCCCGTATGATTTCTCTCGCCGATGTTTTTTCTGAATCCGAAATTCGTGATTGGGTAGCCAGAAATTATAAGTTAGTGCCAAATGGTACTGAATTCACCTTCTTTACCGATATCAAAATGGATGGCCTGGCCATGTCCTTGCATTATGAAAATGGCATTTTTCAGCAGGCAGTCACGCGTGGTGATGGTCTAGTGGGTGAAGATGTCACCATGAATGTGAAAACCATTCAAAACATTCCCCTCAAATTAAATCTGGATAATCCCCCTGAACATCTCGAGGTGCGCGGCGAAGTAATTATTTTTAAGCAGGACTTTGAAAAGCTCAATCAAATGCAAGCTAAGCTCGGTGAAAAACCTTTCGCCAATCCGCGTAATCTTGCCGCCGGTACCATTCGTCAGCTCGACCCTCGCATTGCCGCGAGTCGCCCGCTGCGTTTTATGGCCTATGATTTAGTTGCCCCAGATTTACCAACTCACCAAGAGGCTTATGAATTTTTGCGTCAAATCGGTTTTCAAACTTCTGGCCAAGATCACGTTTATACGCATCTTAACGAAGTCTTTGCCGAAATCAAACATCTCGGCCAGGTGCGCGGTGATTTTCTTTTTAATACCGATGGTATGGTGATAAAAATTAATGATCGCAAGATATATTCTGAGCTTGGTATCGTCGGCAAAACTCCTCGTGCTGCTGTGGCTTTTAAGTACCCTGCCGAAGAATCCACCTCGAAGGTGCGCGATATCGTGATTTCAATCGGTCGTACTGGTGCGGCGACTCCGGTGGCCATCTTAGATCCAGTAGAAATTGCCGGCAGTACCGTGCGCCACGCCACCTTACATAATTCTGATGAGATTGAAAAGCTCGATATTCGTATCGGCGACACCGTGATTGTCTATAAAGCTGGTGATATTATTCCCAAAATTAAGGAAGTCTTACTCACGCTTCGCCCTGATAATACTGAGCCTTTTGATTATGAAGAAGCTCTGAAAAATCAATATCCGGAGCTTGAATTCGAACGCCCAGAAGGGGAAGTGGTTTATCGCGTGAAAGGACAGGATTCGGATTTTATTTTGCGTCGTAATCTTGAATATTTTGCCAGCAAGCAGGCGTTAAATATCGAGGGTCTAGGTGAGAAAAATGTTAATTTATTGGTCGATGCTGGTCTCCTAAAAAGCCTAGTCGACCTCTACCGTTTGCAAAAATCGGACTTGATTAAACTCGAACGTTTCGGTGAACTTTCAGCCACTAAATTACTGAATGCCATCGAGGGAACCAAACAGGCGCCGCTCGCCAAATTTATTACCGCGCTCGGCATTCGTCATGTTGGCGCGCAAACTGCTGTTGCACTCGCTGATGCTTTTCAGTCACTTGAAGCGTTGCGCGATGCCACCGAGGAAGAACTGCTAAAAATTCCCGATATTGGTCTCACGGTTTCTGAATCAATTTTGGCTTATTTTGCCGATGAGGACAATTTGAAACAGCTCGATGATTTTAAGGCGCTCGGTGTACGTCCAGTTTATATTAATCACGATAATGCCCCGCTTAAAGGTCAAAGTTTTGTGGTTACTGGTACGCTCACCGAAATGGGGCGTGAAGAGGCGGAAGATTTATTGCGCGAAAAAGGCGCTACGGTCACCAGTTCTGTGACTAAAAATACTACAGCCTTAATTGCCGGCGCTAAGCCAGGTGCTTCGAAAGTTACTAAAGCCGAAAAGCTTGGTATCAAAGTTATCTCTGAAGCAGAATTCCGTGAATTAATTAAATAATCCATGAAAATAAAAACTAAAAATAGGTGTCATCTCGCACCTATTTTTTGATTTATCACCTAGTACGGGAATCTTAGGTTCTCCTAGGGTCTTATTCTTATGATCTAGGCCGAAATTAAGCTCTCTTAGAACCTCACTGTTTTTTAGTTTTCCGCGAAAGGATTTTTCAAAACTAATTCTGGATTAGCCTCCGCAATTCGCATTAATTCGTTGTATTTTGCGATGCGTTCCGAACGTGAGAGGGAACCAGTCTTAATTTGTCCCGTCCCGAGTCCGACCGCAAGATGTGCGATGGCGCTATCTTCAGTTTCACCCGAGCGATGCGACATTACGGTTCGGTAGCCGGCTTTTTGCGCCAAAACTACCGCATCAATGGTTTCAGAAAGTGAGCCAATCTGGTTTGGTTTGATTAAAATCGCATTGCCAACTTTTTCCTCGATGCCTTTTTGCAGTAATTTTACATTGGTCACGAAGAGGTCGTCGCCCACTAGTTGCAATTTGTTGCCGAGCCGTTCGGTGAGAACCTTCCAGCCCTCCCAGTCATTTTCCGCCAGGCCATCCTCGATGGAAACAATCGGATATTTCTCTAGCAACCCCTCATACCAGTCAATCATTTCGGCACTGGTCTTGGTCTCACCAGAGGTCTTTAATTTATAACCGCCGTCTTCGTAAAATTCCGAGGAGGCAATATCCATCGCAATCGCAATATCTTTACCTACGACGTAATTCGCTCGCTCAATTGCTTCGCAAATTAGTTCCAAAGGTTCATTGTTGCCGCCAAAAACTTTTGGTGCATAACCACCCTCGTCGCCTACCGTGGTAACATAATTTTTCTCTTTTAGAACCTTCTTTAGAGCGTGAAAAGTTTCCGCGCCCATGCGAATCGCTTCGTTGATATTGGTCGCCGCGATTGGCATTAGCATATATTCCTGAAAATCCGTACACCAATCCGCGTGTGCACCCCCGTTCATCACGTTCATCATTGGCATCGGTAAAGACATTCGGTCGGAGGTTCCAGCAATTTTTGACACATATTCATAAAATGGCATTTTCATCGCGCGTGCCGAAGCTTTCGCTAGGGCTAAGGAAACCGCTAGAATCGCATTGGCGCCAAGATTCGATTTATTTTCCGTGCCGTCAAGCTGAATCATTAATTGATCGATCTCTCGCTGGTCGACGTGTTTACCGACAAGTAGGCTACTGATTTTAGTATTAACGTTACGTACGGCCTGCATAACACCTTTGCCGTCGTAAAAGTTTTTATCTCCGTCACGTAGCTCCAAGGCTTCGCCACTACCGGTCGATGCGCCAGATGGCACCATGGCGCGGCCAGCACTACCGTCGGATAAAAAGACGTCAGCTTCTACCGTCGGATTGCCGCGACTATCGAGAATTTGCCTTGCGTGAATTTCTTTGATTGTGATATTTTCCATAGTTTTATTATAGCATTAGCATTTTAAAACTACCCTGAAAACTACCCCAAAAACCATCAGATTTTTAGGCTCTGATTACGACCCCCCAATTCTCTGTCTGTTCTACCCCTGATGACAAAATTCCCCAGATAGAGTATAATAACCCCATTAAGTTTTTACTTAAGTGCAAAATATTGGGTACCTTAAAAGGTAAAGTTTGACTTCATAAGGAGGGGACATGAAAAACTTGAATAAGAAAACTACAACCGATGGCAAAAAACGCTCCGTTGAGGAGACGTTAACGTTGGAGCTATCTGAAGTGTACGGTCGAATTTCGAACAGAAAGCATCAGAAAAATACTTTGATCGCATTAACTGTGATTCTTAAATCTTTTCTGAATGGCGACCTTTATGGGCGTGATATCGCCAAAATCTTATCGAAAGAGCTTCTTTGGGAGAATTACGATGAACTGACGAAACAGGGAATTTCCATTGACATTAATAAGCTGATGACGGTTTTTGGTCAGGAAGATTACTCGGATATTTATCATGGTTCAGAATTTGTTACCAAAAATGCCGCCCTGTTTATTCAGCGCGGCGCTTCACTCGATCTGTTGCTTGGTCAATTTCTGATTAATGATGGTTGGAAGAATATCGAGAAATTAATTCAAGCGGGTGTACCGGTTACAGATCTGCTAAATAAGAAACGTATGCTGCTCTATGTGAATGACTATTTTGATCTAACCGTGAGTCGTGTGGAAACTATTATGAACTGGTTTCTGCGTCATGGCGCGACCAAGCCTCAGATTGGTGATTGGTTAAAATCTGAACTAGGTAAAAACGTACCAATTCAACTTCTTCGCGACCACATGATTAATTGGGCAGAGTATGGTATTGATCCATCCAAGGTATATACTATGCCTGGTCCAAACCCAGGCGATCAGGAGGGGTATTACAAGGAGTAAGCTTTACTGAAAAATCTCTGGCTCTAGCCAGGGATTTTTTGTTGCCATAAGCATTTTTTTGCAAAATCTTAATGATTACGGTTAAGCTATTTACAAAAAACATAAAAAGTGGTATAATGAATCAAATTGATATAAATCATAGAGTTAATTGGAGATTATCATGCAAACTAATCAACCTAACCGCGCAAAACGTTTTCGTATTATCGTTTTCGCTACCATCATCGCTCTTATCGTAGTGGTTTTCGGTGCCTGGATTATTACTTCAGCTATTAAATCTGCTGAAAAGTCCCGCCAACAAGAAATCGCTGCTACCGAAGAGTCTAAGGAAGAAAAAGCTAATAAGACCGAGACTAAGGCCGAAAATAAGACTGAGGCCAAGTCTGAAGCCAAATCTGAAGCTAAGACCTCTGAAAAGACTAATAATCAAGGTCAAACTAATAAGATCTCTACCGCTTCTCCGGCTGATCAGTACCAAAACAATAAATCTACCGCTACGTCAAATACCGCCAATGGTACCGCTACTAGCACTACTAAGGCCGCTTCTGACCTCCCAAGTACTGGTCCAGAAGACCTCGTCTTCACCGCTATTCTCGCTGGTGTAGCCGTTTACCTCGTTTGTTTGAATCTCAATCGCAAAAAATCTGTCGCCTAATCGACGGATTCTTAGAAAATCTCCACTTCGAGTGGAGATTTTTTGTTTGAGGGATTTTTCTTGCCTCATTCTGATTAAACTTATGCTAAAATATAGAGGAATATTTGAGCAAACTTAATCATCAGAAAGGGAAGCATGGCGGATAAATTCGATTTTGACCTCGAGGTCAATCCGATTGAAACAGGCCCAAAAAATCAAAACAAGGAAACTGGAGTTAGTGCGAATAGTGTGCATTTTAGCGCTCAGACGTCAGAGCCAGCTAAAACACAAAGTGTAGACACTGAAATTTCAAAAACCGAAAGTTCCAGCGTATTATCGGATGATTTAATTAATAATATGGCCGATTCTATTTCTGAGGAATCCTCAGAAAATCCGATTTTAGCCGCCGAAATTGCAGAAGACATTGCAGCTTCTGAAGATATTGCAGCTTCCGAAAATGCCGCAGCTTCTGAAAGTGTCGAAGATTCAGAAGGTATTGAAGCCTCTGAAAAAATTGAAGCTTCCAAGAACATCGATACTTCTGAAAATACCGAAATCTCAGAAAATAAAGACCATATTCTCGACGAAGTTTTAAAAGAAAATAATTACGAAGAGTCGACCGAAGATACTACTGTAACCACCAGTTCTAGTTCCGCTTTCTCCGCTTCCGAGTTTGTTCCAGATTCCGCGTCTGACTCTGCTTCCGATTCCACCCACGAATCTATTTCTGATTCCGCTTCCGAAAATACTGAAGCTAACGCCGAAGTCGAAACTCCGGCTAAAAAAGAAAAAACCAAAGCTCAAAAAATCTTCCTCCATCTCCTTGCCATCCTTATCGCTGCTGGTATCGCGCTCTTTATTTACTTTTTCTTCTTCGCGAACGTCAGTGCCAGTACTTTTTCTAAAATCTTCCACAAAGTTAGTGGTTCCGATATTGAATTCCAACAATTTGTCACCGGTGACACGCTAAATACCAAAGGCGAAAGTCAAATTCAGCAGGCTGATCTTCGCGTTAGTCTTAGTCGCGGTAGTACAGAAAATTCTGCCGCCGTCCACGCCACTCTAAATTTCACCATGAAGGGCGATAATTCGCCAATCCTGCTCGGTCTTGAGGGGATTTTGGCTGAAGACGGTAAGATTTATCTGAAGCTCGACCACTTGAAGGATAGTTTGACCGCTGTACTTAAGAGCTCTGGTAAAGAAATTGACTCAGAAATGCAGAAATCCCTCGATGATTTTGCGATGGAAATTGAAAATAAATGGCAACGTATCGATGCTGATGAAGTTATTGCGGGCGTAGGTAGCGCGCTAGGCTTTACCTTACCAAAAGTTTTACAGAACGGTATTGCTGGGACTCTTTCTTGTGTGACTCAAAATATCGGTAAGACTCTCGATCAGCAATCCGACCTCATGGCTAAGCTTTACCGCGACAATCAATTTGCCAATTTCACTGAGTTAAGTAGCGAAGAGTCTGTTAGCTATGCCAAGCTTTCGGGTGATCTCGGTAAGCTTTATCGCATTACTTTTAACGATAATAAGCTTAGCCGTTTTCTCGAGGCCGCTAATAAAGCCTCCCAAAGTACCGAAATTTCTAAGTGTCTTTCGAACGCCTATTCTCTTGCTCCAAACTCTTATGAAGAGGAAGAGCAGGGTGTTTTGAAGGATAAAACCATCAAGGATTACGACAAATATATCCAAGAAATCAAGAGCACTGTTAATGTCTTCGTGGGTATTGATACTTTTACGGGCGATATCAAGGGTCTAATCTTTACCACCCCTGGCCAAAAGAATTCAAAAGAGCTCGATCAAACTCACGCCGTGATGCGTTTTAAAGATTCTAAGAAAAAGGAAATTAAAGTCCCAGCTGAGTCCACTCCAATCTTTGATAGTCTAAGCAAGATTTTGAAACTCGATCAATTCGAGGAAATCATGAAAAAGACCCCACTCCAGAATCCCCTTCAAAACACCACCGACGCCGAAAAACTCTTAAAAAACGCCAACCTTATCTAATAAGCTAAAAGCATCACGGTCTGAGATGTCAATCCAGGTGTCCTACTCTAACCCCTCAAGTGCAACACTTTGATATATTAACTCAGATGCGGATTTTGTAAAAAATCAAAAATATTTTATAATTAAAATAATGATTTCGGCGGAACTCAAAGCTAAGTTGAAAACACTCCCCAGTAGCCCTGGGGTGTATTTTCATAAAAACCGCGAAGGGGAAGTGATTTACGTGGGCAAGGCGGCGGTCTTAAAAAATCGCGTCCGCCAATATTTCCAAAATACCGAAAAAGATCCGAAAACCGAAGCCTTGGTGGCAGAAATCTATGACACTGATTGGCTAATCGTCGACACCGAGATGGATGCGCTCTTTCTTGAGTCGGAAATGATTAAGCGCTACATGCCAAAGTGGAATATTTTATTGCGTGACGATAAAACTGTCAGTTATGTCCGGATTAATATGGATCAGCCGGTCCCGGATGTCTCGATTACGCGAAACCCTTTAGATGACAAGGCGACCTATATCGGCCCGTTTTACGCCAAAACTACGATTATTAAGGCGCTGAGAGTGTTAAGAAAAATTTTCCCTTACTACGACAAACCTTATAACGGTAAGAAAACTCTCGATACTGATCTCGGCCTCACGCCAGGCATTGAGATTGGTAAAACTACCGAAAAAGCTTACAAAACTGAGCTTCGTCGCCTCATCCGTTATCTGAATGGCGACCGCGATAATTTATTGAAGGAAATTGAACGCGACATGCACCGTCACGCTTCGCTCGGTGAGTTCGAAGTGGCCGCAAAGCTCCGAGATGAATATTTTGGCTTGAAAGGTTTGAAACGAAAAATTATTTTTTCCGATAAGGAATTTCTCGATTTGTCTTCAGATCAGGCACTTTTGCAGCTCCAGAAACTCCTTAATCTTGAATCCGTGCCACGTCGCATTGAGGGGTATGACATTTCTCATATTTCTGGCTCCGACACCGTAGCCAGCATGGTAGTTTTCAAAAATGGGGTGGCTAGTCGTGCCGATTACCGTAAATTTAAGATTCGTAGTAGTAAAAATGATGACACCGCCAGCATGCGCGAAGTGGTGACACGTCGTCTCAAACACCAGGAATGGGAATATCCCGATTTGATTATCTTGGACGGTTCCGACTTGCAGCTTCGTGCCGTGCTACCGCTGTTAATCGAGGCTAAAATTCCCGCTATCGGCCGCAATAAATCTGGTGACCACACTAGAAATGCTGACGTTAATTTAATTATCCCGCACCCACATCAGGGGATTCTGAGTTTTTCCAGCCAGGTTTTTTCTAATGAATCACATCTCGCCAAACTTATCGCGCGCATCGATGAAGAGGCGCACCGTTTCGCTATTACTTTTCATCGTCAGCTCCGCAATAAGCGCATGTTTAAATAAAATCATATAAAATCGTGCTACAATAGGCTTATGATAAAAAAGCAAATTAAGTTT
>JABCOY020000008.1 GCA_013333375.2 Candidatus Saccharimonadota bacterium | reverse complement strand
TAAGACTTTCGGCAAGGGAAATAGCCTCACGAAGGCCGTCGATAATCTTTCTTTCTCCGTGAAGAAAGGCGAATTTCTCGCAATCATGGGCGCCTCCGGTTCTGGTAAGAGTACTACATTAAACCTGATTTCCACGATCGACCGTCCGACCTCTGGTCAAATTCTTGTCGATGGTACCGATATTACGAAACTCAAAGGTGAAAAACTTAATCGCTTCCGTCGCGAATCGCTCGGTTTTGTCTTCCAGGACTTTAATCTCCTCGATAATCTCACCGCCTACGAAAATATCGCATTGGCTCTCTCGATTCAGAACGTCAAAGCCTCTGAAATTGATGAAAGAGTCAAAGCAGTTGCTAAAAATCTTGACATCGAAGCTATTTTACAAAAGTTCCCATATCAACTTTCTGGCGGTCAAAAACAACGCGTCGCCTCTGCTCGCGCCATCATTACTAATCCGAAGTTAGTTCTTGCTGATGAACCGACTGGTGCACTCGATTCGAAATCTTCTAAACTTCTCCTCGAACGCTTCGATTACCTGAATCAAGAGCTCCAGGCTACTATTCTGATGGTCACCCATGATGCCTTCTCGGCCAGCTTTGCTACCCGCATTATCTTCATTAAGGATGGCCAAATTTACGATGAAATTCACCGTGAAAATAAAACTCGCAAGGAATTCTTTGACGAAATCATCCGCGTGATGTCTACTCTAGGTGGAGGCGACGCTGATGTTATTTAAGCTTTCGTTTCGAAATATTACGCGCAGCATCAAGGACTATGCGATTTATTTCTTTACGTTAGTACTCGGTGTTACGCTTTTCTATGTTTTTAATTCCGTCGGCTCTCAAGCGGCTGTGCTTGAATTAAATAACTCTCGCAAACTCATCGTCGATTTGCTCGCGAAAATTCTCTCTGGTATGAGTATTCTCGTGGTCTTTATTCTCGGTGCTTTGATTATCTACGCCTCCCGCTTCTTGATTAAACGTCGTAATAAAGAATTTGCCATCTATCTCACACTCGGTATGAGTAAGCGCAAAATCTCGCGCCTCCTCTTCTTCGAAACCTTGATGATTGGCGTAATCTCCCTTGGTGTCGGTCTCTTGCTTGGCATCGGCGTTTCGCAGCTAATTAGTGTTTTGATCGCCAAGCTTTTCGAAGCTAATATGGACAAATTTACCTTCGTCTTCTCTGAAAAAGCCTTCTTCGATACTATTCTTTATTTCGGCCTCATCTACCTCATCGTGATTTTCTTCAATACTATCATCGTCGGTCGTCTGAAGATTATCGAACTGCTTCAGGGTAGTAAGAAATCCGAAAAGGCTTTCCTAAAAAACCCACTGCTTCGCGCCATTGTCTTCATCGTTTCTGCTTCGGTACTTGGTTATGCTTATTGGTGGGTCAATAATGACAAAGTCTCTCTCATGGACCGCGTCTATAATCTCCTCTGGCCGGTTATTGCTGGTGTAGTCACCACCTTCCTGATTTTTTGGTCGCTTTCCGGTTTGATTATGGAAATTGTCACCCGCAGTAAGAAGTTCTATTTCAAGGGTCTGAATTCCTTCGTCTTCCGTCAAATTTCCAGCAAGGTGAATACCGCCGTGGTTTCCATGTCCTTGATTAGTCTCTTGCTATTCCTCACGATTAGCATCCTTTCGCTCTGTTTCTCGATCAATGAATCGATGAAAAGAGAACTAGCTTACAATACGCCAGTCGACGCAATGACCGAACTGACTGATTATCTCGCGGTTTACGGTTCAAATAGTAGTGTTGGCTATTTATCTCAAATGTCTAAAGATCAGGAAAAAGCTGCTCTCGCCACTTCCCAGGCCTACATGAAAAAATCCCTCTATCAAAATTTGATTGATCGAAATCCAGACCTTGCGAAAGATATTAAAGATCATGTTGAGCTGAATGTTTATGCCGATAGCAAATTCACGTATGGTCAAATTTTACCGTCAGGAGTTATGACGGGGACCGCGGAAGCCTTCATGTCGAAAACTACTGTGCCAATGGTTCGTGTCTCTGATTATAATAAACTCGCGAAGCTCTATCATCGTGATGAAATTCATTTGAAGGATGATCAATATCAGTTCCTGGCCGACTTTAAGACTATGGCGGAGATTCTTGATAAGACTCTTGTGGGTAATACCCAAATTAAATATCGTAATTTCACCCTCAATCCAGTCGCCAAAAAACACCAAGAAGGCTTTATCACTTCATCCGGTTTTAAGTCTAATACTGGCATCCTCGTCGTTCCTGATAATGTAATCACCGATCAGCCAATCGGTACTCAAGCCATGCTGATGAATTACAATCTCAGTGGCACCCGCACTGCCGAACAGATTGACGATGACTTACGCAAGGCTTTCGACCTCGGAGGTTTATCCGTTAATGCGGTTAATTCATCTGAAGAGGACACGCAGAAAGCCGGAAGCTCCGCCAAGCAAGCTGATCGTCCAAGTGGTGTTGCCATTAATTTTTATACCAAATTATTAGTAAAATCTGGTATGGTTGGTATGCAGGCTATTGCCACCTTTGTTGGTTTTTATCTCGGCACGATCTTCTTGATTTCTTCTGCTGCGATTCTGGCCCTTAAACAACTTTCTGAATCTTCCGATAATATAGAAAAGTATGCTGCCTTACGTCGCCTCGGCGCCAGTAACAAGATGTTAAATCGTGCGCTCTTCGTCCAAATCGCAATCTTCTTTATCGCGCCATTGCTTATTGGTATCATCCATTCCATTTTTGGTATCATGTTTGCCTCGAGTATTATTGAATCATTCGGCTCTGACGGACTCCTCGCTTCGATTCCGATGACCGTCTCGATGATTGTGCTGATTTATGGTGGATATTTCCTCCTGACTTATATTAGTAGTAAGCGCATCATATCTGAAAAACAACTCCGCCGCGACTAGGGAAATATTAAAATTAAGAAAGCTACCCAAAAGGTAGTTTTCTTAATTTTAATTTGCGGTATTATCGGACCAACAATAAATTGCTTTATAATATGGATATGATAATTCTAAATAGAGCAGATGTAGAAAAAATTGCAAATTCATTTGATTTTGATGAAAATCTGACTTTTGTTAATACTATTGATTTTGAACCTGATTGTAAGATTTATAAATTAAAAAATAATACAGGAGACAATTACATTTTGATTTGCAGGGATTATCAATTCGATGATATGGACGCTGAGGGGAGGATTTTTGCTAATGAATTAGGAATGACGATTCTTGATAGATTCAAGTGTAATCATAATTATTTCTTTAGCTCTAAAAATTTTGACGATTTTGAATACGTTTTCTCATTAGCACGAATCGCATAGCGAGAACTTTTTGAATTTTTCCGTGTTAATATGAATATTAGTATGGATAATAAAATATATCAGGAAATTCTAAGACTTTACGAAAAATATCTTTTCAAATCAGCTTTTGAATTTTCGGTACAAGATTATAATAATTTCGATCAGGAAATGTGGAATTTGAAAGATAAATTTAGTTACGAATCTAGCCCATTTTTACTTTTACCGGATCCTGCTAAGGACGCCGATTTTTTCATGATGAATGCGTCAAATGATGGATTTATCGAGCCAGATTTATCTAGTAAACAAAAATATTTAGCTATGATGCAAGAATCTTATCAAAAATTAAAGAATAAGCCTAACTAATAACCCACCCCATTAAATTAAGTCCACTCCATAGACTTAAGATAGTTAAGAAAATCTTGCACACCGTCACTAATTACTTTTGGGCGAGCACTATAATATTCAAGATGGTCTCTTTTTTCATTGAGTGCCATATAGATATAAAAAGATAATTCACAAAATCTATCATCTTCAGGTAGAGAATCATTTGAATAGCTAAAATTATCATCAAGGAAAATAGTATATTTCTCAACTTTATTTTCTAGTTCATCTAATTGCGATTCAGTAGTAGCTGATTTTATTTCATCAGCTAATTTTAAACCATCACGTATTGCTATTTCGGCTAAGTTTGTACTCATTTACTTAAGTATAGCAATTCTCTTGCGTAATTCAATAAAAATTTTAGAATAAAAACTATACCCAACTCTCACCATTAAGTTCTTCAATAAAACCATCCATGAATTCCTTCGCAAGATTTTGCGTAGGCTCGTAATCTAAATTTTCTGGGTAAAGTGATTTTCTCTTCCAATCCAGCGCCACATAAAGAGAGGTCATCAAACTGCACCACTTTCCATCACTAATATCAGATGGTTCACCAAAATTTTCATTTACAAAATCAGCGTATCTGTCAATATCGGGTACTAATTCTTCTAGTTCAGAAAGGCTTGAGATGGGACGCATCCTATCGATGATTTCGTGGCCATCTTCGATGACCTTATTAATTAACTTTGCCCTTTCTAAGTAATCCATACTATAAATATACACTAATTTTTATAAAATAACCTAATCAAAAAAATGGTATAATATATCTTATGAACAATACGCGCGATGATATTTTACACTTAGCCAAGCTGTCCAATTTGCAGCTCACGGATGCCAAAATTTCCGCCCTCCAGCAGGATGTCACCAATATCGTGGGCTACATTTCCCAGCTTGATGAATTAGATACTACCGGGGTCGAGCCAACTTATCAGGTCTTTGAAATGGAAAATGTTTGGCGTGCCGACGAAATCAAATCTCAGGATGCTACCAGGGAGCAACTTCTCACACTCGCACCTGATCAAGCTCAAAATATGATTAAAGTACAGAAGGTTCTCTAATGAAAATTGCTGATTTACATACTTCCGCGGTTTCGCTCGTCAAGGAAGCCTTGGAAAAAGCCAAAAAATACGCTAGTCACAACATCTTTATTTCACTTAATGAAGACGAAGCTTTGAAAAAAGCCGCTGAAATCGACCAAAAAATCCAAAACGGTGAAAAGGTTGGTCGTCTCGCCGGTGTACCTTATGCTTTGAAGGATAACTTCCTCAGTAAGCAGGGAAATACCACCGCCGCTTCGAAAATTCTCTCGAATCTCCATTCACCGATTGATTCCACCACTGTCGCCAAGCTCGAAGCTGAAGGTGCGATTATGATTGGTCGCACTAACCTCGATGCTTTTGCTCACGGTTCCTCGACCGAAAACTCTTTCTTCGGTCCTACTCACAACGCTAAGGATTTTGAGCGTGTCGCCGGTGGTTCCTCTGGTGGCTCCGCCGCTGCCGTTGCTCTTGATATTGTGCCTTTTGCTACTGGTACCGATACTGGTGGTTCGATTCGTCAGCCAGCCTCTTTTAACGGTGTTTATGGTTTGAAGCCGACCTACGGCACGATTTCGCGTTACGGTGTGGTGGCGATGGCTTCCAGCACTGATGTAATTGG
>JABCOY020000007.1 GCA_013333375.2 Candidatus Saccharimonadota bacterium | reverse complement strand
ATTCAAAGATTCCTTACTATTTTTCAAGATAGAATCAATACATTCATTAATGTATTTTTCTGCGTTATATGCTGGGATAATTATAGATATTTTAGGCATTAGTTTCTATTCCCTTATTTTTATTGTCAGGTTCCGTAAAAGCGTAAAGAAGAAATATATTGAAGTATATGTAGAATATCGATTGTTCGCTCATCATATAGATTAGAAAAATTAACATATATATTGTAATATATAGATTTTTATTTTTTATGCTTTTTTTAATACTACTATAACTTATGGCTGCAAAAAGTATGGCTGCAAAAATTCCGTAATTTAATAAATATCTAATATATCCATTATCTAATGTTTTTGTGTAGTCAATTGCATTTCCAAAGAAGTTTAATGTATATTTTTCTAAAAATTCTGCCTGTATAAGCAGCCGTTCGGATAATATCTTATTAATCCATATGGCCATATCATTGTTATTGATAAACAATATTGTTAATCCTATGGATAGTATTGATAATATTACATATAAATTTTTAAGAATAAATGAAATTACTTTTGTGTATAATATTTTTGCGGTAATTTTATCCCAAACGAGAAGCAATGCTGCTACAATTATTCCAAGAACTGCACTTCTTGAATTTGCTGTAATATCTATTGATGCTGCTAAAAATGTCGCGGCTAAGATTAGTTTAATATTTTTAATCCTTTTTATGTAGATATATTCTAAGAATAATATCATTACGTATAATCCAAAAATATTTGGATGGTAAAACCCAAATGAACTTCTTAACTCTCCATTTCTGAGAATCGTAAAATCAGACGTTGTATATCCTAAATAGTAACAGGATACTATAAGTATAAGTATAAGTATCTTCGCTATAAAATCTTTCTTTACTACCTTATTAAAATCCAATCCTATTGAAGCCATTACCATGATAACCAATTCGATTATAGTTGTGTCTGTGGTCGAAATATAGCTTATTAATCCACTAATGGTTACAAGAGATAATAAAATTACCTTATTTTTGTTTATATTTTTATACTTTAGATTAATTACAAAATAACATATAAGCAGTAAAATACCTAATAATTTTATAGTAACTAGATATCTCGACAAAAATACTATATTCATACAAGTGTGAGACATCTGCAAAAATAATATCCCTATAAAATATAGTTTGTTGCCAATATTCTTCTCTTCAGTTATTTTTAAATCCATTTTAATTATAAAGTTTTTCTATATTAGCCTTATAGTTTTCGATGTTGTTTATAGTTGAGTCTATTAGTTTTAATTCCTCTTTGTACTTATTTACTTTTTCTTGATCTTCTAGTAAGCCAATAATTACTTTTACAAAATCTTTATCGCTGGTGCATAGATATTTTTTATCTATTATTTCCAAGAGTCCATCCACTGGCGTAGATACGACCGGTATATTACAGGCTATTGCTTCTAGGGCGTTCATTGGTGTTCCCTCGTACTTTGAAGTAATTAGCAAGAGTTTTGAGTTTAGTAGTATTTTATATGGATTAATTTGATTTCCAAACATCATTATATTCTTGTCTAATGAATATTTGTGTATTTCTTGCTCTACCTCATTACGCATCGTTCCATCTCCGACCATGGCGACTTTGATATTTCTAAGTTGTTTGATTTGCCTAACAAGCCTTATGAACCGCAATGGATCTTTTACGTCTTCCAGTCTGCCTAAAAATATTAGATCAAATGAATATTTATTTTTATCATTTCCAGCAATTTTTTTAAGTTCATATGGATTTACCACATTACGGAGTATGATGGAATTAATTTTTTTATTAATTATTTTATTGAAAATATAATCGTTTAATGCGGAGTCGGAAACCCAGATAATATCGGATATCATCCTTTCTATGTAAAAATGAAAAATAAGTGACTTTATGCTAATTTTTCGCATATACCGATGGTTGGAATGTATATGGGATATTATTTTCTTTCCCCTTGAGGCAATAACAGATACTATAGTTGATTTTGGGTCATGTGCATGAATTATATCTGGATTATACTCGCTAATTGCCTTTTTTATATCATGAATATTAAACTTGTTTAACTCTAAAACTGGGATTTTTCTAATTTCCAGGGCGGGTTTATTTTTTCCGACAACTGCACAATACTTCATGTCGTAGTTGGTGTCATCCTTAAATAGGTTAATAATTTGACATGCAACATTTTCAGCCCCAGAAAATAAACTAGTACTAATGAGGTGCAGTATCTTTATGGGCTTACAATATAGTTTCTCAAGTTTTATAGCTTCTTTTTGTATACTCATATTCTCACTAATAGTTGCGGTGGTTCTTTGTTCAACGCTTTGTCTATTACCTTGAATAATTTTATCTATTTTTTTAATATAAGCCTTTACCTCTTGAGCTTCGACTATTTTTGCATTTTTAGAGATGATAACCTCACGTGTCACTCCATTCGAAAAAATGATTGGTAGTCCTGCGGATTGAGATTCTACGCCGACAACTGGTAAGCCTTCGTATAGACTCGGCAGGCAAAATACATCCATCACGGAATAAAGTTTGTTGGTGTCTTCGCGCTGTCCGAGAAATAGAACGTAGTCTGAAAGATTAAGTTTTTCGACTTTAGCTTTGATTTTTTCTTCGAGTGGGCCGGTGCCGATGAGGAGAAGTTTGGAGTCTGGGTTTTTGGTGCGATATTCCTTAAATACATCAATCAGAAAATCGTGATTTTTTTGCTGGACAAAACGACCGACGTGGCCAATAACGGTGGTTTTTTCGTCAATCCCTAATTCTTCACGAAGTTTCTTACGGGCATTAGGATCGAATTTGAATTTATCGAGATCGATGGCATTATGGATAATTTTTACTTTACCTTGGTCGAAGGTTTTATCGCCAAATAGGTAGCGGCCAGCTAGCTCAGAGCAGGCAAAATAATCTGTGGCGTATTTTTTGCTAAATGGACGTAAAATATTTTTGATAATATTACGCTTCCACTCTTTAGGATTACTAGTGGAATGGCTATGAGAGATACGAACTGGCACGCAAGCTTTTTTCGCGGCGTAAAGTGGAAAAACTGAGAGGGTATTTATGTTGGAATGAACGATGTGATATTGGTTTTTGCGGAATAGATCTTCGAGGGCTTTGAGATATTTAGGTAGTTTTTGATATTTTGGCACGAGAAAGACGCGGCCACCAAGTTTTTTAATTTCGTCATATGGGATGCGAGTAGAATCTTCGTCACAGATAAAATCAAATTGGACTTTGGTGTGATCAAGGTGACGATAGTAATTCATAATCACAGATTCGACGCCGCCGCCAATCCATTTGCCCATAATTTGAGCAACAATAACTGGTTTTTTGGATTTTTCTGCTTGGCTCATCTCGTGAGTCTCGATCTTTCTCTATTTATAAAACTACATCTCAACTTTGTAGTTTCTTGTTATTAATTATTAATATTCTATAACTTTTTCTAGATAGAGTCAACTTGATAACAGATAAAAATACATCAAAAGCAAATGGGGATTCTGGTCCGAAGTTTGTAAGTAGACTTGGAATTTTTATTTTACTAATTTTTGTCCATAAAAAAGAACCGAAGAGACTCCGGTTCTTAAAAATTTCAAGTTGAATGATTAGTCAGCTAGCTATGCATTAATTTTTCAGTGATGAATTTTTGCGGCATAATTCCCCTCTCTGCTTTAATTTCTGCGCGGCCTTTTGTATGGCTCTAGGTTACCACTTTTGGAACGAATTTTTTCATCTAACTTTTTTAACTTAGTTCTCTGAGTTTGAATTTCACTATAAGCACGACTTTTTTTGCGCTTAAGGCTATCGATTTCCGACTTTACAACACCTTGCTCTTTAAGCAGATCTTCAAGTTCCTGATTCAATGTCTCAATAAGACTTCTCTGGGGTCTGGATTTGAGATTTTCAGAGGCAAGCTGAATTCGTAGTCTTTCAATCGGCCCATAAAAGGCACTGTGACGCTTAATGGTAGCATCGTACTCGGCACGAATTAAAACGAGATTCGCTTCAGCCTTCTCAATATCGCGATTGATTTCGCGGTAGTTGGCTTTTAATACGGCAATTTCAGAATTTTCTGACATAAACACCCTCCTTGTTAATGTGCATGCCAAAAATATAGGCGCATATACGTGACTTATATATTATACCAGATTTAACATAAAACGCAAACCGAAGAGTAAGTTTTTTATGAAGGATAAAAAATGGGAGCCTGCTGGCTCCCGTGTTGTTGGGCATTGGTTTGATGGATACGAAATTTAAAATTATGTTAAATAATCAAAAATCTTTAAATTGCTAATTTCTTAAGAGCTCCATAAAAGCGTCATGTTGCTTATGGCGTAGTTCGGCCATATAGGCATACCATTCAGCTTTATCCTCGTGGTAGCCTGCTTTCTGGTAATTGCAATTAGGATATTTATTGTGTTCTTTGCAACATTCATCAAAGTGATGATTAGACTTATGCTCATTAATACGCCATGAACGTTCAGCCGTAGCTGCGGATTCATGCAGCTCAACTACTTGGCCAAAAGTAAGTCTACCATCAGGTGTACACTCTAATATTCCAGGTATCATGCACTTCTTATCAGTGGCAGTTAATGTTCTATAAGGTAGATCCTCATGTTTAAAATTCATCATTTTACATTTCCCCCTTTGTAGGTAAGTGCCCAACAATATTTATATTATACATCTTTTTGGATGTTTTGGCAAGCGGAATTAGTGTCCGGTTTCTTGTAGTAGATATATCGAATTGATTTCGCGGTTAGGTGAAGCAATTATTGACTATTCTTTTTATCTTGGCGTTTGCCGAGGCGCTTGGAAGTGCGACTACTGGAGAAAACTACGGCTTTACTGAGGGTATAATTTACGATGATGACAATAATATTACAGATAACTTTCCAAATAAGTTTATTTTGGCCGCAAACATCGACGGAAAGCCACATGATAAAGACTTCAATGCCGAGTGTAACTAGGCGCGCAATGAAAAAAAGTATTGCTTCGCGGAGAATAGCGGCGTGAGTTTTGGCGGTGCTTTCAAAAACATAGAGACGATTGGTAATAAAAGCAAAAGCTACGGCAACGACCCAGGCCCAAATGGTGGCTGGAATGGTTTCAATCTGGAGAATTTCGGCAAAAATATAAAAACTAATAAGGTTGACGACAGTCGTGAGGACGCCAAAAACAAAATACAATACAATATGCTTATTGTAATTAATAAAACGTTTGAGATAAGATGGTGATTTTAGGGCTTTAATCAAGTTTTTGAGATTGATTTGATAAAGCACTGCGGATTCATTAGTTTCTGCCATGGTTATATTATAGCGGATTTTGACGGAATTTTTCTATTTTTTGACCGATTTCGCTTATGTTGGGTTATAATAATAAAGATTGCTTATGTTAAACAATAGAACCTAGAATGGGGGTATTTTTTATGCGTAAAGAAATGACAAAGTTTTTTGAGAGATTCAATAGTCAGCACGCGAAAACTGCTGGTATCGAGCTCAGACTGAGTAAGGAACTCGGGTGGAGCTACTTCACGATCAATTATATTCAGGATAAGCTGCCAGATGAGGTGGAATTTCGATTACTAGAGGATTCTCTTGGTACATGTGCGGGGGCAGAACTAACTTTTCTCTCGGTCTACAAGGACTTTTTGGAAACAAAAACCATTGTGGTGCGCATTTCGCAGACTTATAGGCATCTGGCGACCTGCTGGATTCGGGATTTTAGTAAGTTTCTTCGGGAAAATTACAAACTTGAAGCCCTGTCTGCTTAGCTCGTGGAAACACGGGCTTTTTTCTCATAAAAAATACTCCCCAGATGAGGAGTATTTTCTTTTGATTAACGCTTGGAGAATTGTTCGCGTTTGCGAGCAGAACGTAAACCGTATTTTTTGCGTTCTTTTTCGCGTGGGTCGCGCTTGATGAGACCAGCTTTTTTCAAGACTGGACGTAGATCTGGGAATTCCAAGGTAAGAGCCTTAGAAATAGCCAATTTGATAGCGTCGACTTGACCAGCTAGACCACCACCGGAAACCAGGATGGTAACATCAAATTCTTTTTGCTTGTTAACGAGAGCTAAAGGATCGGTCACTTCAGCAAGCAAGCTTTTGTTTAGAGAAAGATACTCTAGGGCTGGCTTGTTATTGATGGTGATTTCACCTTTACCCTTAAATAGACGTGCGCGAGCAGTAGCTGCTTTGCGACGACCAAGTCCGTAGGAATATTTGGTTGCCATTATTTAATCTCCTTTGGATTTTGAGCGGAATGAGTGTGCTCGGCGCCATTGAAGACACGAAGACGAGCTAAACGATCGTCAGCGAGCTTATTCTTTGGAAGCATGCCTTTGACAGCTTCTTTGATGGCGTAAGCTGGATTCTTCTCGATGATTTCTTCGAGTTTGAGCTCGGTGAGACCACCTGGGAAGCCACTGTGACGGTAGTACATTTTTTCAACCATCTTGTTGCCAGTAACTTGGATGTTCTTGGCGTTCAAGACGATGACGTAGTCACCATTGTCAATGTGTGGAGTGTAAGTAACTTTAGACTTACCCATAAGTTTGTCAGCAATCACAACAGCTAATTTACCAAGTGGTAAAGAAGCGGCATCGATGACATACCATTCGCGCTTGATTTCAGCGGATTTTTGGCTAAAAGTCTTCATTATTTAGCCTCCTTATTTAGATTGATAGAATCGACAAATGAGATAGTACCCATTTCAGCGTGGTCACCCTTGCGGAAGCCAGCGCGTTCAATTCTGAGGTAACCAGAATCACGTTCGATTTGAGGAGCAATAACATCCATCAAGAGGTCTGCAACTTCAAGGTCATCCAATCTTGCGATGAGGAGACGGCGATTAGCGAGACCACCTTTTTTGGCGATGGTGATAAGCTTCTCGGTGTAGCGGCGCATTTCTTTAGCGCGAGCTAGAGTCACGGTGATCGACTGGTATTTGATCAGAGAGCACATCAGCCCACGTAGTAGTGCCCTTCTCTGGTCGGTTTCACGGCCGATCTTGCGGCCTTTATATCCGTGGCGATGCATTAGATATTTAACTCCTTAAGTTTATTTTTGACTTCATCAAGAGCCTTTTGACCGAAGCCTTTGAGGTCCTTGAGGTCGGTTTCAGATAAGACAACGAGGTCTCTGATAGTGTGAATTGCGTTGTTTACAAGAGCGTTAGCAGTACGAGCTGATAAGCCTAATTCTTCAATTGGAAGCATAAGGCCAGCATCCTCCTGTTCATTCTTGGAGCCTGGAGCTGGAGCGGTGGCAGCGACAGTTTTTCCAGCAAGAGCCTGATATTGATTCACCAGAATCGCAGCGGCTTCTTCGAAGGCTTCACGTGGAGTGATGGTACCATCGGTTTCGACGGTGATAGTCAATTGTTGAAGATTGATATCTTGACCAACACGAGTGTTTTCAGCATTGAAACGAACGCGAATTACAGGGGTGAAGACGGCATCAAGGGCGATCATGTCGCTGTGGATGCGTTCTTCGGCTGAGCGCTCAATAGTAAGATAACCGCGACCAGATTCGACGATGAAACGCATCTTCAAAGTGTAATTTGGATCATCAATGTGACAAATTACCTGGTTTGGGTTAGCGATTTCAACTTCGTTAGTAAGTTTGATATCGCCGGCGACGACACGTGCGTCACCATCTTTTTTGGATTGTTCGCTACCTTTGATTTCAAGAGTAAGCTCGACTGGAGCGTCGGAGTGGCTCTTAAAACGAATGTTTTTAAGGTTGAGCATGATGTCGACGACATCTTCACGAATACCTTCGATTGCAGTGAATTCGTGAGTAGTACCTTCGATACTGAAGGAAGTAATTGCAGCACCCTTAATACTTGAGAGTAAGACGCGGCGGAGAGAGTTGCCTAAAGTGTTACCATAGCCGTAGTAAAGTGGCTTGATTACAAATGAGGCACAGTTCTCGGATACGTCGATGACTTCTGCAAGATTTGCTTCGTGAATTACTTTTGTTGTCATTGTTCTCCTTAGCGTGAGTAATACTCAACGATTAGTTGTTCGTTAATGCCTGCTTCGGCTTCTTCGCGTTTTGGCTTGCCAGTAATTTCGATAGTCATTTTCTTAGCATCAGACTTCATCCAGCTGAGTGGAGTAACACCACTGGCAGCAACGATGTTGTCGAGATTCTTGAAGTATTCAGACTTTTGAGACTTAGCGCGTACTTCGAGTTTGTCACCAGCCTTCAAGCGGATTGAAGGGATGTCAACACGGCGACCGTTAAGAGTGAAGTGGCCGTGGGAGACAAGTTGACGTGCTTGGCGACGAGTAGAAGCGAAACCAGCGCGGAAAACAACGTTATCTGCGCGGCGTTCTAGGAATTCTAGAAGGATTTCACCGGTTAGACCTTCGGCCTTTTGGGCTTCTTTCATCAATTTAGCAAATTGTTTTTCGAGAAGACCATAGAGTCTACGAACTTTTTGCTTTTCGCGAAGTTGGGTAAGATACAAACTACCACCGCGAACTCGCATATCACCGTGCTGACCTGGAATACCAGATTTTTTAGCCATGATTTTGTGAGCTTTTGGTGCTAGGGCAAAGCCCTCGCGACGACTTTGTTTGACAATTGGAGATTTATCTCGTGCCATTACGGTTTCCTCTCTCCTTTAGGACGCACACCACCATGAGCGATAGGTGTTTGGTCGGTTATACTATCAATTTTGATGCCAAGACCAGAGATAGCACGGATGGCGCTATCACGACCGAGACCGATACCCTTGACGTAAACGTCGACGGAGTTCAGACCGTGATCTTTTTTGGCGATTTCACCAGCTTTTTCAGCGGCGATTTGAGCAGCGTAAGCTGTACCCTTCTTGGAACCTCTAAAACCGTTAGCACCAGCAGATGACTGAGCGAGGACTTGGCCTTTCTTGTCGGAAATGCTAATGATGGTGTTATTAAAGGTGGCCTTGACGTGGACCTGACCAGAGGTGACAATACGCTTGCCTTTCTTGGTTTTGACTTTGACTTCTTCAGTTCTAACTTCTTCTGTCATATTTTTACTCCACTAACTAGGTTTTACTTGCTGCTTTTGGTTGTGTTCCACCGACCGCGATCGCCTTACCCTTACGTGTACGTGCGTTCGTACGAGTACGTTGGCCGTTGACTGGAAGACCAGCCTTGTGGCGGATACCTTTATAAGAATTGATATCCTTAATGCGTTTGATATTGTTTGTTACGAGGCGACGCAGATCACCTTCGACTTGATATTTGCTAGAAATAATGTCGTTGATTTTCTGTTCCTCAGCCTCGGTGAGATCTTTCACCCGAGTGGTAGGCTCAATTTTGGCCTCCGCAAGGATGGCTTTTGAGGTAGTGCGTCCGATACCAAAAACGTAAGTAAGGGCAATCCATACTTGTTTTTCGGAAGGGATGACTACGCTAGCAATTCTTGCCATGCTTAACCCTGCCTTTGCTTATTCTTAGGTTTTTTCTTGTTGATGACACGAAGCACGCCTTTACGACGAACATAGATATCATCAGGGGAGATTTTCTTTACACTTGCACGTACTTTCACTGTGTAAAAATCCTTTCCTTGTTAATCTATTTCAGGTACTAATGAAAAAGCGGAAATTTTTCAGAGTTCGCCAAAATAGGGTTGATATTATTTAAGGCGGAAGCTGATACGGCCCTTCGTAAGATCGTAAGGGGTAAGTTCAACCTCAACCTTGTCACCTGGCACAAGACGGATAAAGTTTTTGCGCATTTTTCCGCTCATGTGCGCAATAATAATATGACCATTCTCAAGTTCTACTCGAAATTGAGTATTTGGTAATGCATCGACGACAGTGCCGCCTAATTTGATCACTTCCTTTTGACTAGCCATAAATTATTTACCTATTTTACCAGAGATTTTTAAAAATGTAAAGAGGTTAAAATCTGAGAATTTGGTGCTAAAATTAATAAAAAGGAGGTAAAGTGTCCGGGGAGAGACTGTCTAATTCTAATAGTCAAAATAAAAATACGAGTGCATTCGATGGTTTTGCGGAACGCGTCAAGCGTGAGCAGGAGTTTGTTGAGCGTAGACGTGAAGATACAAGGCACTGGGCGCGTTATTATGTGGGTGCGGAACAGGCTTTCGATAGGCGAGTGAAAGCTAATAAGATTTCGGAAACCGAATTCATGAAGTGGGAAGACGAAGTCGGTGGGGCTTTTTTCAAGATGAAAGAAGCTGAGTATGATGCTTGCTATGCATCGAAATACGAAAAAGATCGTGAGGAAAGAATTTCAATGAGTGACCGCACTGTTACGGCTGAGGTATATGCGGGTAATTTTTACGAAGAAAGAACTGAGATTTTGAAGCAGAAAATTCTGGAAAATTCAAATCCTAAAGAGCGCGATGCGCAGTTGAAGATTCTGGGCGATTTACCTGATAAAGTTTGTTCTCATATTGAAGCGGAGCGAGACTTTGATCTGAAAAAAATTGATGAAAGGGCCTATCTAAGTGCTCGAAAGAATGTACACAATAGTTTAATTAGAAATCTCAATGAAATTAATAAACTTGCAGACAATCATGGTGTAAGGAGATTAACCTTCCGAAATTTTTTAACAAATGATGATCCCTATGATGAGTATAAAGATATCTATCTAGATACGGATGGGAGATATGAATATGATCGTAGTAGTGTCGAGAAATATATGCGAATAGCTTTTGCGGATCTTTATGATCAGGCAGAAAAGGATGGGACTCTTCGGGTTGACCCTAACAAACAATCAAAGACGGCATATTTTCATAGTTTGGGCGAGGATTAAAAGTAAAAAGCCCCAGTGAGCTGGGGCGAGGAGGGATGAAGAGGTTTAGTAATTAAAAACTTCTATGGTGCGTTTTAAAAAAACGCGAGAATAATCTTTAAGTTCCTCTTCTTTTGGGTTTTCGGGTAGCTTGCAGTATTCTGCAATTTGAGTTGCAATTTGCTTTTTTTCTGCCTCAGAGAGACATTCTGGTCCTAGACTACGAAGCCTAGAAAATGTTTTAGTATGTACTAATTTCCTGAAAACTTCATCCTTGAAGATTTCTTCTGGTATTGCGTAGACATTTTCCTGAATTCTTGTCATAAAAATCACCTCGAATTCTACTGGCTGCTTCCCTGCAAAGTTAAAATGTGCGATATAAAATACATATTCAAAAAGAATATTATGATATGATATCACTATTTGTAAATTTTGTCAAGAATAAAGATTATGCTTATGGGGTGATAATAATTTCGTGGTTAGATTACGATTATTAATAACCTACTGGTTTTGTTTGGTGGTCTCTTGCACGAGAGTGGCACGGAGGAATTGGCGTGAGAGATAGGTTTTCTGGACGTCTGACCAGGCGCCGGTACAGGTAATAATACTAATGGAATCTTGGCCAGTGACTGGTGATTCGAGCATGGCGGACATTTTTTCATTGGCGTCAGCCAGGGATACTGTCTGATTTTCATAAACACGATAGGTGAGTTTGGTGCCATCACCCATTTCAATCTGGATCTGGTCGCCGGCTACTAGATTATCTAGATGTTTAAAAACTCCGGCCGCAGTTGGGCCACCATTATGACCGACGAAGAGCGCGGTCTTACCGGTAAGTGGTGGGAGGGTGCCGGTGTACCATCCGACATCGAAAATACTGTTCGGGGTGCTGATAGCGCCTTTGCCGGTGAGTCCGACTGGCAAAATGCGGGCGTTTTTGACGCCTAATTTTTCAATACTCATAAAACGAGGCTTATCGTAGGCAACAGAGTAAGAATTAGTTTTATCTTCAGAAATTGGAGTTTCATCCACGGAAGCTTGGTCGGTTTCGAGATCAAGGTTGGATTTCGGTAGCATCCTTTCGCTACCCTCTTTGGATTTATAATAATGATCTTCCCAAAAATATAGACGTGCGGTGACGATGATGAGAATCAGAGCCAAGATGATGAATGGCAGGTTGATTAAAATTTTGGATTTTGATTTAACTTCGAGAGACATCCCACCCAACTTTCTTATTTATAATCGTCGTAAGTTACCATGAGGGCACGGGAATCGAGTTGGCGGAGATTTTCGAGGGCTACGGTCACCACGATAAGTAGTCCGGTACCGGAGAGGGAGAGGCCCATCGGGGCGTCGCTAAGCATAATGGCAACATAATCGGTAATGAATGGAATCATAGCAATGAAGCCGAGTGCGAGGGCGCCGAAAAGATTGAGGCGAGTCATGACTTTTTCTAGATAATTAGCCGTAGTTATGCCTGGACGGACGCCTTCGATGAAGCCACCTTGCTTTTGGAGATTATCAGCGATCTCTTTGGTATTGAAGATAATTGAAGTGTAGAAGTAGGTAAATAATACTACCAAGAGGAAGTAGAGGGCTGGATAGATAAACCAACGTGCATTGATGCCGTTTGGATAGAGGGTCTTAAAATTCGAGGCGTTTGGCATGGTGAAGATTTCACTAATAGTTTTAGCCATGGTATTTCCCTTATCCATACTAGAGATGAGCTGACCGACGAGAGCTGGAAGCGAGAGGAAGGCGGTAGCAAAGATAACTGGTACTACACCGGCAGAGATTAGCTTCAAAGGCAGAATAGATTTGATGCCACCATAGGCACTGTTGCCATGGATACGTTTTGCGTAATTGATGGTGATAATGCGCTGAGCTTCGTTGAGCTTGACGAGCCAATAAAGAATTAGGATTACGACAACTAGAAGAGCTAGAGCGACCCAGAATAATACTGGGTTGACTGGTAATTCTAGCCAACCAAAGAGGTTAAGTGAACCATTTTTGGTATCGAAGAGTTGCTGGCCGAGTGAGCCGAGAGTGCTTGGGAATTGGGAAATAATACTAGCAAAAATAATCATCGAAATACCGTTACCAATACCTTGCTCGGTGATTAATTCACCTAGCCACATTAGGATGATTGATCCGGCGGTCATGGTGATCACTGAGACGACCCAGTCGCGTGGGGTTGGGGTGAAGCTAAGGGTGTTCGAAGATACGACAGATTGGTAAAGAATGTAAATATAAGCAATAGATTGGACTACGGCTAGCGGTACGGCGAGCATACGAGTCCACTGATTGATTTTACGACGACCAGTTTCACCATCTTCGGAAAGCTCTTCGAGGCTTGGAATAGCTTTACTGAGAAGTTGGAAGACGATAGAAGAGGTGATGTATGGAGAAAGCCCGACCAAGATAATGGAAAAGGAGGCAAGGCCACCACCTGAAATTAAGTTAATAAAACCGGTGAAATCTGACTTGGAGATCAAGCTGGAAACGGCATCCTTAAAGGTCTTAGCGTCGCCCATTGGTACTGGGATATGTGCAAGTAAACGGTAAGCTACCAAAATACCTAACACGATAAAAATGCGTTTTAGCATGTCTTTGTTTTTTAGAGATTTCAAAATCGTCTTGAAATGCATGGAATCCTCTCTATTTATTAATCTATATTACCATGTTTACCTAAGTTTTTAAAGATAAAAAATAACCCCTGCGGTTTGCGGGGGTTATTTCAGACTAATTAGTCGTTTTGTTTTTTCAAGCGCTTTGGCACTGGATTCTTAGTGAATGAACCACCAGCTTTTTTGAGCATTTCGAGACCAGATTTAGAGATAAATTGGGTTTCGAGATCAATTTTACTGTTAAGTTCACCACGGGTGATAACCTTGACCTTGACGAATGGGCTAGTAATGAAACCAGCTTCGAAAAGGGTGAAGTTATCGACTTTACCAGATAAGGCATTAAGGATGTCAGTGTAGACGACTTCAGCCTTAGCGTGGATAGATTTGAAACCTTTGAGCTTAGGTACAGCTTGCATCATAGCGCGCTGACCACCCATGAAGGTAGCAGGCATTTTGCGGTGACCAGTACGGGCCTTTTGACCCTTAGTACCACGACCAGCAGTCTTACCACGACCGGCGGCGATACCACGACCAGCACGGGTTGGACGGGTATTAGCTTCAACGATTAGATCATTGTATTTCATTACTTACTCTCCTTTTCTTTGGTAGCAGTAGTATTCCACTTAGAACGTGGAACCTGAGCTTTAAGACCATCGATAACGGCGTAAGCGATGTTGACCTTGTTGGTAGAACCGAGAGACTTGGAAATCAAGTTCTTGATACCAGTCAAACCAATCACAGAACGAACGATGCTACCAGCGATAATACCAGTACCAGGAGCGGCTGGCTTCATCAAAACGTGAGCACCGGTAACCTTGGTTTCCACTTCGTGGCAGATAGTTTCGCCAGACATGTGGAAGGTGACCATGTTTTTCTTGGCTACACGAGTAGCTTTTTGAACAGCGGAGGTAACATCGGCGCCTTTAGCGACACCTACACCAACTTTGTTTTTCTTATTTCCAATAGCAACAAGAGCTTTGAAACGCATACGGCGACCACCTTTAACGGTGCGAGAAACACGATCGATATTGATAGTAATCTCTTCAAATTCCTTTGGTGCAGCTTCACCACGGACGCGATCACGGCGATTATTGCGGCGCATTGGGCGACCAGCCATATCGCGAGTTTGCTTGGTGGCAGCGACATCGTCAGACATTTTGAGGGTGCCAGCTTTGTTCACTACTTTTGGTTGCTTAGGAGCGGTAGAATTTGCTTCGGCCATATTAGAACTCCAATCCTTCCTTACGAGCTGCATCGGCTAGAGCTGACATGCGGCCAGCGTAGGCGAAAGCACCACGATCGAATACAACTTTTGTGATATTTGCTTTTTTAGCTTTTTTGGCAATTTCTTCACCAATTTTAGCGGCTTTTTCAGTCTTGGAACCGGTTAGCTTGGTGCCAACAGTGGTAGCGGAGACTAAAGTAGTCATGGTGTCGTCATTGATGATTTGAGCAGAAACGTGAAGATTGCTGATGTTAACGCTCAAGCGTGGGCGAACTTCAGTACCATGAATTTTTGCACGGGTACGTTTTTGGCGATACAACTTATTCATTATTTCTTCCCTGCCTTTCCAGCCTTGCGAAGGATTACTTCGTCAGCATATTTAATACCTTTACCCTTGTATGGTTCAGGTTTCTTGAAGGCGCGAATTTCAGCAGCAACTTGACCAACTTTTTGTTTGTCAATGCCGGAAACAATGATTTCCATCTTGTTAGTTTTTAATTCGATACCTTCTGGGGCTACGTATTTCACTGGGTGGGAGAAACCAAGAGACATCTCAATTTCTTTTGGACCACCGGAAAGACGATAACCGACACCATTGATTTCAAGTTTTTTCTCGAAACCTTTGGAAACACCAGTAACGGCGTTGTTTAGAAGTGCGCGTTGTAGACCATGCCAGGCACGAGCTTCAGCTTCGTCGTTCTCACGAGTAACGATAATCTGACCGTCTTCGACCTTAGTCACAACGAATTTTTGTACAGGAACCTCGAGTGAACCCTTTGGTCCAGCAACAGTAATGAACTGTTCGCCGACCGTGATTGTCACTCCTGCAGGAATCTGTACAGGTTGTTTTCCGATACGACTCATATCTTCCTTTCAATTAAT
>JABCOY020000006.1 GCA_013333375.2 Candidatus Saccharimonadota bacterium | reverse complement strand
GAAAGTGAAATTTCGTTCGGATTGATAATGTCCTTGCAAAATCCAGAGCTTAAAGTCGAGTGGTGAGAAGCCGCGGTCTTTTAGATCTTGAATTGAATAAGTATTGCCAAGGGATTTGCTAATTTTTTGATTATCAATGGTGATGAAATTGGCGTGGAGCCAGTAATTAGCCATAGTTTTACCAAAAGCAGCTTCCGATTGGGCGATTTCATTGGTGTGATGAATCGGAATGTGATCGATGCCGCCGGCATGAATGTCGAGGGGCTCACCTAATTCAAAGTGTGAGATGGTGGAGCATTCAAGATGCCAGCCTGGGTAGCCTTTTTTGCCTTGAAAATCCCACTGCATGGCATGATCTTCGCCAGGTTTAATAAATTTCCAGATAGCAAAATCAGAAATATTGCGTTTTTCGGAATTAAAATCGACGCGGGCGCCAGCACGTAGGTTATCTAGATCAAGTCTAGCAAAATCAGCATAGGTAGCAAATTTACTGGTATCAAAATAAATCCCATCGGAAGTTTCGTAGGTGTATCCACGCTCAATTAAGGTGTTAATCACTTCAAGATCTTCTTGAATGTAGTCGGTGGCGCGGCAGAACTTGGTAGGTGGTAATAAATTTAGAGCATTAAAATCTTGAATGAAGGCTGCTTCGTAGAATTTAGCGATTTCCCAGACAGTTTTATTCTCACGCTTGGCACCTTTTTCCAGCTTATCTTCCCCGTCGTCGGCATCAGACGCGAGATGTCCGACATCAGTAATATTAATAATGCGGTGGGGATTTAGGTGATTAATTTGGAGAGTGCGGACTAATAAATCCCAGTAGATATAGCTAGCAAAATTCCCAATGTGTGCGAAACTGTAGACAGTAGGTCCACAGGTATAGATTTTGACGTTTTCTGGATTTTGAGGGATGAATTCTTCGATTTGGCGAGTTTTGGTGTTAAAAAGATGAATTTTAGTCATGATATTTCTCGATTAATTAGTTTCTTCGGATTTAAAAAGTAAATCATTACAACAGAAAACTAAATCATGCAGTACATCGTCGTAGGTGGTATCGTAAGTGCGGAAGCCAGCGGCAAAAGGATGACCGCCGCCACCAAAATAACCAGCGACCTTGTCGGCGATTGGCTTCGAGGTACGAATTTTGCCAGTGACTTTGCCGTCTGGATATGTTTTAATGGCCACGGCGACTTCGACGCCTTCGACCATCTTCATCTCTTCGAGGATGAGCGCGTTTGGATTGTATTCATCGGAAAATTCGGTAATATCAGACCAAGGAATATGGATGGTGGAAAGCTTATCGTCGAGGCTATATTCGATGCGCTTGATGAGATCGGCCTTGTAATCAAGAATACGGCGCGATTTCTTCATGTATTCTTTGCGATTTTCTTCGAGCTTATTGATGTCGGCGCCAAGTTCGGTAAGGTGGGCGGCGACGCGGAAAGTGTCAGCGGTGACGCCAGCGGTAGTGAGGCCAAGAGTATCGGAAAGTAGACCTTGGAAGATATTTTCGGCGGCGGATTGATTGATTTTAATATTCTGATCGAGAGCAATTTTGTAAATCAGATTAGTGCAAGACGGCAAATGCTCGATGATGCTTTGATGCGGAAAATCTAAATCGTCGGCAGTTTCGTGGTGGTCGATGACGAAAATTGGTTTAGTGTAGAGAATATTGCGGATAACCAAATCGTCAAGCAATTTACTAAGGAGAATAGTGGCGGCGGTATCGACGATGATATAGCCATCCGCTTGATAATCAAAATTTTGATCAATACGTTCCCAACCGGAAAAATAACGGAGATATTTTGGTACATTGACCGGGCAATAAAGTGAGACCTCTTTGTCTTCTAGGAGTGCTTCTAGGGCCAAGCTGGAACCTAAGGAGTCCCCGTCTGGATTTTCGGCTTGAATGACGCAGATTTTGCTTTTATTTTGGAGAAATTCTGAAAAATTTTGATACATTACTCTTTAATTTTATCATAGTCGGCGATTAGCTGGTTGGCGAAGTCGATAATCTCAGCTTTCTTGGTGGTGTATCCGACTGGTTTGCAGGCAAAAGATTCGGTATTTAAGAAATCTAAGGTATCTAGTTGATGGCGGATGGCGTGAATAAGTTTCGGAATATCGATATCAAATTCGGCGATCTCAGATTTAGTGATAGTTTTTTCGAAGAATTCACCTGGCTCGCCTGGTTTGACGTTTTTATAGCTTGGAAGAACGAAAAGTAAGCTCATAGATTCGACCGTGTAATTTTTGTAAGTCGGTGAAGTAGTGACAAGATAATAATAGAAAAGTAACTGAATGGTATAAATGAAAAGTTTCTTGTTATTTTTCCAAGTATCCTTTTCTTGCATACCGGTTGAGGTTTTGAAATCGTAGATGCGAATGGTCTTATTCTGTTCATCGATGGTGAGGTGGTCGATAGTACCGGTGATAGGGACGCCTTCAAAGGAAAGTTTTTCACGGCTAAATGAAACTTCGGCCTTAGCATGCTCGTCAAAGAGAATATCGTGGAAATATTCGATACTTTGAAGTAATTCGGTTTTACCAATGGTAATAAGATCTTCGATTTCACGCTCCGAAAGATCAAGATTTTTGGCAGTTTCAAGGTAATATTCAAGGGCCTGCTCAGCGGTGATTTTTTGATTAGTAATCATTTCAAAACACTTGTGGATTAGATTGCCTTTTTCGATATTTACTACATTTTCAATACTGCGTGGTGCGCCAATGAGGCGGTTGCGGTAGAAACTTAGTGGACCATTATATTCAAGGTCTACGAAATTTGAAACATCGGTGGCGGAAAGCCAAATATTATCGGCTTTGGCGTGAAGATATTTGAGCAAATCATCTTTTGGATCGAGATATTTGTCAAGCCAGGTGGATTTTAGATGTTGTAATTCGGTAATTTCAGAATTATCGGATGGGTGTTGGAAGATTTCAGGCACTTCTAACAATGGAGAGGTTTTGATGATTTTTTCCTCATTGACTTCCATCATTATACCAAGTGGTTTGGTGGCGCTTTGATTATGGTTAACAGTGGCGCTAGTTATGGTGAGAGACTTGGCGGCACGAGTCATAGCTACAAAGAGGAGGCGCAGGTTACACCCTTCACTTTCGGTAGCACCATTGACAAAAGTCAGATTAAATGGCGGCTTAATTCCCTGCGATCCACGGTTTTGATTCCAGTGAGCATCCGAAAAATCAAGGAGGAAGACGTGCTTAAATTCGAGACCTTTAGATTTATGGGCGGAGATTAGAGTGACAGCGTTTTGGTCATCGGAGAAAATTGCAGATTTTTGAATAGCAGTATTGGTGGCTTGATACTTATCGAGAAAATCAATATAGTCGGCGAGCTTTGGGTGTTCGGTCTTGGTGAAATCGTAAAATGCTTCCTTGAGAGTGGCGAGATTTTGGTAAAAATCTACCATCTGGCGAACTTCCTTAGAGGTTAGCTGTTTAGCTAGAGTTTCCGGATTTTCATAATCAAGATTTGGTAAAAATGGTGAAATATAGAGAGATTTTTCGGAGGAGTCGGTAGATTTTGAATTGTTTTCGAATGGATCGACGACGACGGAATCAGGGTTTGAATCTGGTACCTCAGGAGACTCGGAGTTTACTTTTTGAGTTTCAAGATCGAGATAGATTGGTTTTAAATTGATGAGGAAATTTATCATATCCTCGACAGATGAGGTAAGAGATTTTTTGGCAAGTTCAGCGAGGAATTTGGCAAAATTTTGGACGGCGGGAAGTTTTTGATAACCGAGTAAATAATCGAGAAAATGACGATGGTCGTGATGTCCAGTGTGAACTAGTTGCACAAAATCAAGTGGGTTAAGTCCGAGATAGTCGGAGCTCATAATTTCGGCAAGCAAATCGAGGGGGTCTTGTCCAGACGCGAGCTGATGTATGACGCGAAGTAGGTCATGAAGTTCTTTGATTTTGGCATCTTCAAGAATATTTTCCTTTCGTTCATAAGTGACATTAATATTGTCGTATTTGCGAAGATATGGCAGTATTGCCTTCAAGATATCGTGTTTGCGGGCGATAATGGCAATATTTTTTTGCTCTTCCCCACTTTGGATAAGATTATGAATGGTTTCGGCGACCCACTGATACTCAGAAATGGTGTCGCTGAAGTGATGACGAGAAATACGAGTGTTTGGGTGGTTGATTGGTTGAAGCGCCTGATCGTCACTAGTGATTTTTGATAATTCTGAGTTTCTGGCGGCATGAAGATCTTTAGTGAAGTCACCAGAAGTTTCACCCAGGCTGTTTAGGACGGACTCGGATTTAACGAAGCTATCGGGAATTTGATCAGCAATTTTACGCGACAAAGTAAGAATTTCACTGGTTGAACGATAATTTTCTTTAAGAATAATGATTTTGGCTTGGTAATGCTGGTAGAAATCGACGAGATTGGAAGAAAGTGCGCCTTGGAATTCATAAATAGTCTGGTCGTCATCACCTACGGCCATAATTTCCGGCTTATCGTAGTCGGTAATAAGTTGAATTAAACGAACCTGAGCCGGATTGGAATCTTGAAACTCATCGAGCATGATATATTGAAACTGCTCAGCCATCATGGCTCTAAAATCTGGGTCAGTCTCTAGATGTTTAATAGCTTCAAGAATCATATCGGCGTAGTCAACTAAACGGCTGTCGGTGAGATAGGTCTGGTATTTTTGACAAAAATCTAGAATGGTGGAAAATTTAACAATGTCGTTAGTTTGTTTATAATAACAAACTCCACTAGCATTTAGAGTGAAATGTTTATCGGTAAATTTTTTTAGAGCTGCAATAGAAAGTTTATCTTTGGTGATTTCAGACTGATAAAGATCAAGCATCTGGCGATAGAGCTCGCTGGAAATATATGGTACGTTTGGTAAGATGTTTTGATCATGGGAAGAACTGACTTGACCTAATACGGTAAGAATCGGGAAATAGCGTTCCTTGCATTTACTTTCAAAATTGCCACTACTGGCTTTACCAATGGTGGTGGCGGCGAGAGCTTGGTTGAGATTTTCAATATCTTTTTGATTGGCTTCCTGAATGATTTTTAGGTCAGCGATGGAAAGATTAGCATTTTTAAGTTTATTGATTAATCCGGATACTTCACTAGCTTTATTAGCTCGCAACGGATTAGTAATAGGTAGCTCGTCAAGAAGTTGCTGGAAGAAGTTCTCGGCTTCGACGGGGCTAATATTTTTTTCGGATAAACGTTCAATTTCGGTGGCATAATTCTGGTAACGACCGATGATGGTTTTGCCGAAGGAGTGATAGGTCATGATGTTCAATTCGTCGGCGGAGTTGCCAATCACGGTGCGGAGACGATCGCGCATGTTGGTAGCGGCGGCGTCAGTAAAAGTGAGACAAAGGATGTTGCTTGGATTGGTTTGGGTGACGTTCAATATGTGAGCGACGCGCTGAGAAATAATTTGCGTCTTACCGGTACCTGGGCCAGCCAAAACCAGAAGTGGCCCGCCTAGATATTCAATGGCGGCTTGTTGTTCTTTATTTGGTCTCATCCTTGTTCTCCTTTTTGGCCTTTGGCGATAGATTACGTTTGGTTTGAATGGATTCTTTTAAGAAGATTATACCAGTAATTATCTGCCAAGTGGTAATAGGATAAACCGTGAGACGTTCGTAGATGGCGGCTACTTCAGTTAGATTGTTCGTGATGGCGTATTGAAGAAGAAATGCAAAACTGATGCCAATAATTGAAAGCAGAATAGCGGTTAGGCGATAGATTTTATGATTTGGTTTTAGAAAGATTCCGGTGAGAAGCAGGGTAAGATTACCCATGAGGAATGATAATCTGGCGCCAATGCCATGTAACGAATCTTGATTGGGTACGCCACCTTGAAAAAGTCCGACTAAGAGGCTACCAATGCTGAATAGTGTGGCTACCATCATTAAACTGCAGGCTAGTTTAGTGTTTCTGTCTTTAAGTTTTGGATATAGCAATAAGGCATAGCTAATAGAAAAACCGAAAGCGGTGACGATGAAACCTAGATTCATTACTATAGCAAGGGGTGAAAAATTGTTTGGTACGCCATCGGCGATTTGTCCAGGATACACTCCCAGCGCACTGATGAATTGCTTAGAGTAGACATACCCTAGATCTTGATTGGTGCCAAGAGCTGCAATAAATTCGGTAATAAGGTAAATGGCGGCATTGAGAATAAATCCAATAGCGCCATATTTTACTAGGCGGCTACGCATTCGTCGATAAGTGATTGGAGTAGATTTAGTCTTTTTGGAATTGTTTGGGGGATAATTTTGCATATTTTCCTTTGACTAGAGAGCTGTTATAAAAGCGAGAAATCCTAGAATAACACCAAAAGCATTTGGAATAATTAGAATGTAATCTTTTTTCGGCTCTTTAGTCCAGCCATAAATTACCCAAATTAGGCACGAGAAAGCGGCCATAGCTGGCTGCCAAGGTTGACCTTTGGATCCACTGATGTTTGCAATAATCTGTGGAATATAAGCAATGAAAACAAAGATACCAATAAAGGCTCCGATTGACCCCACAATAGTATTGATTTTATTTTTAATATTATTCGACTTCATAAAATAGCCTCCTTTTTTAAATTAAACATAAACGATAATAAAGGAACATCGTGAAAACTGTCAAGTGATTTAGATAAGTCCTCACTATTGATATGGAGTAAAGGTAGCTTTTCCGTCTTCATACTCACCAAGAAAAACTTGGCTAGGATGTGTAATCCCGTGTTTTTTAAGTTCTTGCTTTAGCCAGCTTTCATTTTTGCCGATGACTTCTAGAATATCAAATTGAATCTGACCATCGGTAATGATTGGAAATTTAGGGTTTTCTTCGCCCTTATGGATAATTAGTAGACTACCATTTTGTTCAATAATAGCACGTTTAACCTTTTCGGTAGAATAAACACCATTAGTGCGTAATTTAAAAGCAAGATCATGGGCGCTAAGATTAATTTTTCGGCAATTATCAATATTAATCTTGCCATTATCAACGAGGATTAATGCTTTTCCGTCAAGAATTTGTTTAACGCGTACGTTGTGAGTTTTGATCCATTTTAGAGAAAGCACCAAAAAACACCAGATAGCCAAGATGGTGATGAATTCTAAAATAGAAATATTATTATTGTAAATTACGCCGCCAATAATACCACCAAGTACATAATTTTGAATTTGATCACTGGCGGAAGTCGGTGCAAGATTTCCCTTACCGGTAATATTGATAATGATAATGAGAGCGAGAAAGCCGATGAGTAGTTTTATAGTGAGTAGTAAAAAATCGTTCATAGATTACCTTGATTATGTTTTTATATTTTACGCTTTTATTTACGCTCTAGTAAGACTAGACATTCGATGTGTGGTGTGTGTGGGAAGAAATTATATCCGGTAACATTTGTAATTCGATAATTTTCGGCAAGACCTTCAAGATCACGTACTTGGGTAATAGGGTTGCAGGATAGATAGACGAGTTTTTCTGGAAGTTTTTGATTGATCGTGTCAATAAGTTTAGAGTCGCAACCAGAACGCGGCGGGTCAACAATAACAGTTGAATTATGCTCGATATGATCATAAATGTCCTCAGATTTGGCGAGGATGCCAGTGATTTCGGAGTTGCCTGTACTGGATTTTATCGATTCGATGTTGTTTAATAGTTCACCGTGAGCAAATTTATCAACTTCGACAAGTGTGAGATTTTTATCTCCAGCAACAGTTAATCCGATGGTACCAACGCCGGAGTAAAGGTCAACGACTTTGTTTTGGTCTTTGATAAAATCTTTGATTTTTCGTAAAACTTTTTCATATTCTGGAAGATTGATTTGGAAGAATCCGTTTGGAGAATAAGAAAATTCATAGTCTAAGATTTTGTCAGTAAGATTTTTGAAGGTGGGATGTGGTTGGTAGTTCTCATAGAACCCACCACTCACTTCGCCTTGACGATTGCAGCGAAGAAGAAGAGATTGATATTTTCTAGAATCCTCTTGCTTAGTATTTAGCTCCTCGATAATCTCCATGGCACGTTGATAGATGGCTGGATTTTCAAGTGAAGAAGTAAGGATAGGAATTTTGTGATGTGACCCACGACGATGGATGGCTGGGTGAATTTTGACAGTCTCATGATCGTAGTAGAGGGAGTACTCCATTTTATTGCGATAGAAATATTCATTATCGCTGGCTTCGAATGTAATTTCTGGTGTTTTAAGTTTAGAGAAAAGTTCCTCGATAATTTGTTTTTTGACGGAATTCTCGTAGTTGATATCTAGAATTTGCCAAGGTGAATTAGAAAGATAATGTTCGTCACGTGGCAATACGCGGTGTGGGTTAGGGGTTTCAATTTTCAGAGCTACGGCTTCGGTGAGATGGGATTTTTGTTTTAAAACCTGATATTCGGTGATTTTTTCTCCTGGCATGGCGTTCCACAGGAAGATTTTTTTACCATCTGAATTGGTCGCAATTCCCTGTCCGGTCGTAGCGAAGTTAATAACTTCCAGTGGGGTCTCTGGGGTGATATTTGGGTTTTTCTGCTTCATCTTAATATCTAGCATAAAGTAAATATAAAATTTCGCAAGTTTTTAAATATTAGGATTGATAAAATTTCGAGAGTTTATATCTGGTGGTTTGGTGTTTTTAAATTTTTTGATAACTTGCTTATGCTTTTTATGTGGCTTTTTAACAACTTGCTTATGCTTAAGATTTTTTAATCTGTAATTCTTTGTTTTATTCAAAAAATGCTTGCCAAAAAATGAAAGTTTTTTTATGTTGAGCTTGGAGGTTGTAAATGAAAATACGTATAGAAAATTTATTTATAGCAAGTCTGATTCTAATTGCGGCTGGACGAGTTTTCTGTCGGTCTCCTGATTTATTTATTGCCGGTAATGAACCCAAGACGAATTTTATAAGAGCAAGAAACGAAAAGGTGCATACACAGCGAAAATTCGTCGCTTTGTTAAAGGAGAGGCTTTTAAAATATTCCGAGCATGACGAACTGGCCCTTGGTATTAGCTATTTAACTGGAAACAAGGATGAATTAACGGCGCTACAAAAAGATAATATGGTAAATGTTGGAGTAATGCATTTAATTGCGGTTTCTGGGACTCACCTTGCAATAATTGCTGGAATTTTGAGTTTGGGTTTTAAGCATTTTTCGATCATTAGTAAAACCTATTTTGTGTTAATCTTCTGCTTCATCTATGCAATGATGATTGGTTTTAGTCCGTCTATTTTGCGCGCATTAGTCGGGTTGGTTTTAATGATGACGATTAAATACTTTGGCCGAAACGTTTCGGTTTATCGAACAATGGCGATGATTGTAAGCATTTGTTTGATAATACGACCAGAATTTGTAAAGCAAATTGGTTTCTGGCTTTCGGTATTAGCTTATTTTGCCATAGTGGAAATAGTGCCGTTAGCTACAGGTTATCTCTATGGGACTAAGGATGATTTAAAGGATCTTTATCGAAGGCCGGGATTTTTGGCAAAATCTTTAATTTCCTCAATTGTAATCTCTGTAATAACATTGCCAATTAGCTTATATTTCTTTGGTAAATTTACTTGGCTTTCGATTCTGGCGAATATAGTACTATTGTCGAGTTTACCCATTGTTATGGGTTCGGTGGGATTGATTGCGGTATTGGGTGATTTGGTGATATTTGGAATCAGTTTAGAAAAAATACTAATTTGGCCATTGAAAATTCATACACACATAATAAATGTTTTGGCTGAACAGGAATCTTCTATTTTAGATTTTCCGAAGAAAAAATGGTGGTATTTTTTGATATGGTTGGTGGTTTTTATACTAGTTCGATTTGCTGAGAAGAATATCAAGGTAGGCTACAATGATGGCAAAAAGCAGAAGCGAAGGGCGCACGATGGCGATGAAGTTCAGAAGTTGGATACTTATATCATCGAATGGTATAAGGAGATTAATCTTGGCGGCACAAATGGAGACCAGAAGAACGGCGTAAATCAAGCTCTCGAGAAAACGTAAAATACCAAAAAGACTGTCTTTGTTGGATTTGAAATAAAGAATCAACGGAAAGAGAAAAACTAGGGAGATGTAGATAGTGCTGGAAATTGTATTTTCTGGGATGCCGTTTAGAAATTTAGTAAATAATTCGGTTAGATCGTTGCCGAAGGTGCTATAAATGGTGTTACCGGCGATAGTAGCAAGTAGTGCAATGCCAATATGTCGTCTAAGCATGGAGAATAGAATAAAGAGCAAGACGATTAAAAGTAAAATAATCATAAGTTAATTATACTATATGATAACTTGTTCTGGGCTGAAAGAGATATAAAAATCTGACACCTAGAGGTGTCAGATTGGGTTAGAGATTTTGGTTTAGGGATTTTAGCTTAGATGCCAACCTTATCTTTAAGAGTGCGGCCTTTTGCATTGTGTTCAATGTATTTGATAATTGGTAGGGCGACGTTACGGTTGGTGGCTTTTTCAATACCAAATCCTGGCGAAGCATTAACCTCGAGGATTAATGGACCACGAGCGGAGCGCATGAGGTCGACACCGGCAACATGTAGTCCCATGACTTTGGCGGCTTTAATTGCGAGTTTTTCTTCTTCCGGAGTAAGTTTAATGGCAGTGCCGATACCGCCTTTATGGAGATTGGAGCGAAAATCGTCGTCAAGGGATTGACGCTTCATGGAGGCAACCACTTTTGAACCGACCACAAAAGCACGAATATCGGTGCCGGCGGACTCTTTGATATATTCTTGAATTAAAATATTAGTACCGTCCTCATTATAGAGGTAAAAAGCCTGCAAAGCAGAGCGGGCAGCTTTCTTGGTTTCGGCTAAAACCACCCCATTACCGTGTGTGCCAGTAGCAAGTTTAATGATGGCTGGAAGACCAATTTGTTCAAGAAGGTCATCGATATCTGCGGTGTTGCGTGAGACTAGGGTTTTTGGTGAAGCAATGCCAGCTTTGGCGAAAATTTGAGCAGAGCGAAGCTTGTCACGGACGCGTGTAATCGAAATTGAGCTAGAAAGTGTCCAGGTGTTACTCATTTCAAATTGGCGAACTACGGCGCAACCGTAGCGAGTGAGACCATTGGCGATACGAGGCAAAATTGCGTCGTAGTGAGGAAGTGCTTCTCCGTTATAGTAAACTACGGGATTATTTTCGGAGAGTGAAAGATAACAATTTTTGTACTTAATGATGTCGACTTCATGGCCACGCTTGGTAGCTTCTTCGTAGAGACGGGTGGTGGAGTAGTTCTTTGGTCCGTTGGAGAGAATGGCGATTTTCATTTTAGTCTTCCTTGCTGATTAGTTGATTAAGATTTTCTTTGGTTTGGTTGATGTAGGATTTTGAAACGTCGACTAGGTACCGACCTTTTAGGGCATGCTTGCCAAGTAGTATTGGGTAGCGGTTTTTATGACGGCTGCTAAGGGTAAACGAAGTTTCAAATTCGGATCCGTTGATGCTAATCTTTAGGTTGGTTTTGTAACGTTTTTGACCATGACCATTAGAGCTGACAATGGTAATATCTCGATATTTTCCTTTGGGAATAATGATAGTTTTTGAAGTTTTGGATTTTTTAATCTTCTCATTGACTTTAGTGGGTGTGTAGTCTGGATGAGCATAATCACGCTTTAATTCCCTTGGAGAAGTTTTATGTTGATAAAAACTAGGGAGACTTATTACTAAATCACCATCTTCGTTGACTTTAGCGCTGTTGATATGGAGAGAACTACTGTCGGCTCCGGAGTCGATTTTGGCAGGAATATCTAGAAAATTATGGCCATCTGCAAAGATTGAAACTAGGCAGAATTCACCGATAAGTTTAATATTAGATTGTTTCATATAGATTATTCCCACTTAATAATTATCGCTGTATTATAACATGAAAATAGCATTTTGAAAAGTGCTAAAACATAGGTAACTGACTCTTAGTGAGCGATGGGTGTAGGTTGAGTGGTGCTGGTTATTTATTGGGCGATTTCAAACCAACAAAATCATCAGATAGATTATCGGCGGAAAATGGGTCTTTAAGATTTTTGGTATCTTCGAGAGCTTTTTTAAAATTTTCGCGGAATTCTTCAAGGGTTTTGGAGTCGAGATTGCCGGATTCTGAGAAAGAATAAGTTTTTTCAGGTTGGTCGTCAGATTTGACTTCGTGCTTCTCTGGCAAAAAACCTGGGCGGGAGCGATCTAGATAAATGTCACCACTATTGTGATAGATAGCTAGAGAAATGGTGGTAGTAAGGATGGTGATTAGGGTTGCGATTAAGCCTAAGCGCATAAGATTGCGACCACCGGAGGACATTTTTGACATAATTATCGTCCCTCCACTTGATTAGCAGGATTGGTAATGCTTGAAGCTTTGGTAGCGTCGGTTTTTTCGGGAGTAAAACGAATGTTTTCGCCATCAATTTCAATTTTTTTAATCTCTGCAAGGTATTTTTCTGCGGTTTTGGTAAGATCTTCGACTTTTTGGTTTAGCTCCTTGCGGGATTCCCTGGTGACGATCAGCTGATTGTAGAAATCGTCAGGATTTTTTTGGCAATCAATAGAAAGGAGATTTTCAAATTGTTGACTATAAGCAATATAAAGTGAACTAAAGTCATTTTTTTGCAAGACAAAACTACTTTGTAGGTCAGAAAGATCGCCGAGATTCTGGTTATTTTTGACAAGGCGAAGGTTGAAGGGGGTGATGTAAGAATTGAGAATTGTTTGGTAATTAGCCCCAAGTAGAGAGCGGATTTTGGCATCACTAACTTGAAGTTTTTTGAGGCTAGACTTGATTGAACTACAGTTCATGGAGAGTTCGCCACGCTGATCATCTGTGAGTTTAATTTTAGGAGCGTCGGCAGAAACACGAACAGAATTAAAAAGAATAAAAACCAAAAGAAAGGCTACAAGAATCAGAAAAAGATCAGTAACTTTAGATTCTTTTGGTTTAAAATTTTTGATTTCTTTCATCTGTAAATAATTATAGCATTAAAGTGAATGTACTCGTGCTTAATTTTAGTG
>JABCOY020000005.1 GCA_013333375.2 Candidatus Saccharimonadota bacterium | reverse complement strand
TTCCTAATAATTATAGCAAAAATCAAGTATTTCCTCAATTCAAAAAAAGAGGCCGGGAAGCCTCTTTTGAATCTTCTATTCGGTAATACTACAAGAGAAGCCTTGGAGATTTTGAGTAGTGAGAACATTATTGATCGTAAGATCAAGTTTGCCATCAGAGCCAGCGGTAGCAAAGCTTTGATTTTTGAAGTCGTCGGTCTTCTGGTAGGCTTCGAGGTCTTCCGATTTTACAGTGACCGAGAGAGATGATTTTACCATCTAGGCCAGAGGTGATAGTCTTGTGATTTTCGATCTTTTCGGTACGACCATTATTTTCTGTGAGTTGATTTTCCGAATCAATAGCTTGCTTGGCGGTTTTAGCAGCCTCGGTAGAACTAAATTCATAAACTGTACGGATTTCAATGCTAGATAAGGAATCGTGACTGTAAGTAAAAATCTTTGCGACTTCGCCAGAAGCAGCATTATATTTCGTGCGATTCTCCTCGGAGACTTTGGTGGCGCATTCGAGAATTTGATTTTCATTGGCAACAACGGTGCTTTGATTGCTGGCGCGTGAAGATTTCTTCGGCTGATTACTCAAGGTATTAATCAAGAAGATAGCACCAAAAATCACAAAAATACCGGCAATGGCAATAATAGCAATGATTTTTGGGTCGAGCTTTAGCGACTTTTTCTCAGGGTTTTGCGCCTTAGTAGCTTCTTCGTTTTTCTCTTTTTCGTAATCATGGTAAGAAACTGCACTGCCGATAGAACCTGGGACTGGTTCAGCAGCCTTCAAAGGATTTTTCTCTTGATCTTCAAGGAATTTTTCGTGTTCAGTTTTTTCGGCATCTTCTGCTTGATCTTCTTTGGTGAAATCGACGTCATCTGGAGCTGAATCCTTGGCAGATTCAGCAGCTTTAACCGCCTCGGTATTTTCCGTACCATCCAAATTCATCAGCGGCGAAAGTGGGGTATGACTTGGAGCGGTAAGATTATCAGAATCTTTTGCGGCAGCCGAAGTAGTGGCAGTTTGATTCATAGAAGAAGCAAAATCTGCAGAGGGGGCGATAGTGACCGGTTGGTTAGAATCAGCAGGTCTGGCGTCTAAATTACTTAGGTCAATCGCAAGAGATGCCTCAGAAGCTTGATTCAAAGAATTGGTATTTTCGGTATGATTTTCCGTAGTGTAATTATTCAATTCTTCCATTAAATTGGCAAAGTCTTCGGTGTTGTCCGCTTGATTCATGAAACATCCTTTTTATGTGATAACTCTTAAGTTTATTCTATCATAAATTAGCGTAAACTTTATCAATAAATCACGGTATGTTATAATAATTAGGTGAGTAGTGCTTTCAAAATAGCCAAGACTTATAAGACGCTATATATTTTTAGCGCTTTTTTGCTAGTTTTATCCGGTCTAATCTTTGGATTCTCGAGAGTTCGTTCGGCTTTTGCCGAGACTAAAGATCCAGATGCTGGAGAAATTTCGGACATGCATTATGTGACATTTTTTGCCGACAATAAAACCTTAACGATTAAAACTAACGCCAATACTGTCGAGGAAGCTTTGAAGCGGTCTAATATTGCCTTAGAAAATTATGACAAAGTGGAGCCTGCCCGTACAGAACGGATTAACTCTGATAATTATCGCATTAATATTTACCGTGCTAAACCTGTCACATTGAGTGACGGACAGAAGACGGTATTTTTAATGACTGCTACTACGGATGAAAAAGCCCTTTTTAAGGAAGCCGGTTTCAATGTTTATGACGGCGACGTGGTAACTAAGGTGGCGGGGCATGATATTTTGGAAGCTGGACTATCGACGAAATATCGCCTAACCCATACAGGTGGCCATAAAGTGACTGTGGAGGAAGAAATTCCATACGAAGAAAAAACGGAAAACGACGCAAGTATGGCGACGGGTCAGACCAAGCTTGAAACCATGGGTGAAGTTGGTCGTAAGCAGTCCGTCTATAAGATCAATATGGTAAACAATGTGGAAGTTTCGCGTGAGCTGGTCTCGACTAATATTATTAAGCAACCAGTGGCTAGGGTGACCAAGGTTGGTAGTAAAAAATCGATTCCACCAGATTGGGAAACCTGTGCTAACTACGCCAGAAGTGCGGGAGTTTCAGAAAATGACCTCTACGCGGCTTTGACTTTAATTATGCGCGAATCAGGATGCCGTTATGATGCATCAAATGCCGGATCAGGCGCTTATGGTATTCCACAGGCACTTCCGGGCTCGAAGATGGCTTCCGCTGGTAGCGACTGGAAGACTAATCCAGTGACTCAGATTCGTTGGATGATTGGCTATGTCACCGGACGCTACGGTGGCTGGAGTCAGGCCTGGGCTTTCTGGAGCAGTCATCACTGGTACTAGGAGAAAAAGATGTTACAGAACAAAAAATCCCTGGGACAGAACTGGCTAAAAGATCGTTTTACTTTGGAAGAAATTGCCGAAAGCGCGAGAAGTGAGGTGGATTTTTGTGTAGAAATCGGACCAGGTCTCGGGACACTAACCAGTTCTTTACTAAAGCGATTCCCAAAAGTGGTAGCGATTGAGTTTGATGAAAAACTAGCGCATAATTTACCGAATTCCTTCCCTGGCAAAAACCTGGAAGTGATTAATGCCGATGTTCTTGATTTTGATTTTAGTCAACTTGATGGTGCTTTTTCGGTGGCAGGAAATATTCCTTACTACATCACTAGTCCAATTATTCGAAAATTATTACTACTAGAAAAGAAGCCTGCGAAAATCGTGCTCTTAATGCAAAAGGAAGTGGCCGATCGGATTCTCGAAGAAAAAGGTCGCTACTCGTTCCTAACTTTATTCGTGCAAAATTACGCGGAAGTTGAAGGGGGAATTTTCGTGGAACGCAAACTTTTTACTCCACCACCAAAAGTTGACTCGGCCTCGGTAATATTTTATCCACGCGAAGAAGCCTTAGTGTCAGAAGAAGTTTTGAAGTTTGTGAAACAATGTTTTGCGAATCCACGCAAAAAACTACATGGGATGTTGCCACATTTTACCGGACGCAGCCGCGAGGAAATCATGAAAATTTTTGAAGAACTTGGGCTTGATTTAGACGCAAGGCCAGCTAATTTAGATTTACTGGAATACGAAAAGTTACTAAATAAGATTAAAGAAAATTAATCGTAAAAAGAAAAATAACCCGCCGAAGAGTTATTTTTAAAAATCGAATCCCTCATCTTCATAGAAGATATCATCATAGAAAGGATCGAATTTTTTATTTGGCTGAGATTTTGGCTTCTTATGATCAGAATAATTATGATAAGAATCAAAAGTATCATCAGTAAAATCATCGTCAAAACTACGACTACGATTATGATTAAATTTGTTGCCAAAATTATTGCCGTAGTTATTATTAAAACTATTATCAATCGATTCATTAAAGAAGTCCGGTTGATAGCCGAGCTCAGCCAGAAAGCGGGATGGCGTATTAAAATTAGACTTACCATGCAGAAACCTCACAGCGGTAAAAGTAAGGAAGAGGCGCTTTTTGGCGCGAGTCACACCGACATAGGCCAGACGACGTTCTTCTTCAATACTATCCTCATCGGAACTCATAGAGCTTGGGAAGAGACCTTCTTCCATACCAACGATGAAGACGACCGGGAATTCAAGTCCCTTAGCCGCGTGAAGCGTCATAAGGGTGACGGAATTATCGCGAGTCGATTCATCGGAAGAAGACATCAGAGCCGAATCGGCTAGGAAGTCTTCGAGAGTATCAAAATCTTTAGTATTACCGACGAGAGCGTCGAGGTTTTCCTGGCGCTCGGTAGTGGCCGGAGTGCCATCGTCGACGAGGTTAGCAAAATCGAAATAATTAATCACTTCAGTAATAATCTCCGACGGATTGGCGGTACGGTCGATAGTCTTGAGAAAATTTTGCAGACGCAAAAAACTATTTTTCGCCTTACCAGTAAGAACTTGATCAGCTTCCAGGTCGATTAATGCGCCATCCAGGCCGAGTGCGAGATAGATTTTTTCTAGACTAGCTGGACCGATACCAGAAATGACATTCTTCGTCACCCGCTCGAAGGAAACACGGTCGCGTGGATTAAGCACGATCCTTAGAATAGCTAAAACGTCTTTAATTTCCTTACGATCATAAAAGCGAATGCCGCCGATAATCTTATAGGGAATGTCGCGTGAAATCAGGGCTTTCTCCAGGGCAAAACTCTGGGCGTTGGTACGATAAAGCACGGCAAAATCGGAGAAATTACTCACCTCATTTTTAGCATTAGCTAGGAGATTGATAATTTTCAGTGCCACAAAACTAGCCTCAGCCGATTCGTCATTGAGAGCCTGAATCTCTACCTTTTCCCCATCCCCAGATTCGGTAAATAACTCCTTAAAGCTACGTGTTTTATTATGCTCAATAATTTGCTGACCAGCCCTCAAAATGTTGCCGGTACTGCGATAATTTTGTTCGAGCTTGATGACTTTGGCGCCCGGAAAATCCGCTTCAAAGTGAAGAATGTTGCGAAAATCTGCCCCGCGCCAAGAATAAATTGATTGCCAGTCATCGCCGACCACACAAATATTTTGCTCGCGACCAGTGAGTAGCTTGATTAAACGATATTGTACATGATTAGTGTCCTGATACTCATCGATCAAGATATGACGGAAACGGGACTGCCATTTTTGATGCACGGCCGGATTGGTCTCAAAAAGTTCCACGGTTTTTAGCAAGAGATCGTCAAAATCGAGAGCAGAAGCGGCGGCCTTCAATTTTTCGTATTCAAAGAAGACTTTGGCAATATTCTTCTGTTGAGGGTAGCTCGCGGAAGCCTCGTATTCTTCCGGCATGACACCGGCATTTTTCGAACTCGAGATAGTGCTTTGAATAGTTTTCGGGCGGAGATTTTTATCTTCGAAACGGAGATTTTTAATCGCGCGCTTAATCAGAGCTTCTTGATCAGAAGTATCATAAATCAGAAAATTGCGATCAAGATGAAGATTCTCAGCTTCCATGCGGAGAATTTTGACACAGATACCGTGAAAAGTCCCCATGAATGGCATAAAATTACGCGGTACTTCCGTGGCGGAAAAAAGGTCCGAGGTGAAGAAGGATTTTAAATTATCGGGATATTGATCAGTTGCTTTTGAAGCTTGTTTCAAGAGATGAAAAAGGCGTTCGCGCATTTCTCTGGCCGCTTTATTGGTGAAAGTAACCGCAAGAATTTGTGAGGGAGAAATCCCATGAGTGATCAGATTAGCGATACGATGCGTGAGAGTTTTAGTTTTACCAGAACCGGCACCAGCCAAGATTAAGAGTGGTCCAGAAAGGGTTTCAACAGCATCGGCTTGGGCGGGGTTTAATTCAGTGGTAAAAAGATTCATAGATTAATTATACGCTACTTAATAACAAATATCTGCTGAATCATTTGCTGACAGATAGGCATGGAAGCGAGATAACCGGCAAGAAAAAGTAATAACGTGGTGGTAAAAATAAAAATGCGCCACCCCATTAGGTCGTAGAGAAAATAATTTAACACAATTAGGGCAAGGAGGCTAATCAAGATAATCAGAGTGAGAATATCCATGTATTTCTTGGTAATTGCAAAATTTTGTTTTATCTCATGGATGGTATCGTGCATGGTGAGTTGGCCAAGGTAAACTTGCACAATATAGTGCGTGGTGGCATTTAATACGGCAGGGTTAATCGATTGACCGGATTCCGCAAGAAAGTGGTCAATCTTGGCAGAAAAATTATTCATCAAAGTTTGTTCGAGATTAATATTACTTGGAATTTGATAAATATTATCGATGATGAGATTCTGATATTTTTGATATTCCTCTGGCAAAATCAATTGACTGAGAATTTTCGGAAAATTATTCTGCAGAGTCTGAAGATTATACATCACTTCACCTGGCATAATCTGGTTATCTGGAAGGTTTTGCGCAAAATTAATAATCTCCGAATTCATCGTGCTGGTAAATTCTTGAGTACCAGTGCCGTAAAAGCGATCGATAATAGCGGATTTGGCTTGAGAAACCTTAATAGTGTAGTAGGTGGGATTTTCGCTAAAATATTTTTTCACAAAATTAGCATTCATGAAGGTCTGATTGGCTTGACTAATGAAGCCAGCGAGGAGAGCTACGACAAGCAAAAAAATCAGGGCCAGAAGATGGCGAATCTTAAAACGCTTGAAATTTTGCTGAATATTATTAAGCATTACCTTTATTATAGCAAAGAAATATCAGGCCACGTGAGACCTGATATTTTTAGACTGCAATAGGTGTGGTATTTTTAACTAATAAACTATCTAGTTACGAGCCTAGATGCCAACTAGCGGTTTGACATCGGCACCTAGATGATTGAGACGACGGGCGAAATCCTGATAACCGCGATTAATGGAATAGACATTACGCAAGATAGAAACGCCGGGGGCGGCCAACATACCGAGAAGTAAAACTACAGCTGGACGGAGGGCTGGAGGCGAAACTAATTCAGCGGCACGCCAATTAGTCGGGCCAGAAACGTAGAAACGATGAGCATCGAGCAATTCTACCTTGGCATTTAGGTTGGTGAGGTAAGTGGAATAGATCGCACGATTTTCAAAAACCCAGTCATGAATCAAGGTGCGGCCTTCAGCCATGGCGGCAATCACGGTGAAAAATGGGAGATTATCGATATTGAGACCTGGGAAAGGAATGGGATGAATTTTATCAGCTGGAGCCACCAGATTAGATTTCAAGATATGCAAATCGACTAGGCGAGTGCGACCATTATAAGAGAAGTACTCCTCAGAACGCTCAATTTTGGCATGCATGGAACGCAAAACCTCGAGCTCAATTTCCAAAAATTCAATCGGAGCACGCGTAATGGTAATTTCAGATTTAGTGACTAAGCCAGCCGCCAAAAAAGACATGGCCTCAATCGGGTCTTCGCTAGGAAAATATTCCACATCTTTATCAATGCACTTTAATCCATGCACCACAAGCGTGGTCGTGCCAATTCCCTCAATTTTAACCCCGAGGTCTTGCAAGAAGAAACAAACATCTTGCACCATGTAATTCGGCGAAGCACCCACAATCGTAGTTTTTCCCGGATAGAGTGCGGCTGCCATGAGAATATTTTCTGTCACCGTGTCACCACGTTCGATAAGCACGATACGTTTGCCAGATTCGTCGCGAAGAATTTTTTGATCCACCTTAGCCTCATAGAAACCCGTGCGGGTGGTGGCATCCACATTGAGGCCAAAGACTGAAAGAGCACGCAGGTGTGGTTCAACGGTACGGGTGCCGAGAGAACAACCACCAGCATAAGGTAAGGCGAATTCTTGATAAAAATGGAGGAGTGGACCCATCAACATGAGAACCGAACGAGTCTTGCGGGCAGCATCAAGATCCATTTCATCAAGTTTAATATCACGAGGAGGGGTGATTTCTAAATCTTTTTGACGATTAACCCAACGACACTTCACGCCGATCGACTCGAGAACTTCAATAATACGAAAAACCTCTTCGATACGGGCGAGTTTTTTCAGTGTCGTACGGCCATGGTTAAGTAAAGACGCGCAAAGTAGAGCCACCCCGGCATTCTTAGAAGAATTAACTGTAATAGAACCACTGAGAGTTTTGCCGCCATTAATACGATAAGACTGAAAAGAGGAGTCACTGACGGCCAAAATCTGGTGGCCGAGCGCGGAGGAAATTTTCTTAATCATTTCGAGAGAAGTATTTTGATCACCCTTTTCGATGCGATGAACGGCAGACTGCGAGGTGCCAATCATCTTCGCGAGTTCACCTTGAGTGATGCCTTTTTCACGGCGAAGATTGGTAATAATAGCGCCGATTTCTTCTTGATAAGTTTTTTGTTTCATAAGAGCCTTTCCTAATAAACCATAAATATTATATCATGGATGGTATATTTTTAAAATAAAATAAGACCCCTGGATAAGGGTCTTACTTAGAGAAACTTTCAGATTTTAGGCTTCTTTGACGCCACAAACTACATTATTAGCGTGCACCCAGCCTTCGACAGATCCACCATCGAGATATTGACCAGAGGTGGAAGCGACGCGCATGGTCTGGCCTTGCTTAATATAGTCATAGATTGGATCGGTAATCATGTATTCCTGGTCGGTTGGACCGAAGTCGTGTTCATTGACATAGGCGACAATTTTTTGCAATAAATCCGCAGAAAGAATATATTTGCTGACATTAATCAGGTTAGACGGAGCTTCTTCGACGGATGGTTTTTCGACCACATTAGTGAGCTTGCCATCCTGAACCTCGAGTACACCATATTTATCAACTTTTTCCTTAGGAATTTCAACACCTAAAATAGCTGAGTCAGTTTCAGACTGAAGAGAATTAATCAGAGAAGTGGCAGCAGATTCGCCATCTGGATTCCAAATAAAGTCATCACCCATATAAACAATCACGGGTTCGTTAAGATTATACTCTTCAGCAGCCATAGCGACAGGGACGGCAGTACCATATTTACTATTGGCATCTTGAGCGATGTAATGAATCTTAACGTGCTCTGGAAGAGTCTTGGTAAGAGCGACACGATCAGCCTTACCGCGAGAAATCAGATAATCATTTAGTACAATATTATCAGAGTAGAATTCACGAACTTGGCAAGGTTCAGTATTGCTAACCACCATATAGATATCAGTAACTCCGGCTTCAATGAGTTCTTGCACGGAGTAATCGACGAGTGGACGGTTACCAACTGGCAACATGGATTCCTCAATAACTTTGGTAATCGGTAGACGACGGGTACCCCATCCGGCCACAGGAATGATGGCTTTGGTAATTTTCTGCATTTTTTCTCCTTTTCTGAATTATACCATATTTCCCCAGATAACACCTCTTAACAAGCTATTTGAGACTAATCAAGGAGTCGCGCCAGTGTTCAGAGTGCTCGCTAATTAAGAGGTCGGCGACAGTAGCGGCAATATTAGTTAACCCAGCATCTGGCAAATTATTTAGTCGATAGTGCTGGCTAAACTCGGTATTATCATAAAAATAACAGGGGACGAGATTAGTGGTATGCGAAGTTTTGGCTTGGTGGGTATTAGTATCAAAAAGTTCCTCAGCGTTACCGTGATCAGCGGTAATCAACATCATGCCACCTAGCTCATCAACTTTTTTGGCGAGACGCTGAAGCTGTAAATCTATAGCTTCCATAGCAACAACAGTCGGCTCAAGCTCACCGAAGTGTCCCACCATATCGCCACCGGCAAAATTAATTCGGACAAAATCAAAATTAGCCATTTTTTCGATAACGGCGTCAGTAATTTCCGCGGACTTCATCCAAGGACGTTCGTCGTAGGGACGCGTATCAGATTTAATTTCAAGAAATTCTTCGCCGGGTAGTGGCTCGTAACTATTGCCATTGAAGTAATAAGTAATATGGCCAAACTTGGCAGTCTCAGAACAGGCTAGCTGAGTGAGATTTTTGGTGGCCAAATATTCATGCAGGGTGTGATGGATTTCGACTGGAGCGACCAAGGTATGCTCTGGAAAATGACGATCCACATCATATTCAGTGAGACTGGCAAAGTAAATCGGTAACTTCTGATTCTGCTCGATGCCACGGTTGAAGCCTTGAAAATCATCGAGACAAAAAGCTTCGGCAATTTCAAGGGCGCGGTCGGCACGAAAATCAAAGTAAATAAAACTGTCGTGTGGCTGGACTAGACCAATTGGATGCTTCGCCTCATCTGTCACCACGAAAGCTGGAAGATACTGATCTTGGAGACTAGGTTCAGATTCACGAAAATGTTTAATTGCCGCGTCTGCAGAATTAAAGTAATGATCGGCCCGACCATAAACTATGGCCTGCCAGCCACGCTCAACCATAGACCAATCTGTTTGATAACGATCGGCAATAAACACCATGCGTCCGCCACCAGAGGCGATTTGGATATCGACGTCGAACTCTTTTTTGATTTCTGCGACCGTTTGATTAAACATCGTGAGATATTTTTCAGCCGACTGCGGTGCCACATCGCGACCATCGAAGACGGCGTGTATGCGCATAGTTTTGATACCTGATTCGGCAGCGCGTCTTAACATGGCAAAAAGATGAGAAAGCTCACTATGCACACCGCCATCTGAAAAAATTCCGGAAAAATGCAGAGTGGATTGGTGGGTTTTAAGATTTTCGATAATCCCCTGCCAGGCTTGAGATTGCCAGATTTCTCCAGTGGTAAAAGCTTGGTTGATTTTAGCGATACCTTGCTTAATAATTTGGCCACTACCGAGAGCGTTATGTCCAACTTCGGAATTCCCCATTTGACCAGCCAGGATACCCACCGCCTCACCGGAAGCTTGAAGGGCTAATTTCGGATAATTTTGCTCCAATTGATGCAGAAATTCCGTGTAGGCTAGCGCCACGGCGTTGCCTTCGATTTCTTGACGGATACCCACTCCATCCATCACCACGAGGACGACTGGGCCGCTATAATTTTTCTTTGATTTTGTTTGCATGACTCACCCTTTTTTATTGCTTAATTAATGTGTTTGATTTTCGGCAGCAGAGGCCAGAACATTTTCGAATAGTACGCCAATAGTAAGCGGACCCACACCGCCAATCTTCGGTGTGATAGCAGAAATATCAGTACGAGCGCGAATTTCGTCATTGATATCACCGAGAATCACTCCACCTTCACTGGCCGTACCGGCATCAACAATCACCGCACCTTCGCGAATCATTTCAGAAGTAATGAGGTGAGGATTACCTGTGGCGGTGATAATGACATCGTGATTTTTAAGTTCAGAAAAATCGGAACCACGGTGAAAAACCGAAACACGAAGATTAGAATTAGTGAGCATGCGAATCAGCGGTTCGCCCACCAAACGACCACGACCGACAATGGCGATTGATTTATTATTCAGTTCGATGCCGTAACCAGTAAGTAGCCAATTGATGGCGGTAGCAGTAGCGCTATCAAAACGACTTTTGCCGGTCAAACCATCGACGTCTTTTTCGGGAGCGATCAATGCAACGAGTTCCTCGGTCCACTCTAGATTTTGTAAAGGAAGCTGCAAAATCACCGAAGAGACAGAGGCGTCTTGGTTAGCGGATTCAATAGCCGATTGAATAGCTTCCTTGGTGGGATTTACCACCTGATCAATTACTTCAATCTCAATATCTTCCCCGTAAGCTTTCTTCAGACTGACGTATTTTTCGATGACGGGATTATTCGAATCACGAATAATGACTAATTTCGGACGGATTTTACGTGAGCGAAGAGCCTTTACTTGATGAGCTTGGCGTTCCTTAATAAATCCGACTAATTCACGGCCATTTAATTCTTTAACCATGGAGCTCCTTATTTAATTTCATCTGGTTCTTGTTCGATCATTAAGCCGAATTTATCGAAGACAATTTTTGCAATTTCGGCGCGAGCGGCGGCGAGATCGGCGTAAGTTTCGGCAGATTCATTAATTAGAATCAATGCGGCCTTTTCACTGACTTTCATACCATGGAAGACCTGACCCTTAAGGCCAGCATGTTCGAGAAGCCAACCAGAATTGACTAAGTTAGTACGCTTCTCTGGAGAATCTGGACCGACTTCTTTAGCATTGCGCCAAACTTCGATACCACGCGCCTCGGCCTCGTCGGCTTCTTCGTCAGTGAGGTAAATATTCTTGAAGAAGCTACCAGCGCTGGCGATTTTTTCTGGATCTGGAAGCTTAGAATTTCTCACTTCGCGAACCATACGAGCGATGTTGGTTGGTGAAAAATCAGTCTCTTGATGTTCGTCCACATAAGCTTGCAAGGAGCGGTAGAATGGTGGGTTGAGTTGACCTTTTTTCAGGCGAATCACAATGGAATAAATAAAGTAACGACCCACGCTTTCGCCAGAATTAAAGATGGACTTGCGGTAGCTCATCTGCATATCTTCAGCGAGGATGGTTTTAAAAGTTTTTTCTTTCAAATCATAGACATCAGCAGAAACGATCACCTGAGTGACTTCCTGGCCGTAAGCACCGATATTCTGAACAGGTGAAGCACCGGCGGTACCTGGAATACCAGCCATCGCTTCGATACCAGAATAGCCAAGAGCAGCAGTGAAATTGACTAAGGAATCCCAAATTTCACCACCATTAGCACGAAAATAGCCATAGCCTTCTTTTTCAGCTTCAGCTTTTATTTCAGCACCGTAGGCGGCTTCAATTTCCTCCTCTGAGAGCTGTGAGATGCCGAGAATACGATCGAGCAAAATCACACCCTGATAACCTTCGTCGGTGGCGAAGGTATTAGCGCCATTACCAAGGATAGTGACTGGGAGATTTTTTTCAGCGGCAAACTGATAGGCTTCAGGGATTTCATCTTTAGACTTGATTTCGATGACATATTTGGCTGGACCACCAATACGCATGGTGACAAGATTTTTAATCGGGACATTTTCGGAAATTAACATTTATTCTCCTTGTTTTTTATTAAGTTTAACAATGGTTTAAAATTCAAAAATAACTAAATCATTACTTTTATTTTAACATAAACAAATCCTGACCTCTCATGTTAAAATAGATAAGTAATGTTTGAATTTCATGAAGTATTCAGGTTTATCAGCTTCTGGTTTTTGATGTTCATGATTTATTCTTTTATTGGCTGGATTTTCGAATGTATTTGGACGAGTGTCGAGCAACGAAAATTACAGAACCGAGGTTTCCTTTTCGGACCAATCTGTCCAATATATGGCGTGGGAATGATCTCATTTTTAATCCTGACACAAGAAATTCGTTTCGAATGGTATATTGAATTTTTTATTTTCGCCCTAATCTGTTCGGTGATTGAATATACCACCAGTGTGGTGATGGAAAAAATCTTTCGGGTGCGTTGGTGGGACTACTCAGAAACCACGCGTTTCAATCTAAACGGCCGCGTTTCACTCGAGACTTCTCTTGGTTTTGGTCTGGGTGGAATGGCAATTAAGTACGGCTTGCATCCATTCATTTTACATTTGATTTCACCACTTTCCTGGCCAATGATTGAATCGATTAATGGGGTACTACTGACGATTTTAGTGATTGATATTATTTTTACGACAGTGGCGACATTGAAATTACGTGATAAATTCAGTGCCAAATTTGGCTCTACTAAAATTGATGTAACCTCAGAAATTAAAAAGCTGACCCGTGAATATTATTCGCGTGCGGCTAGATTCAAGCGCCACATGACAAAAGCGGCAATGGAAAATATCCAAAAAACTCATAAAAATATTGGCAACAAAATTAATTCGATTACTAAACCGAAGAAATAACTACTACAAGCTATCTGAAATTTTTTGTAAAAAATGTTTTACTTTCAATTATTAGCTTGGGACAATAAATCATTCTAAATTAAGATATTTCTCAAAATGCGAAAGATAGTAGGTGGTAAAATCCTCACGAAACTTTCGGCGCAGCTCTTTGATAAAACTCGACTCCTTGCCATCGACAGTCAAAAGTATCACCTGCTTTTTGGCACGAGTGAGCGCGACATAAAAGAGGCGACGCTCTTCATTAACTGAAACCTGGTCTAGTCTTAATTCTTCTGCGATTTTTATTAGTTCAGTCTTCAGTGGCAGATCCTTGACGTGAGCTGGAAAGCCCAGCTTGGCTTCACGATTATTAAGGATAATCACATAATCAGCCTCCAGGCCTTTAGATTGGTGCACGGTAAGAAAACGGATTTTTAAATCGGGCCGCGGACGGAATACTACGCCGTTTGAACTTAAATTAAACTGCGTGCAGTGCAGAAGACGAAACTGATCTACCTGAAAACGACCGAGCAATAAAATCGAACTGTATTCTGGAAGAGACTCGAAATAATGCGTGAGTGCTTCTAAATCGAGCCGCTCCGAATCGCCACATATCTCGACGACCGCCTCCGAAGAATCTTCTTTTTGGCTTCGAATTTGTTTTCGAATTTGAGTATGGTCCTGCATGATGAAGCTCGAACTTAACCTTGCGACGGTGGGGCCAAAACGATAGGTTTTGGAGATACGATGCAGAGAAAAATCACCCCAAAATTTACGGAAATTCAGAGTAAAATCGACGCGACTGCCACTAAAACCATAAATCGCCTGCCAGTCATCGCCCACCGCAAACAAGTTGGCTTGCGAGGATTCGACAAGAAGATGGAGGAATTCCTGACGCAAAGCCGAGAGATCCTGATACTCATCGACAATGATGTAATGAAACCGAGTTTTAATCTGATCAGAGCGAAGATACCGAATTGCTAATTTGATTAACCCGGAAAACGTAGTTTGATGTTTTCCTAGGAGTTCTGATAATTCTCTTTGATATTGCTCGAAAACTGTAAGAAATAGTTTACGGTATTCCTCTGAGGAGAATTTACTAGCAATCTGCGTTACGGTTTCGAATTCCAACTCATGCAGATCAAGGAATTCGCGAATAATCGAAATCTGTATGGTAAGCTCATCAGAATCAGAAACTGAATCAAAATCAGAAACTGGGTTATTATCTATTTCCGAAACAGACTGCTCGTCACCTATTTCATTCGTTGTCACTGAAAAATCTGGCCACAATTTTCGTAGCAATTTTAGCGCTAAACTATGGAAGGTCTCAATCGTAATATCGGGTGGCGGAGATTTTCTGAGCAAAATCTGTTCCGCAAATGTTTGATAATATTCGCGCAAAAAACGTTCTCTTAGTTCCGTGGCTGAATCATGGGTAAAAGATAAAACTAGAATTTCTGGTGGGCTGGCGAAACCAGACTGCAAGAGATAGAGAATTTTGCCAAGAATGGTAGTAGTTTTACCGGAACCTGCACCAGCCACGACTAGATTAAATCTAGCGGGATCATAAATAGACTTGCGCTGCTCTCCATCGAGAGGATGATTTTCGACATGAAAATCCAGTGGCAAAGTGTCGAGGGATTTATTTTTGAATAAGTTTTTTGACATATTTGGCTCCTTTTTAATTTAAGAGCCAAGATTATTTGAAAATTAAGAAAACAGCGGGTGTGACAGGGATTTTAAAAAAATCTGAATCCTTATTCAAGAACTACCACGTTAATAATTAATTTAACAAAAAATCATAGCTCTCACTATGATCTAATCTTGTGGTGCCCGAAACAGGACTTGAACCTGCACCTAGAAGCTAGACTAGCACCTGAAGCTAGCGCGTCTGCCAATTCCGCCATTCGGGCTTGAGATAATTATACCCCAAACCCGACAGTTCGTGAACTAGAGATTTTATACTCCTTTAGTAATCTGGCCCGTAGAAGCATTAAAGCTATCGCCGCGTTTATTGGTGTAAATAATTTCCCCGGCATGGTTTTTAATCTGACTATATTCACCGAAATCGGATGGAGGATTAAAGACTTGAGCAGTCCCACCACTTCGCAAATTAATCGTAGAGGTACGTTGGTTATCCATCTCTGCACTAACCAGAGACATCTTAGTTTTGTCAAAATTAGCAATAAGGTTTGCATCATTTAGTGCAGCAGAAGCTGTTTGGCTCACCACGGAGTCAAGAGAGTTGGCGCCTTTTTTCGCAAGGATTTCAACTGCATCATCATTACCAACCTTAAGGAAGTTATCCATAGTCATATCATCATAGGCTTTATCTAGACCCGCACTTCTTGTTGCTGAAATAAGCGATGAATTTTTTGCATTATTGTTCTTATCATAGCCAGTATTCTGCAGAAAACTAGTGTACTGATTATTTGCGATCTGTTGCTTATCTGCAAAGCCTGGCAATGTAACCGCAGCGCTAGCAAGTTGAGTAAATGCACGATTCGACGTAGTCAATCCAGTATCCTTACCTATATTACTCACTTCCTTACGTCCAGCTTTAGTGGCACCAAGAGAGCGAGTGAGCGCCTCAATTTGGATATCATTTGCATGTCTCTCGTCTTCAGTCATATGCTCATAATTAGCACCAGTCTTCAATGCTGATATAAGATCACTCTTCATAGTACCTTCATCTACACCATCACTAGCAAGTTTATTCATAATATTTTTCACTTCACCTTCACGAAATTCTTTTTCAGCCGTCGCCTTTAGGTTTTCAAAGCCGAGACCCGACATATTACTTAGCGCACCACGTCCAGCTGAATTCGAGCCTGCTCGTAACTTAGAATCGCTATTGACGACACCCGCAGCAGCAGCCTGGCGACGCATTTGTGCAATAGACAATTCTCCACCATTCGCCTTGATCTTATCAAATCTCCTCAAGTCCCTCTTAGCTCTAGCAACTGATTGATCGGCCGCATAATTACTCTTCACATGCTTGTAAAATTCTGATGCACCAAAAGCCCCACCTGCCATACCTACACCCTTTAAAGCACCGCCACGAATCTTATCAAAGCCTGATGTAATCGCGCCCAATCCTGCAAGGGATTTAGAGGTCATAGATGGAATAGCAAAATATGGAAGTACATTTAAGAGTCCGCCAACAATTAACATAAGCATATCCGTACTAGTACCGACTATAATAGTAGAAGCGAGAGCACCCGCGGAGGTTGCAAGAACAAACATAGGGTACAGCATTAGAAGTGCTTTTAAAGTTGATATATACTTCTTTGTTACTGCAGCAGTATTCGGTAGAGCATACAATACCATGGCAAGAGGTGCCAAAACTATCACCATAATAATAGCTGCCTGGCGGATAGTAAGCATAACGAAACCGAAGAAAACTGAAATCACGGTCGTAATGACAAATAATACAACTGGAAGAATCAAAGCAGGACCCGTAGTAGCAATAGCTACACCCCCGCCAATCAATCCAGCACCCGTGACCATACCCGCAATTTTAGAGACGATAGAGGATGCTTGAGCCGATGCTTCTGCACTCATACTTTCACCAGCAATAGTTCTAATCGCCGAGCCAATTCCATTACCTATAATATGAGAAAGATCGATTGCCACGCCAAGAATTAGATACGAAAAGTTAACTAAAACAGCCGTGATAATTAATTTAGGAAGAATTTTTTTAATATTGTAATTCGAGATACCTAAATTAGTTACCTGTGAAAATACAACAACCAGTAACATAATTACAAATCCAATGTTTGCCAAATTACGGAATGATGACCACGCCTTATATATTGCTGATCCCTGATCGGAAAATTGTTCAATGATTGATTTATGTGTAGTAGTTAAATCTGTAATGGACCCCAGAAGACCACTAGCAGTAGCAGCACCATCGGCAATGGTAGGACAAAGCATCCAGGAAAGGAAGCCGCCGTTTTCTTGACAATAGCTTTGCTTCGCATCATTAGCGGAATCATTATCTGATACTGTATCCTCTACACTAATCTTTAAGTTTGCCGTCTCAAGACATTTCTTGCCTCCTTCACCGTCATCTACGGTAAAGTCTTTCTTTTGTAATGCCTCAGAGAGAATTCTATATTCTTCCTTTTCTTCTTCGGTTAGAGGAACTCTAGCGTCATTCTTAGCTCCATAGGCTCTTACAATTTCACTAGCTTTATCAATAACCTCTTGCGAATTACAAGTGTCAGATTCTGCAACATTAAGGTTTTTAGCATACTGGTCAAAGCTTTTATTAATTACATCTGCAAGTTCGTTACATTTAAGAGTCTTATTGTTTACACCCTTAAAATTTGTGGATTTCTTACTACCATCCTTTTCGGTAGTCGCAATCATTTTTGGATACTTTTCAACAGGTTTACCATTTGAATCAAGCAACTTAATCTTAAAATTATAAGTGGAGGTATCGATACTGTCGGCATAATCCGCACCTGGCGAACAGTTTAATTCAAAAGTAGTTAAGGCATCATCGTAGACCAGCGTAGAATCATCATAATAACTATCCAGTTTATCATATGGCACAGCGAATGGATTATTTTTAGCCCATTTGTTATAGATTTTTTTGATATACTCTTCACCATCTGGATTTTTGCTAAATTGACCAAGAGCATCAAGAGTCCCCTCTTCACAGGAATCAATATTACCATTCTTTTTTGGCATTAATAAACCATTTTGCTTAGACTCTTTATCACAAATCAGACTAGCATAATCTTGAATTCCGAATTGAGACATAAAAGCCTTTGTAATATTTGACGACCCATTGTCTTGACATTCTATAACGCCAGCATCTTTTCCACCAGAAGCCTTTCCAGAAATTTCTTTTTTTAATTCAGCCCCAACTGATGCATTGTGAAAATTATCCCCACGAGTAGATCTAAAAAGATTACCTTTATTCTTGGAGATTGAAGTTAGTGTAATATAATCCGTTGGATTGGAAATTATACCAACTAATTGCTTATCATGAGTCACAATATTCTCATGATTAAAACAATCTTTAAAAGCTGCAGCAATATATTTTGCGCGAACAGCTTCATGGATTTTACTTTTAGCGTCACCAACAACAACCGTCGATGGCGCAGCGAATACCATAGACACTGAAAAAAGAACAACATTTAAAATAATAACAAAGGCTAATGCCGTAATTGAAGCTCTATATTTTTTTTCTTTCATATTATTCCCTAAATCTGTTCCATATATGCATTAATGTAACTACTTAAATCTTGCAAATTTGCATAATCTTTTAATTCATAGACGTCAGAGAATACTCTTCTTAATCCATTTACATTATGAAAGTTATCGAAAGATTCATTTAAGTTTTTATATTGTAATTGACATGTTGGACTACCCTTACTTAAGTCTTCCTCGGCATTACAAGTCCCATTATCAACCAATTCCTTCATCTTTACAGATTGATTAATTATATTCGTAAATTCACGAGCTGCAATTTTATAATTCAAGTTACCAGAACTATATTTACTTATAATTTCCGCATTCATATCACTGTATGCTTTGTAAAAATCATCATAGATAGCGATCGCTTCCATATACAACTTATAGCGTTCATCAACTGCCTTCCGAAATGAATCATAAGCCTGGACAGCATTTTTACTGCCCGAAGATTTTTGTTTATTATCGGTTATTTTTTTAAGTGTAACTAATGCGACCTGCCCTTCGTGTATTTTCTTATACATATACGGATTAAACACGTCGTCAAAAGAAATATAGTTATTGTAAATCTTAAAAAAAGTTTGCTCCAGCCCATCGATATTTTTTATATTTTGTTCAGAGGCAATTTCGGTCAGTTCTTCCTTGCTCATATTTTTTGAATCAATGACGGTTTTCTTAAAAAGAAAACTTAAGAGAAAAATAAAAAGTAGACCAACTAGGCCTAAAACGATATACTTCTTCAGGTTCTTCCCCTTAGGCTTGGCAGCGTAGGCGTTTGGGATAATGATGTCGGAAAAATCACCACCTTGTGGAGCGGAAGTAAAAGAATTGTTTGTGTTTTGGTCCATTTGGTTAAATTATAACATAAGAGTTTTAAAAAGCCACCAAAAAAACTCCAGCCGAGACTGGAGTTTTTGGATGGACTTCGTAGGTTGTTTCAATGATAATACATTTTTAACTCAAGACGTATTTTATTATCATCACGCAGTTTTCAACCATTTAGCTTGGGCCTCCCCGCTCAATAATTTAAGCGAGAAGGCTGATCCAAGGCTAAGTATTGACGTCCTAAGAAAATCTTCGGAGCGGTCAATTAGCGAAGTTTTTTACGGCTAGAAAGATAAAGACCAGCAGTCGTAATGATAGAACCAAGACCGAAGGCTGAGCTAATTACGGTTTCAGGACCGGTTTTTGGCATTTCCTTTGGAAGTTCTTGTTTTGGTTTTTCTGGGTTTGGAGTAACTGGAGTTACTGGTTTTTCTGGGGTATTTTCACAGGTTTTCTTAACGTAAACATCTGCGCTACCTTGAACAGCGAAACCATTAGCCGAAGCCTTAGCCCAGTTAATCAAACGGTTGTTACCACAAGCGAGGTCCTTGTCGACGACCTTAGCAGTAAAGCGGACAAAACCGTCACCACTTACAGCATAGTTACCGATATTAAGACCTTCAGTTACTACGGTATCAGAATTTGCTTTAGCACCATCGCGGAATGCAGATGTGAAAAGCTTAGTAGTACCAGCAACATATTCCATATTCTTTGGAAGTGAGTCGCGGATAATTACGTTTTCGACACGAGCAGCGTTAAGGTTCTTGTAGTGAATCTGATATTCGACAGAATCGCCAACCTTAGCGTCGACAGAAGTCTTCCAATCCTTGTCACCAAGCATACGAACCTTCTTAGTAATAGAAGTGCTTTCGAAAACTGGTTTAACCTTAATAGTGACATAACCAGCATAGTTGTAACAACCAGGGAGGTTACCATCTAATTTATCATAACCAACTTTCACACCACCGTTTACGATAGAGTCAGATAGGGTAGTACCGTTCTTGAAAATATTATTTTCAAAGGTGGCAGAACCTTCAACATAGTCAAGGTAGAAAGCACGACCATCGGCGCTCTTAAGATTCAAAGAATCCCAGTAACGAGATGGAGTTGCATTCGAGGCATTAATGAAGCCAGAAATACGAGCAGTCTTAGAAACCACAGTTGGTAAAGAAATTTCAGTGGTGACATCTTTAGCTACAGCGTTAACACCCTTAGGGTTATTGTTGTGAACATAGAGACGAACTACGTAAGTTTTACCTTCTTCAACGTTAACATCACCGATGTTCCAAACGTTGTTTTTGCCATTGTTACCAGTAGCTTCGTCGCGAATACCTAAGAAACTACGTTCATCGTTTAATGGCATAATGACACCGGCCTCTTTTTCCTTAGCGGAGATAGAAGAACCGTCGTCCTTGATAGAGTTCATGACGATCTTGTCGCCAAGTTTACCAGCATTAATGTCAGCGATAGTGTAAGTAGCGCGACCGCCAGCGTTATCACCCCAACCAGATACAGTTGCAACAGTAGCAAGACCAGCAACAGTCACGGTAGCAGCGATGGATGCAAATTTGAATGCTTTTTTCATAAAAGCTCCTTTCAATTAAATTGTTCCTGTTATAAAATTTTGTTTTCGATTTGACTACACGAATCTAAATCTTTTTCTTCTAGCCAAATTGTTAATTTTCGTCTATGCCACTGAAAATCGAATCGTCTCAAGAGTAAACATGAATTACCCGGCGGCCTGAGCCGCCAGGGTAATTAAACTGCGATAGATTTTGTAGATGCTGAATCTTATTTCGGTTCCTCGTCGTCGGAATTGACGAAGCCCACGTAGTCGTCTTTCTGGAGAGATTTTCCAGAATTATCAACTCCGTGGTTGATAGTCTCACCTTTATTATTGGTGAAATTATCATTGCGCTGAGCCTCCGTCTCGTAGTTCATCTTGATATCATCAGTTTTTTGTGTTTCCACATTCTGATGACTCTGATCTGGAGTCGGAGTCTCCGGTTTCACGTTAGCGGGTTTTTCATGCCCCCCATCCGTGCGGACCACTGGGTCCGTAGGCTCGAAGGCATCAGTACCGACTGTGGCGTTACCGCCACCGATTTGAGCACCCCCGTTATTAACGGGATCCTGAGAAGGTTTCTTCTCGGGTTGACTCTCATGGTGATTATTTCCACCACCGCCACCACCGCCATGACGACGTGGTTTGGGATTCGGAGTCGGCTTTGTCTCCGGCTCAGTCTGCTTTTGAGTTTCGGGTTCAGTAGTAGGCTGAGGAGTAGTTTCCTTTGGTTTTAGCTTGCTCTTCGTCTTCTCCTTTGGAACTTTTTTGGTCACGATAAGCTCTGGGCGCTTGTCGTGAGTATTGATTCCAAGCTTGAAAATTTCAGTGCCCGCTTTGTTAACATAAGCTAATACCATGGCATCACGAGTGAACTCGTAATCCGCCTTAGTAAAAGTAGTTAACTTAGCAGAATCGGTATTCGTCAAGCTTAAAGGATAGTGGTGATTGGTGGTCACCAACTGAACCTTCTGATTAACGAATCGATCTAATAACCAAAGAGTTGCTACGCCAACTTTTACCTGACGGTCGTTGGCGTAAAGTATGCCATTCTCCTCTCGGAGATAGGCTTGATTGCCAGTTCCTTCCTGCATACTCTGAGAATACTCATTGAGTCTATCAGTCATCCAGGAGTTAATCTGGACAATGGAAGTACCATCACTAACGGTCATACCTGTCAGCACAGTGAGTACTGCGTGAGTGACTGGTGGATTGGTCAGAACTTCCTGGCGATACTCTTTGGCCATGACGGCTAACTCTTCCTCACTATACTTTTCCCCGTCCTTAGTTCCGTGAGTCACGGAAAAAGGCGTGGATAAAGCATCACTAAAGCCAGATCCTGCGACTCTTTCGGCTGCCTTATTCGGCATCGAATTGTCGCAGAACTCTCGGCTTAACTCTGGGTACGCTTTCGCGTACTCATAGTTATCGAAGTCGAATGTCAATTCTGCCTTCTCAGCTTCTGCGTCTTTAGCGGAAAGCGTTTCCGCCTCAGCATCAGCGTGATTTCTTTGACAAGATTTCACACCAACTGCGATGACCAATACCACAAGTAAACCTGCCAGAATTCCTGACAAGATCTTTTCGGTTTTTCCAAACTTTATCATTTTTTGCCTCTCTTTCGTTTTGAGACTCCGTCCTCGATGTGGGAAATGCGGAGTCTAGCCAAAAATGTGATCACAAACACGACGATCATCATGCAACTAAGCATAATGCCGTCTGTGTTTGAACTGTCGATTTCAATCTTAAGCGAGATTATTCCGAAGATAAATCCCACAAGACTGAGAATCATACAGCCATACTCCAATGTCATTTCCTCGTTCATAGGCATCTTCTCCTACATCCAAACTCGAACTATCGCGTATACCATAAAGATAATTGCGACAGCTAGGAAGCCAGCTAAAGGACTAATCTTTACGGATAAATCCGGGAAGATTGTCTCGTCCTCATAGTTGTCACCAAAGTCAACAGGATCAAGGATTTCTTCCTCTTCTTCCGTCTCTTCTGGCTCCTTTTTAGAGTCTACTTTGGGGTCAGTGGGTTTTGGACCTTGACTTAAAGCTTTCTCTTTTTGAGTAGCAGCTTCCTGAACAGTAGCGGTTCGATAACTATTAATAAGTTCATCAATAGCTATGAATTGATCCTCTGGGCTAGAGTCACTATTCAGCATATCCAGAATTTCCGACAACGTTTGCTGCTGGATTTCGTTCATGCTAGGGTTAGTGACTTTCTTGGGTTTATCCTCTGCGTCAGATTTCGGCGCAGAGGTGGTAGTCTGAGCTTCATCAACCTGAGTGGTTGATTCTTCATCAGTCTGAGTGTTTTTCGGCGGATTTGACTCAGCCTTTTTATCCTCAGTTACTGACTTTTGCTCAGTGGTTCCACTTTTGGTTCCTTGGACTACGCTACGGAGTTTTTCATTGTCTTGCTGAAGCTTATTTTGCTGATTCTGCATGCGCTCAATTTGCTCACGCAGCTTAGCATTTTCGACTTCAACCTTACTTTTCTTTTTGGCTCTTAACTTAGGGCCGCCAAGATAAGTGAAGACAACTACCACAATGGCGACTAACCAGGTCGGAAAAGTTGCCATTATGAATTCCAGGTTACCGAAAAAGTCTCGGTCCATTTGATAGTAGCTAAAAAGCTGCCACCAAACGAACGCGATTCCAGCAAGTAATGCCAGAAGACAAGGCAGTTTCACCTTACGGTAGTTTAACTTCCGTAGTTCGACCCAACCAAAAACCATGATTCCCGCCAACTCAAGTACAAAAATAACTGCACTTAGGTTTGGCTGGACCTTAGGAAACGCTAGACTCCCGAAAATTAGTAGTAATAGCAAGCCTAAACTTACTGAACAACCCTTCAGGAGACCTTTTTCAATCGCCGAGAACTCTTGATTAGACTTGGTTTTTCGAGCACATATGGCATAAAGAATGGCATATGTAACGACAACAATCATAGCTGAAATTAGACAATAATTCATTTTGATTCCCTCCTCTGTTGCGCTCGATTTCTTCGAGGCAAAAAAATGTTTCATACAACATCTACATCTATAATAAACAGGCGTGAAATTATTTTACGCCTGAGATGATTCGATTTTAATGGACGTCTTGGTAATTCAAGCGGTTAAGCCAGATTACAGACTG
>JABCOY020000004.1 GCA_013333375.2 Candidatus Saccharimonadota bacterium | reverse complement strand
TTTGACGATGAAGGAATATCGTCGGATGATTTATCTGTCATTAGTGAAAGAAAAAGTTTCGCAGGCAATTGATACGAACGCCGTGCAACTTGCGGCGCAAGTAGAATCCTTGATTAAATCTGGAAAAGATTTGAAGACAATCTCGGAAGAATTAGGCGACAAAGTACTCTATGAAGAAACCGGTGGGCTAGTCGATAAGATGAACGTGGATGGCGGCAGATCACTAAAAGCGATGAGTCTCAATGCGGGGGAAATTTCGGATAAATTTGTATCAAGTTCAGGAGATGGTTATTACTTCGTGAAATTGGTGGCGAAAACCGATTCGACAGTGAATTATACTTCAATCAAAATTTCATTTACGGAATTTGATAAGCAAATGAAGGAAATTAGAGATTCTGGAAAGATTAAAGAATTAATTAAAATTGATCGCCAAGAGTCCTAAATAATGATAATAAAGAGTCCACCTTGGGAAACAGGGGTGGACTTTTTGACAGATTAGATTACAATACTCTATAAGCGTAAGTTAAGATTACGAGTAATTTAAACTTTAGAAAATTCGAAGGAGGGGGATATGGAACTAAAATTTTTGGGCAGAGGCTCGGCATTTAACGTAAAAGAGGGGAATACGGCAGCGTATTTCATCGATGATGATCAGTTGTTTCTGATTGATTGCGGAGAGGATGTGTTCGCGAAGTTGAAGCAAAAGAGTTTGCTGGGCAGAGTGAGGGCAGTGAATTTGATGATTACCCATACGCATTCGGATCATATCGGCAGTCTGGGAAGTCTGGTGACTTATTTGTATCTTGTATTGCATCGACCGCTGAAAATTATTTTGCCGGATAATGATGAATACGAAAAAACGATTGAGTGGATTTTGCAGGGGTTCGGTTGTACAGAAGAAATGTATGATTTGGTGCAAGATACGCAGTATGATGAAAAATTTAAAAGTTTTTCAGGGGTACGTTATGTGAAAACTTGGCATTGCGCGGAGCTGATGAGTTTCGGTCTGATTTTTACCACAAAAGATGGTCTGGTATATTATTCGGGCGATACGAAGGAAATTAAGAATTTGCATTATCTTCTGAGTGAAGGGGTGCAGATCGCGCGGGCTTATATCGACGTGACTTCGGTGAAGAATTCGAACGGGGCACATTTATTTGTGGGAAACTTGGCGATGGTAGTGCCGGAAGATTTAAGAAAGCGGATTTATTGTATGCATTTCAATGATGAAAATTGCATCCAGATGGCGCTAGGTTACGGATTTTCTGTAGTGGAATGTGAATAGCAAAAGTAAAAAGGGAGCTGGAGGCTCTCTTTTTTTTCTTTGGTGCGACAAAATATGGTTATATTGCAAAAAAAATAATTTATGTTATAATTTGAGGTAGGTTAGCCCAATTACGGGCTTGCACTTTTACAAAAAGGAGGTAATAACTATGAAGAAGAAACGTCGTTTTCGTGTCAGAATCGGAAAAGGTAGTTGCTGCCGTTGCGAATAATTAATTGCAATGTTTGCGCAAAGTCCACTACCGAGCGGAGCAACACTGAGTTGCTCCGCCCAGTGTTCAATATTAAGGAGAAACTAATATGCACTGCTGTAATAAGAAAGTTAGATATTTAGAGGTTGAAACAGAATCGGCGATGTATGATATCGAGCTAGGACCTATCCAAATTGAAATTACGGGGCGCTGCAATATGAACTGCGCGCACTGTAGAGCAAGCGATATGCTTAAAAAAGATATGCCGTTTGACGAGATATTGAAGATAGTGAAATTCGCAAGATTGTACAGCCCTAATTACAAAGAAATCACAATTTCGGGCGGAGAACCATTGCTTCACAAAGAATTTCGTAGAGTTATTTGTGGACTTCGAGAAAATGGTGCCGATTATCTGACCATAACAACTAATGGGTCATTAATAACCGAGGATTTGCTTGATTTCTTTGAGTCTCTGAAGTTTGAAAGGATGATGTTGTCGGTCAGTGTTGACTCGACAGAACCGGAAAAACATGATACTTTTCGTGGATATGATAATGCTTTCGATAAAGCCACATCTGCTTTGAGGATGATAGCGTCTAGGAAAAACGAAAGACTTGTGCCGTCTATGAAAACTGTCGTGATGCCGGATACTATCGGTGAAATGGCAGCACGGGTTTCTTTAGCAAATGATTTTGGGTGCAAAAGGGTTAGCTTCACATCTGTAATCTATTCTGGTAAAGCAAAGAATGAAAGCGAGATGTGGATGACGAGTGGCCAGAAAAAGCAATTTCTAGAAAATATTTATTGCCTCAAAAAAGAGTATCCTTACATTAATGTCACTACGAATGATCCACTAAAATGCCTAATAAGAAAAGTGAGCGATGGGCCCACTTCGGATTCAGAGATCGTAATGGATGGATGTCCTGCTGCTACCGTCTCATTTAATGTAAATTCTGACGGTAAAATGACTCCGTGTCCTCTTCTGGACGTACCAATGATGAATACTTTCGAACTTACGATCGAAGAGATCGCTGAGAAGTATCGAAACAATGAAATAACAAAGATGTTTCTTGATATGAACCTTCATGGTAAATGTTCAAGTTGTTCGAAAAAGTATTTATGTTGCGGGTGTCGCGCTAGAGCATTCGCGTATAACGGTGATATTATGGGCGAAGACCCTGAATGCTGGATATAATTAATCGACCTCGAATTTGGTTTTCGGGGTCTTTTTTATTGTATAATAATAATATGAATCCAGAATTAAAACATTTTGTAACCAAATATTTTTCCGAAGGCGGCAAGGCTTTAGATTTAGGATGCGGTGACGGAGTTGACCTCAGGGGTTTGGAGGAAATGGGCTGGGAGTGTGATGGGGTGGATATTATAACTGGGACAAATTTGAACGAAGTTTATTTATCGCCAAATGCACCATATGACCTTGTCTATTCCAATTATGTAATTCAAAAACTTAAAAACCCAGAGTCCTTAATTAAAACAATTAAAATTAACATAAAAGAAGGTGGAAAATTTTTTCTGCATACCTTTGATGAATCCGATGAATTTGCGAGGAAAAAATATACAAAAGAATCAATCCAGGAGCTATTTAAGGATACAGATTTACAACCAGAATCCTGTGAGGTTATTCGAGTTTGGGATGATGAAATAGGGCATCAACATTACCATCAAATTTTACAAGTAATTGGGGTAAAAAAATAGAGAGCAAGCTCTCATTTTTTATTTTTTCTGGTGCGAGTAAGACCACTGCGTAGTCTTTCTTATGCAGGCGATTCTAAAAAGAAAGAATATGAATATTTTTTCTTTTTAGAATCTGGCGTAAGTAATTTTATAAATAAACTTTCTCGTACAGGCAATCAAAAAAATAAAGAACGTAAACGTTCTTATTTTTTTGATTTGGTGCGAGTAATCCCGCTTCGCGGTCTTTCTCGGACGGGCGACCATAAAAATAAAGAGTATAAATACTCTTTCTTATTATGGTCTGGTGCGAGTGGAGGGAGAAAATCTCCCACGGCCTCACCCCAAATAAATCAAAAAAATAAGAAAGCAAGCTTTCTATTTTTCCGATTTATTGGTGCGAGTGGAGGGAGTCGGACCCTCGTCTCTTCCTTGGGAAGGAAATATAATAGCCGTTATACGACACTCGCGTAATTTTATTTTATCATAATTTGAGAAGGATTTTGGAAATTTCACAGTGGCTTCATAATTGAGATTTAAAATAAAAACATGGAGGAAAAATGATTAAAAATGCGGTAGCCTATGTTTTTCGAAAACGCACGCGTACGATGTTGGTATTTTTGATTTTAACTTTAATTCTGGCGGTGATTTATGCTGGTTTTTCGATAATGAAAACTAGTGAGAAAATGACGAGCGCGATAAATAGCGCGAATGATTTTGGGGTGAAAATTAGATCATTAAAATCTGAGACTTTTAATGCGGAAAGTTTCGAATCGGTCGGTAAGGAGCTTGGGGTAGAGAAGATTTATCAATATGAAGGAGTGGCAGAACTAAAAAACGGCAAGGTGGTGACAGGTGAGCAAATGGTGATGCGAGAAGATTTACCGGGCTACTTAGGAAACGCGGCTATGCTTCAGGCTATAAGTGATGTAAAAAAAGACCCGTTATTTCGTAGTGAAGTATTTAAGTTGATTGAAGGGAAAAATATTTCGCGTGAGGAAACTGGAAAAGTTTTAGTGCATGAAACACTGGCGAAGAAAAATCAGTGGAAGATTGGCGACAAGGTGAGTCTAAAAATTTTAGGGGAAGAAAAGGAATTAGAACTTTTTATTCAAGGAATTTTTACCGGGAAAAAGCGGGAAAAATACACTGGGATGTCTTCGGATTTTAGTGAGAATATGATGTTCACGGACTACGCGACGATGACACAGGTTTTTGGCAAGAAAAAACTGGTGACGAGTCTAAAAATATTGGTAGCTGATTCTGAAAAGTTGGCATCCTTAAAAACGGAACTGAACAAAAAAAGTGTTCAGTCGGAAGACTATGAAATTAGTGAAGAGGAAAATCAGTTCTCGGGAATGGTGGAGTCTCTAGATATGGTAAAACAGATGATTTCTATGATGATTATGGCGGTGATCGGGGCGGGAATAATTGTATTGTCCCTGGTGCTAATTCTTTGGGTGCGGGAAAGGATGTATGAAATTGGGATATTACTGGCGATTGGACGCAGTAAAATTAAAATTGTGGGGCAATTTATCTTGGAGTTGGTATTAGTTTCGCTGCTGGCAATGATTTTGGCGACGATACTGGGAAGAATTTTTGTGGGATGGATTCTGGGTGCGGTTTTACAGAAAGAGAGCTTAGATAATTTAGATTTAAGCAGCTTTACGACTGGTGGTGGGGGATTAGATATTTTTGCGATGAGCTACGGACTTTTGATTTTAATTATGGTTCTAGCAGTAATAGCGGCGTCGTGGATGATTTTAACGAAAAAACCGAAAGAAATTTTAGCGAAAATAAGTTAGGAGGAAAAATGAGTGTACTAAAAATTAAAAATGTTTCATATGCTTACGAGGGAAATCGGGAAAATGTTTTGGAGTGGGTGGACCAGAAATTTGAGCGGGGGAAATTTTATGCGATTATCGGAAAATCTGGAGCGGGAAAATCTACATTGCTTTCACTGCTCGCGGGATTAGATGAACCGAAGAGTGGCGAAATCTTGTTTGAAGATGAAAAGATTGGTAAGTACGGTTATAGTTATCATCGCAAAAATCACATCGCTCTGGTTTTTCAGAACTATAATTTGATCGACTATTTAACGCCGCTGGAAAATATTAGATTAGTGAATCGGGAAGCGACGGATGAGATTTTGGTGAAGTTGGGATTAGATAAAGCTCAAATAAATCGAAATGTGATGAAGCTTTCGGGTGGACAGCAACAACGAGTGGCAATCGCGCGGGCGTTGGTTTCGGAAGCGCCGATTATTTTGGCGGATGAGCCGACGGGAAATTTGGATGAAAACACAGCGGAAGAAATTATTGAAGTTTTGAAAAAGTTGGCAAAGGAACGCAATAAATGTGTGATTGTGGTGACACATAGTAAAAGGGTGGCGGATTCGGCAGATGCGGTCTTGGAATTAAAGGGAAGGAAATTGAGATAATGTTGAAAAATGCATTTTTATATGTGACGCGCAAAAAGTTAAAAAGTTTGGTGATTTTTTCTGTGGTGCTAATAATGGCGGCACTAGGAATGATCAGTCTGGCGATTCAGGATGCGACAAGTAAGGCGGCTAAGGAGGCTTTTTCGGGAGTAACTAATAGTTTTTCAATGGAAATTAATCGCCAAGTAAATCAAGGTACACCGCGGGGTGGTGGTAATGTGAGGGGAGTGGATATTAAAAAAATTTCTGAGTCGCCGGAGATTGAGTATACGGTAAAAAGAATTAATAGCGTGGCGGATTTGGTAGATAAGGATATTATCGAGACGCCAGAAACGTTGCGCGGAAGGTCGGCGGAACGTGCGAAGAATTTTAAGCGCGCAGTGATGCTAACCGGCGTGAACGATTCGGCGAGGGAAACTAAATTTGTTTCTGGGGCATATAAACTGGTTTCGGGTGAGCATCTGAATTCGAATGATAAAAATCAAATTTTGATGCACGAAGATTTGGCGAAGAAAAATAATTTGAAAGTGGGGGATAAAATAAAAATTAAATCAAATTTATTTGACGCGGATAACGAAAAAGCGGCAAACGAAACCGTAGAAGTGGTGATCAAGGGTTTGTTTGCAGGGAAAAATACGGGGAGTGTGACAGCGGCACAGGAACTTTATGAAAATACTTTAGTGACAGACGTTTCTACGGCGGCAAAAGTTTATGGTAACGATGAGGATACGGCGGTTTATCAAGATGCGACATTTTTTGTGAAGGGCGAGAAGAATCTTGATCAAGTGATGGCTGCGGTGAAGAAATTGGATGTGAATTGGCGCGAGTATAATTTGATAAAAAGTGCCTCAAACTATCCAGCTTTGGAACAATCAATTTCGGGAATGTATGGAGTGGCTAACCAAATGTTTTTCGGTTCACTAATTTTTGCGGGAATAATAGTGGCTCTAGTTTTACTACTCTGGATGAATGCGCGAAAAAAAGAAATCGCAATTTTACTGGCGATAGGCTTGGAAAAAGGACAGATTTTCGGACAGTTCGTGATAGAACTTTTGATGGTAAGCCTACCGGCGTTTGTGGGGGCTTATGTCTTAGCAGGAAAATTTGCGAAAATCATGGGAAATGATATTTTAAAAAATGTTACAACTGGGGTGACAAAGCAAATGGCGAAACAGGCTGGGGCAACGCAGTTGGGTGGGGGCGCAGAAATGGAAGGTTTTACTAAAACGCTTTCGGCAATTGATGTACAGATGACGACTAATGCAGTGGTGATAACGGTGGTTTTCATGTTGGCAATCATACTGGTTTCACTTGGGGTAATAAGTTATCGAAATTTAAAAAAGAATCCAAAGGAACTTTTGACAGAGCTTTAAATTTGGTATATTTAGATTAATGAAAATATTGATCGTAGAAGATGACCGAATGATTCGGGAAGGGGTGGTAGAATTTTTGCGGGAATTTAAGTACGAGATGGTCGAGGCGGAGGATGGACTAGAGGCGCTGAAGAAGTTTAACCATGAAATTAATTTGGTGATTTTAGATATTAAATTGCCGTCGATGAGTGGACTAGAAGTTTTAAGAAAAATTCGTGAAAAAAGTCGGGTACCGGTTTTGATGATGACGGCATTTTCGGACGAAGAGTCGCAGATCATGGCCTTTTCGAATTTGGCGGATGGGTTTATGGAAAAACCGTTCTCGTTACCGGTTTTAAAAGCACGAGTGGAGGCACTACTGAAAAAGACTTTAGGTGAAGATTTAAGAGAATTTAGTTATCAAGAAACTAAAATCGATTTTGTGAGTTTTCGAGCTGAGGTAGCAGGGCAACTAGTAGAAGTAAAACCGAAAGAACTGGAGATTTTAAAATATTTGTTTTTGAATGAAGGGCGAGTTCTCAAGAGGGAGCAAATTATTGAAAATGTCTGGAAGGAAAGTGAAGAAATTCCGTTTGATCGCGTGATCGATGTTTATATTAAAGAGCTAAGAAAAAAATTAAAACTGGATTGTATCTATACGGTGCGTGGGGTGGGGTATAAATTGGAGCGAGAATGAGAAGAATTTTCTGGAAGGGATTTTTCAGGGTCTTGATATTACTGCTTGGGGTAGTAATGATTATTCACGGTGGGGTATTTTTTACGCTTTCGAAATCATATTTGGAAGAAAAAACAAAGGAAATTAAGCAGACAGCTTCGGAAGTGACGAAAAATTTGGCTGGGAAAAATCGTGAGTATGTGGAGCAAGCTTTGGATTTTTATTCAAGGAGTGGGGAGATTAAAGCTTATCTAAAAACGCAGAATGCAGAGAACGAGATGAAAGTTTCGGAGCTACTACCAGTGGATCGGACGAGTGAAAATAATTCGGTGATTATTGAAGAAAAAAGCGTGAAGCTTAAAAACGAAGAAGAGGCTTTGGTGCAGTTTGTGTCAACGGCAAATTTAGAAAAGGATGCGATTGATTTGAGCTTGAAATTTTTGCCGGTTACACTACTGGGATCGGTGGTGTTATCGCTGGTGGCGGCGGGGTTTTATGCGAGACAGGAAACTCTGAGAATGAAGCAAGTGAATTTTGAATTTTTGCGTGGGGCTTCACATGAATTAAAAACGCCACTGACTAGCCTGAAAATTGTTTTAGAAAACATGCAATTTAAGGTAGGGAAATATAAGGACCGGGATTTTTATTTGGAAAAATGTGGGGAAATGGTGGATGAACTTGACGCGGGAATTCGAGAATTACTCTTGATGTCGAAAATGGATAGTTTCGAAAAGTCTGAATGGATAGAAATTTCGGAGGTAGTCGAGGAAGCCTTGAGGCGCAATCAAATTATGATTGCGGAGAAGAATCTGCAAATGCGAATTGAGGTTGGGGAGCAAAAAATTTGGCTAAATCGGACGGCTTTATCGATGATGCTAGCGAATTTAATCGGGAACGCAGTGAAGTATGCGGAAGAAGGTGGTAAGATTTCTGTGCAGATGCGAGATGAAGCACTAGAGATTAAAAATTCTTACAAGGCGAGCGTAAACGAGCAGAGCGGAAGTGGTTTGGGGCTTTACATTGTAAAAAATTTATTGAAACGATATGGTTTACAGTATGAAATCCGTGACACGAAAAAGAGTTTTAGTTTTAAAATCGATTTTGGAACTTTAAAAAAGAAAAAACCCTTGCACAAACAGGGGAATCACGTTATAATGTGAGGTAGTGGATTCGTAGCTCAGTTGGTTAGAGCGCTGCCCTGTCACGGCAGAGGTCGCGAGTTCGAGTCTCGTCGGATCCGCCAGAATAAAGCCCTTCGGGCTATTTTTTGTGGTTTAGAGAATTTTTTCGACAATGAACTGAGTGGCGAGAGGTTTTAATTCCTGAAGTTTTTTCTCATCGTCGATAGTGTAACAGAAAACTGGCGCTTTGGTCTTAAATTTTTGAATAGCAGGGCGGGAAAGCATGGACTCGTTGACGCTGAGAAAATCTGGTTTGACGAGGCGCCAAATTAGAGGGTTATTAACAAAGAAATCATATTTTTTAGCAAGGTCAGAATTATCAGAAAGGAGAAGCCCGACCGGAATTTTAGGATGATGCTTTTTAATCCAATAGACGACGCGAGGATCGAAGCTTTGGAGATAAATTTTCGGGTCACGATAACTTTTGAGATATTTTTCGAGCGCAGTGAGGACGGTTTTACCGAAGAGGGAAATGTTAGAATGCTCGGTGGTTTTTAGCTCGATTAAGATAGGAACCTTGGCGTGAATTAAATCTAATACCTCGGAAAGTTCGGGGATGGTTTGATTAGTGGAAACACCATCGGAATTAATCAGTGGAAGTTTTTTAAGAGTATAAAGACCGGTATCTTCAAGATTGTAAGATTTTTTAGTCATCCGCAGGGTATCGTGGTCATGAAAAACTGCGAGCTGGTGGTCTTTGGTAAGATGGACATCCAGTTCGATGGCATAATTCGCGAGCAGTGCACGCTTGAATGCGGAAAGAGAATTTTCGGGAAAATTCTTGGCGCCTTGATAAGTCCCGTGCATGCCGCGATGAGCGATGAGGTCCGAGATGAGGCTCTTCATAACCTCATTATACATTAAAGAAAAAATAATGTATAATGTCTCTATGCCATTGTAGCTCAGTCGGTAGAGCAGCTCATTCGTAACGAGCAGGTCACAGGTTCGATCCCTGCCAATGGCTCCATTTTTTTGTAAATCTGGTGCGAGCCAGTTTTTTATTGATAAAAAATTTGAACGTGCCGATTTAACTAAGCTTGTGAAAGAAAATATAAGGGCGCTGATTTAATTAAATCTGCGAGAGAAATTCAATGGCAGAATTGGCGGCAATGGCACCGTCGGAGGAAGCGGTGACGAGTTGGCGGAAATTTTTGGAACGACAGTCGCCGGCGGCAAAGAGCCCAGCGAGATTGGTGGCACATGAATCATCAGTGATAATGAAACCAGATTGATCGAAAAGCAGGAGGCTACGCAGATTACTGTTTTGAAAAATTTCAGTGAGAGAAGAGAGGCGACCAATTTCGACGAAGAGACTGGAAACGGGAAGGACTTGTTGATTTTTTAAGATGAGGGAATCGAGATGATTGTCTTCATTGGCATGGCAGGCGAGAATTTCTTGGTTATAGAGAATTTCGATATTGGCGGAATTTTTAATTTGGGAAACCAGGGCTTTTTCGGCGGTAAATTGATTGCGGCGATGAATGAGAAAAACTTTTTGCGCAATATGGGAAAGATATGAAGCGGCGAGAAGGGCGGAGTTACCACCACCGACGACAGCAACGGTTTGATTTTGATAAAAGGCGCCATCGCAAGTGGCACAATAGGAAATGCCATGGCCGATGAGCTCGGATTCGTTGATTAGATTGAGACGACGTGGGGTGGTGCCGGTGGCGAGAATCACGGATTTAGCGGTATAAGTTTGATCACCAGTTAGAGTGAAATGTGTGGTGGTTTTTTCAAGATGTTTAATTTTGTCGTAAGTGAGAGAAAGGCCGAGAGATTTTAGTTGTTGATAAATTTGTTCGGAAAGTTCGGGGCCACTGACTTTGGCAAAGCCGGGATAATTTTCGACGATGGGAGCCTCTAAAATTTGACCACCGTAGCCGGCATTTTCGAGTAAAAGGACTTTTTGATGGTTGCGTAAAAGATAAAGGGCGGCAGTCATGCCAGCGATACCGGCGCCAATAATGGCGACGTCATAAAGTGAAGTGGAGTTTTCATTCATAAATATATTATAGCGTAAGCAGGAAAGAATGTCGCATATTAAAGAATGTCGCATGCCTTTTATCGGACCGCTCAAGGGCGCTTGCCCAAGCTTATGTCCTCAAAAAGGTAAGACGACATTCTTTTGGAAAGTTAGGGAAAAGTAAGCGGCATTCTCTCTTTTGAACAATTAGAAAAAGTAAGACGATATTCTTTTTGTGCTTATGTTAAAATATATACATATGCAAGGCCAAAAATCACAACTACCGAACCTCGCGGGGGGGGGTGGTTTAGCTGGGAATTAAAGTTTCTCGGATTATTTTTGGCTTTTATTTCTTTTTCGAATTTGATTTTTAGCAAAAATACTTTTGCTTTATTTGTGCCGACACTTTCGGCCTCGGTGGATAATTCTGCGATATCCGTGAACGGAAATCAGGTGATAAATTCAGCTTCGCAAACTTCGGAACTACCGATTCAAGTCACAGTGAATACGAATAATAAAACTGGTTATACTGCTACTTTAAATACCGAGACGGATGAGACGGCTCTAGTAAATGTTGGCTCGGCGAGTGGAGCGAAAATTGATTCGATTGATACGAATAAAATACTGGCGAATTTTTCGGAAAATAGTTGGGGATTTTTGAGTCCTCTAAATGGAAATTATCAGCCGATTCCAAGTCTTTCTAATTCGGTAAATCTTTTTAGCACTGCCGCGAAAACTTTCGGCAATGAAAGTTTTAATTTTAAGATTGGGATGAAATTGTCTGGCAATCTCGAGTCGGGGAATTACACGAATAAATTAGTGATTTCGGTAATTTCTAATCCGTATGAGCGAAGAGCTGTGGTAAAAAGAGGTGTAGATTTTTCTAGGTCCATAGACCGCATGGAGCTAAATATCGGCTTTGAAGATGGTGGTTGGGGTAAAAAAGAAAAAATCAGACACGTCCATGCTAGTTCAGTTGCACCGGAGCTGGTTCCTACTGATGCAAGAAATGTTGAAGATTGGGATGAGTCTGATTATGAAATTAAGGTATGGTATGACCAAGGTAGTCAGACACTATATTACTGGACAGATTCAAATAAAATTTATTTGAATAAAGATAGTTCAAATATGTTTAGAAAATTTACGCAAGCTATCGACATAGATTTAAGCGGCTTTGATTTTTCGGAGGTTATTGACGTGTCTAGATTCTTTAGTGATATGCGTAGTTTGGAAAGTTTAGATCTTGGCAACATTAATACGCAAAACGTAACAAATATGGATCATATGTTTAGTGGACTTTTAAAACTTACATCATTAAATTTATCATCATTAAATACAAAGAATGTAACAAATATGAGATGGATGTTTTCTGGTGACGAAAAATTGCAATCATTAAATTTACAAAATTTTGATACCGCTAATGTGGTAGACATGTCCCACATGTTTCATGGGGTGTCACAGCTTAATGACTTAAATCTATCTAACTTTCATACACAAAATGTGAAGAATATGAGTTTCATGTTTCACGGTATGGCTAATCTATCAAACCTGAATCTCTCTAATTTTAATACGCAGAAGGTAGAAGACATGTCCAATATGTTTAACGCTGCAACAAAATTAAAGACATTGGATCTTACATCTTTTAATACGGTAAATGTAAAAAGTATGTATGGAATGTTTTATAATATGTATAATCTTGAAACGCTATTAATTCCTAATTTTAATACGGAAAATGTCACTAATATGAATAGGATGTTCTATGGTGTTATGAAAATAAATAGTCTTGATTTGTCTAATTTTAATACTAGTAAAGTCACCGATATGGATAGTATGTTTGCATATATGCCAGGACTAATAAATGTTAATCTATCATCATTTAATACGGAAAACGTTGAAGACATGAGTGATATGTTCAGGGATTCAAATAATTTAGTGACTATCGATCTATCGTCGTTTAATACTAAAAAAGTAAAAGACATGAGTTATATGTTTTCTGTGAGTAATTCACCTCAAAGATTGGAAACCATTTACGTTGGTGATAATTTTGTTGTTGATAATGTCACTAATTGGAATTACGTTTTTGCGGGTCAAGTGACATTACGTGGCGGCAATGGTTCATATCTTAATAATCCTGGTGTTGCTGATAAATCTTGGCTCCGTATCGATGATTCCGCTCATGGACGTCCAGGATATTTCACTCGAAGACCTTAGGAAAAGAATGTCGCATACCTTTTTTCGGACCGCTCAAGAGGGGAGAATGCCGCATACCTCGTTCCGGAGACGCTCTAGGCCGCTCGGCCAAGCTTATGCCCCGTCAGGGGTAAGCGGCATTCTCTTTTTTGAATAATTAGAAAAAGTAAGACGGGATTCTTTTTATGTTTATGGTAAAATAAATCTATATGCAAGGCCAAAAATCACGACTACCGAACCTCGCGGGGGGGGGGTGGTTTAAGTGGAATTTAAAATTTCTCGGAATATTTTTGGCTTTAATTTTTTCTTTTAATTTTATCTTTAGCGACAATACTTCAGCTTTATTTGTACCGACACTTTCGGCTTCCGTGGATCAGGCGAGCCTGCAAGTGAACGGCAATTCGGTGATAAATTCTACAGATAAAACCGCAGAGATTCCGTTTAATTTTACCGTAAATACGAATAACCGCACAGGTTACACTGCGACACTCAGTTCCGAAACTGAAAATACGGCATTAACTAATACTAGTTCTGCTGCTGGTGCGAAAATTGACTCGATAAGCACTGATTTATCTTTAAATAATCTGCCAAATAATACTTGGGGTTATAAATTTAGTAATTCTTCGAATTATGCACCGATTCCAGCTCTCTCTACGCCAGCGCAAATCTTGCAGACGGCAGGAAAAACAAACGGCAATGAATCGAATCAGCTAAGTATCGGCATGAAGCTAGCAGATAATCTCGAGTCGGGGAATTACACGAATAAATTAATTTTATCTTTTGTCTCGAATCCATACACAATGCGCGCCGTGATGACGAATGGTCCGGATTTTAATACTAGAATTCGAAAATTATCGGGTGAAAGTGAAGATTCTATAAATAATGGTTTTAATAATGTTATCTATAGGATTGAAAGATCGAGTTCTGTTGATTTAAATAAAAATTTAATTAGTATTGATGATTCGGATTCTGATTATCAAATTTTTGCATGGTTTGATAATGATACTAAAAGTATAAAGTATTATTCAGAAGGACAAAAAATATTTTTAAACAGTGATAGTAGTAAGGCTTTTATTGGACTTAAAGAATTACGTCAATTGGATTTATTGAATTTTGATACTAGTAATGTGAAAGATATGTCGCGTATGTTTGCTTATTTAGAAAACGTAGAAGATTTGGATTTGTCTTTTTTTAAAGTTAAAAATGTTAAAAATATGGAATATATGTTCATAGGAATGACAAAAATTAAAAATTTAAATCTTGGGTGGGAGAATGAAAGCGACGTAAGTAATACACGGGGTATGTTTTCTGGATTGAAAACAATTAGGTTATTGGACTTGTCCAATTTTGATACTAAAAATGTTGTTAATATGAGTGCAATGTTTGAAAATATGAGCAGCCTAGAGAGTATTCGGTTTGGCGACAAATTTATTACAAAAAATGTAAATACGATGGGTGGAATGTTTAGTAATGATGTAGAATTAAAAACATTAGATTTATCCGGGTTCGATACGAGCAATGTGACAAATATGGAATATATGTTCTATCTGAATCATAAGCTTAATCCTTTAAATTTATCTAACTTTAATACAAGTCGTGTTCAGAATATGAGTTATATGTTTAGTAATATGTGGGCGCTGGAAAATCTGGATGTTTCGAGTTTTGATACGAGTAATGTGACGAATATGGCACACATGTTTGGTGGATTAGCAAAAATTACGACACTGAATTTAAATAATTTTAATACCTCGAAAGTGACGGACATGTCGAACATGTTTAATTCGATGTTGATAATAGAAAATTTGAGTTTGCCAAGTTTCGATACGCGTAGTGTAGTGAATATGGCGGGGATGTTTGCTGCGATGGAAGGGCTGAAGAATCTAAATATTTCGAGTTTTGATACGAGTAATGTGAAGAGTTTTCGATATATGTTCTTGTTAGGTATGGCACATGATTATGGACATGATCAGGTGGATCATTTGGAACGTATTTATGTCTCGAAAAAGTTTGTGATTTCAGCAATGGAAACTGGTGGTGCTGATGGAATTTTTCATCGTAGGCCGAGTTTGACGGTGGGTGCGGCGGTGGGTGCGGGCTGTACTTATGTTTCGTCGGGAACAGGGAATCCATTCTGTATTGGTTCGACTTGGGTGGTGGTTCCGTAACTTTGTATTCTGTGTGGGGTTGACTTTGAGGGGTGACACCATAACTTTGTATTCTGTGTGGGGTTGACTTTGAGGGGTGACACCATAACTTTGTATTCTGTGTGAGGGTTGATTTGGGTGGTATTGCCATAGCAAAGGAGTCATGGAGAATTTTGGCAAAATAAAGATTAATGCTTATCTTTTTATTCCGGATATGCTAAGATAAAGCTATATGGGAATGGGAAAAAGTGCGATTTTTGATATTTATAAAAAGAATATGAGAAATTTTGCTGGTTTTCTTGCATTCCTTTTCTTGGCGAATTTGGGATTTATGGTTTTGGATGGAGAAAGAGTGTCGGCTGTATTTGTGCCGACACTTTCTGCTTCTGTGGATAAAACCGAGGCCTCGCTTAATGGAAGAAGTATGTTGCTTTACGCTAACGGACTGAGTGAGTCACGATTTAATTTTAAAGTAACACGAAATTTAAAAAGCGGTTATGTGGCGACGTTAAGTACGGAAACTGATGAAACGGCATTAATGAATGAAACGGCTGGTGGTTCGACCAAAATTAGTTCAATTGTTAATGCGAAAAAATTGAATGATTTTACGGAGAATAGTTGGGGGTATAAGGTTGTTGGTGATGATAAATATGATTCAATCCCAGGGGTCTCTACGCCAAAAACATTAATAACTACTTCTAGTTATGGCTGGAGTGATGATGCGAAAGAGATTCAAGTTGGTATAAAAATTGGGAATAATTTAGATAGTGGAAAATATTCGAATAAGCTGATTTTTTCGGTGGTATCAAATTCATATGAGCCGAGAGCAATTATGGCAAAAGGGCGTGACTTTAATGATAAGTTGGCAAGCTTGGATAGTAATCAACAACATTATGGTAGTTATCGCTACAAGGATTTTGTGCACCATATCAAACGAAGTGAATCGGCTCCGGAGGAGTCAGTGCAGACAAAGGATATTTCAGCGGATGATTCGGATTATCCGATTTTAGCCTGGTATAAACCTGCGGAAAATACTGTTTATTTTTATTCTACGGAGCAGAAGATTTTTCTAAATAAAGACTGTTCTTATATGTTCACTCGATTTAAAAATTTGACGAATATAGATTTTGTTAAGGAATTGGATATGACTCAAGTAGTGGATATGAGTGGCATGTTTTATGATATGGCAAGTATCGAGAGCCTTGATTTATCATTTTTTGATACGAAGAACGTAACTAATATGAGTGATATGTTCTCTAATTCTAAAAAACTAAGTTCGATTAATTTTGGTGATTTTAAAACTAGTAATGTGGCTGATATGAGTAGAATGTTTTATGGTTTATCCAAGGTGACTAATTTAGATATTACGATGTTTGATACGAGTAATGTCGCTAATATGAGCGGTATGTTTTCAGGTATGCGAGGCCTTGCGAACTTAGATGTATCTAATTTTAATACTAGTAATGTGACTAATATGAACAGTATGTTTAGTGATATGAATATAAGTTCATTAAGTTTAAATAATTTTGACACTTCGAAGGTAACAGATATGATGAGTATGTTTAATGGGATGTCTAAACTTAATAACTTAGATATCTCTAGATTTAATACAAGTAATGTGAATGACATGTCGCAAATGTTCAGCGGTGTATCTAAACTGAGTTCTTTAAATCTCTCGCATTTTGATACCTCAAAAGTAACGAATATGAGATATATGTTTGGTTACATGAATAGCCTTGTGAATTTAAACATTACCTCGTTTGATACTAGTAATGTAAAAGATATGTCTAGTATGTTTTCATATTGCTATAAAATTACGGATTTAGATCTTACGTATTTTAATACTTCGAAGGCAAAAGATATGGCTAGTATGTTTTCTGGTATGTGGGAGCTAACGAATTTGAATATCTCGAGTTTTGATACAAGTAATGTTGTTGGTATGAGCTTTATGTTTTCGGGTGCTAAGAAGATTACAGGGTTGAATCTTTCACATTTTGATACTTCAAAGGTTACGAATATGAATGGGATGTTTGAAAATATGGAAAGCTTAACTGAGCTTAATATCTCATCTTTTAATACGGAAAATGTCGAATATATGTCAAGTATGTTTAAAGGATTAAAAAGTTTACAGAATTTAGATTTAAGTCATTTTAGAACCGAAGAGGTTACAAGAATGGATTCGATGTTTAATGGTTCAAATAAAATTGCTAATTTAGATTTATCGAGTTTTAATACAGAGAAAGTAACATACATGTCTGAAATGTTTCGGGATATGACGAATCTTGTTAATTTAAATATATCGTCATTCGATACAAGAAATGTAACTAGCATGAGTCGTATGTTTAGTTATTTGTCTAAATTAGCGACACTGGATTTGAGTAATTTTAATACTTCAAAGGTGACGGATATGAGTAATATGTTTTCTAATATGAATAGTTTGATTAATTTAAACATTAGTTCGTTTGATACTAACAATGTAACCAATATGCGGGAAATGTTTTATTATGTAAATAAGTTAACCAGTTTAGATCTCTCGCATTTTAATACAACAAAAGTTACCGGTAGTGGTATGATAGCTATGTTCAGTGGAATGAATGAAATAAAAAGTCTCAATGTTACTTCATTTGATACTAGTAAAATAACGAATATGTATAATATGTTCTTTGGTACGTATAGCTTGACGGAGCTGGATTTATCTTCATTTGATACTAGTAGTGCTCAGTCGGTATCTAATATGTTCCAGATTTATGGTTCTGATATAGATAAGGATAAGTTGGAGAGAATATATGTAAATAATGACTTTAATGTGTCTAAAATTACTGAATATAGTAGTATTTTTGGAGGCCGTAAAAAGCTCCGGGGTGGCAACGGTTCATTCTTGGCGGATCCGAGTACTGCAGATCTTTCTTGGCTCCGTGTGGATCGTCCGGGAGTGCAGGGGTACTTTACGCGTAAGCCGTAGGGAGGAATGTCGCATGGAAGAGAACGCCGCATACCCTGTTCCGGAGACACTCAAGGCCGTTTGGCCAAGCTTATACTCCGTCAGAGGTAAGCGGCATTCTCTATTTGAAAAAAACAATCAAGTGAAATGCAAGACGACATTCTTTTTCATGCTTATGGTAAAATAAGACTATATGCAAGGCCAAAAATCATATTTGTCCAACCTTCACGGGGGGGGTGGTTTAAACGGGAATTAAAGATTCTCGGACTATTTTTGGTTTTAATTTCTTCTTTTAATTTAATTTTTAGTAATAATTCTTTTGCTTTATATGTTCCGACGCTTTCGGCTTCTGTTGACCAAGCGAATCTGCAAGTGAACGGAAATCAAGTAATAAATTCTATAGAAAAAACCACAGAAATTCCGTTCAATTTTACGGTAAATACGAATAACCGGACTGGTTACATAGCGACATTCAGCGCCGAAACGGAAAATACTGCACTAATTAATACTGGGTCTGCGGTCGGGGCGAAAATCGATTCCATAAATACAAACTCGACACTAAATAATTTACCGAGTAATACTTGGGGTTTTAAATTTGGTACATCCATGAATTTTGCACCGATTCCAGCTTTGTCTACGCCGGCGCAAATTGTTCAAACCGCAGGGAAGACCAATGGAAATGAATCAAATCAGCTGAGCATTGGCATGAAATTAGCAGATAATCTTGAATCAGGAAATTATCAGAATAAATTAATTCTGTCTTTTGTTTCGAATCCATACACTATGCACGCCTTAATGACGACAGGCATTAGTTTTAATACAAAAATTAAAACTTTTGAAACGGGTGGAAATAGGATTGAACATATTTCGCGAAGTATGACAGCCCCGAGCTCTGGCATAAATACCGTAAGTCTTGAGGATGAGGTTAATTCGGATTACGAAATTAAGGCTTGGTATGATGTGGTGACGAAGACAGTATATTATTACATCGATGCAGAAAAAATTATTTTAAATGTCGACAGTAATGCAATGTTCCATAGCTTAGTGAATTTAATTTCTTTAGATGTTTTGAGTTTTAATACTTCGAAAGTCAAGGGAATGGGGAATATGTTCTTTGGTGATGAGAAGCTAACCTCACTTGATTTATCGAATTTTGATACGCAGAGTTTGACGAATATGGATAAGATGTTTTATGGAATGTCGAGCCTGACGAGTTTGAATATTAGTTCCTTCAATACCTCGAAGGTGACGAACATGGATTCGCTATTTTATGGCATGGTGAATATCGAAAATATTAATATTTCGAATTTTGATACGCGAAGCGCGACGAACATGAATCATATGTTTTCGAGTATGCATAAGTTAAAGCAATTACAGCTTCCTGCGACCTTTAATACTTCAGGTGTAACCGATATGGGGTATATGTTCTATAATTCGAAAAGCTTAACGAGTTTAGATGTGTCGATGTTTAATACGGAAAAGGTGACAAATATGCGTGAAATGTTTGGTTATTTGGAGTCGGTGACGAGTATTAAATTCGGTAGTAGTTTTAATACGAAAAATGTGACGGATATGTATGGTATGTTTAGTACGCTGTGTAGGATGCGAGAATTGGACCTTTCGGGAGCGGTGTTCGATACGGCGAAAGTAAATGATTTTGATGCAATGTTCTCGGTGTTTGGTTGTACTTCGGGCGTGGGGATGCTAGAAAAAATCTATGTGAATAATGATTTTGATTTGACTAGTGCGAAGATCTATAAGGCAAGTAATCCGACTTCGAATTTGGATATTTTTCATAAACAACCATTACTGCGCGGGGCGATGGGGTCGTATTGGACTAATCCAGGTGATGCGAATTTTGATGGATTACGGATTGATCGTGCCGGGGTGGAGGGTTACTTTACACGCAAGCCGTAGTCGATGTGAGTTTTATTCCGTCTTAACCTGTGATAAGATAAAAGTAATGGTGCAATTAGGTGTAAAAACAAACAAAGGACGGGGGGTTTTTGAATTTTTCTTTGCCAAAAACCAGCCAGAAGTGGATAGAGAGTGGGTGGCGGAAAACCAGCTGAAAATGGCGCGGATTTTCATGGCGGGGCTCGAGAAATATAATCTTGAAAGTAGTGAGGAGGCGGAGCGGGTGCTTTTGCCGGAACAATTTCAGTTGGTGGTGGGTTATCATATTGACGAAAATACGAAGACACGGGAGTTTTATGATGCGAACGAGGAGCTCGCGACTCGCACGGTGACGGAGGCGATCTACACGAATCTTTTGATTGGGTTTAGTTCGGAAATTCAGTGCTTGGTGCTGATGAAAGTAGATGCGGATTTGACGCGATTTGGTGAAGTATTCGTGTTTTATCCAAAAGATTTTGCGAAGAAAAAATATCGCAGATTTATCGAGCGTTTCGAGATTTATGATCAGACAGAGAAATGGTATGAGCGGATTTTGATGCGACTTTCGGCGAAGCATCGCACGACTTTTTATGTGCCGAGTGAAAGTTTGGGAACTTTGACAGATGTGGAGGGGAATCCGGTGTTGATTTATATGAGTCAGGCGAAAATGCGAGAGCGATTTGTAGAATTTTTTAATAACTGGGAGCAAAAATGAGCGAAAAAAATGATGTGAAAATTTTAGCGGTAGTGGGGATGAGCGGATCAGGTAAATCGGTGGTAGTGGATTTTTTGACCAAAAAAGGTGTGCCAAAAGTTTACTTCGGGGGAATGATTTATAAGGAAATGGAGCGACGAGGGATTCAACGCACGGCGGACGGGTCGAGTGAACGACAATTTCGAGAAATGATTCGTGAGACTGAGGGGAAAGATTGGGTGGTGCGTCAGGTGATGGGGGAGATCGATAATTTGATTGCTTCGGGGCAGAAACGAATTGTACTGGATGGGCTATATTCTTGGACAGAATATAAAGAACTTAAGAGTAAATATCCGGGGCTTTTGACGGTGGTGGCGATTGTGGTACCGAAAGCGCTGAGGCATTTTCGAGTGGGCAAGCGTGAGGAGCGACCGTTTACTTTGAAAGAAATTCAGGAACGGGACTATACGGAGGTGGAAAATATTGAAAAAGGTGGGCCAATCGCGATGGCGGATTATTATATTCTGAAT
>JABCOY020000003.1 GCA_013333375.2 Candidatus Saccharimonadota bacterium | reverse complement strand
TTTTTCAGGCAAAATGCTTGAACAATCCCCCGCAAAATGGTGCGGGGGTTGCAGATTTTTCGGATAAATTTAGCTATTAAATTTCACGGTTTTGAGAATGCGATAGAAGTCATCACTGAAGACACTGGTGGAGTCGGTTTGAAGCATTACGGTTTTGTCACGAAGTTTAAAGACACAGATAATTCCCTGGTATTCATTATCTAATTTACCAGTGTAAACGTTGACATTATTACCATTCACTACGGTAGTCGAAAGTGTCATATCACCAGAGCGGACTTTTTCGGCAAAATCACTAATTGCCTGGTCGAAGAGGGTACCCTTGATACTAACACGAAGAGCCATCACGGTATCATCCTGGACTACATTGACCTGGCCTGGATTCAAATAGGCAGCATAATCACCGCCACGGTTGGCACTACTTTGAACATAAAGACTCCAAGTTTTTGGGTATTCAAAGCTGAGTTCGCCAAGATCAGTCGGACCAGTGAAGACTTTATACGGGTATTTTTCTTTCTCTTCAAATTCGGATTCAAGTTTAGCCTGAAGTTCATTTTTAGCTTCCGCCACAGCGACATCAACCTTACCCTTCACATTAGTACTGGCGTCATTCCACTTCACCCACATCCAAATAAAGAGACCAATAAAGAGCACCGCAAGTAGAGAAACCACGATGAGTCCAACGGTTTTCATAAGATCAATGCGGTTTTTGGCCTTGGCGATGCGACTAGCTTCTTTGCGTTCTTCGCCAGTCATGTCAGCATAATTTTTGTTCAAAGGATTCGCGGCTGGCATACCAGGAGTGAATGGACTCTGATAAAGATTTTGATAAATGTCACCGGAATTCGCGGAAGTGGTAGGGTTTACTGGATTGGCTGGATTGGCTGAATTAGTTGAAGCCGTAGAGCTTACTGGGTTTGCTGAATTCGTTGGATTTGCCTGAGCGGAATTATTTGCAGGAGAAACAGGGTTATTTTGTGCAAATGGGTTATTGCTTGAAGGGTTGGTAGCACCGAAATTAGCTGGGGTTTGACCAGAATTATTTACTTGATTCGATGCAAGAAAAGGATTGTTGTTTGAATTATCCATAACTATATTTTACTAGGAATTAGGTTTTTTACAAGTTAGCTTAAGGATTTTAGTGATTGTTTTTAGTGTTTTATTCAATGCTAAAATCTTTCGAAATAACCTCAATTTGATTTTTCAAAGTTTCGAGCTCTTCCTCGATATCCTTAGCCAACTCAGCGGCCTCTTGGTATTTTTTGGCAGCATCTTCGAGCTTAAAATCATCGTCATAAAACCATTCGAGATTTTGATTAAGTTGTTCTATCTTAGCGCCAACGGATTTTTTAGTCATGAGCTTTCCTTTCTTTAGATTTAATTTTTGTAACACGGGCGGAGATTTCAGCATCAAGGGTTTCTAGCGAAATTTCGGAATCAACCTTTAATTCACCCTTAAGAATGGCGTAGCCTTTTTTCAGAATGGTTTCGGGATTGAGGTTTTCAATGACTTTTTGGGTGGATCTTAACTGATTTAATTCCCGAAGAATTTGATTTAAAATCTGCTGTTTAACACGAAGAAGGTTGCGCTTATTTTCAAGTCTTGGCGTATCGAAGCTACGTTCGATTTGAAACTTAGCTCGAGAGAGCAGACGATAGAGATTGGCAATTTCGAGTTTCTTATCTTTTGATAACATTTCGGCGGTATTACTGGGCGTAGAAGCCACAATATCGGCCGCGAGATCCGCTAGCGAAGTGTCAATTTCGTGACCGATCCCGGTAATCACAGGAATTTTACTTGCCGCAATGGCGCGAACCAGTTTTTCATCATCAAAACAAGCGAGGTCTTCTTTCGAGCCACCACCACGAATAATCGCGATAATCTGCACTTTATTTTCTTGATTAAAAAATTCGAGAGCACGAATCACCTGATCGGCCGCGCCGAGACCCTGGACCTTAGTATTGGCTACACGAATTTCTAGACCACCCCAGCGAGCATTAATAATTTTAATAAAATCCGCATAACCAGCCGCTTGGGTAGAAGAAATCACCCCGATACGTTCGAGATTAGTTGGGATGCCTCGTTTTCTAGCAGGATCAAAGAGACCTTCTTTGGTAAGTTTGGCTTTGAGAAGCTCGTAGGCTTTTTTGATATTGCCCTCGCCGATCAAAGCATATTGCTTAATAATGAGAGTAAAACGACCAGAGCGATTAAAAATCTTCGGGGTGGCCTGGACGGCAATTTTCATGCCGTTCTCGATATGGGTGCGGAGACTCGAGGCGACCATAAAACAACTGATTACGGATTCTTGATCTTTGAGATCGAAGAAAATCCAACGATTTTGACTGACATTAAAATTCGCCACCTCGCCATAGACTACACAATCCGGAAAAGTATAATCTAAGGCGTGGTTGGCGACAGCAATAAAATCAGAGACGGAATATTTTGGCGATTCGGCCATTACTCCGCAGATTCCCCTTCGAAGATTTTTTGCTTCTCTTCTTTACCAATCTTGGAGATGGCATTTTGATAGAAGCCATAGCCAGAAACGATAGTATTAAGCAAGACAATCATACGAGTGACAAGGACTGTGGTGCTGGCAACCGCGAGATCGCTACCAAGTACGGTCATCACGGCAACCATCGAGCCTTCATAACCACCGACACCACCAGGGGTAGGAAGAACCGCACCGACGACCGAACCGAGAGCTTCTGCGACCATGATTTGTGGGAAGATTTCTGGGTGACCGATAGCAATCGCCACGATTTCATAGGTGGCAATTTCGAGGAAGTTATAGAGGAAACCCCAAAGCACTGGACCGACCAAGATTTTCTTATCACGCTTCGCGGTAAGGAAGTCTTCATGAAGATCTAAGAAGTATTTTTGAACTTTCTTGGTTTCGATAATTTGTTTTTTCTTGCCAAAAGTAAAGATGCGAACGGTGCCATTAATTAAGGCAGCTAGCTTTTTGGCAGCAAAATCGATTAACTTACGATTCGAGACAATCACAATCATCAAAACAATACCAAGAATCACTCCGACACTCATGGCAGCCACAGCCCCGACCATCCAAAGTGCGGTATTTGGCACACTATTTGTCACTAATAAGAAAATAATCGCCAAGATAGTTTGAGTTTGGTTAGCGAGAATAGTAATCACGTAGCGCAAGAGATACATGAAGCTAACCTGGCCAGCGGTCGCGCCAAAATTCTTTAAGCGCCAAGTAATGTAGCCGAGACCAGAGACACCGCCAGAAGGAATGGCGTGATTCACGAAGTTTAATTCGAAAGAAATACGCGCAAGCTGCCAAGTGGTGAGCTTTTCGAAAGCTTTTACGTCAGCATCGGTATCAGTATTGGTTTTTTCAGATTTAGCTTTTTCAGATTTAGTAGATTTACCAGCGGAAATCCTGGTGATATTTTTCTGAGATTTAGCCTTCCCCGCCATGTAGGAGAAGAAAATTTTACCAGCACTGTAATACATGAAGAGTTGTTCTGGAACTAGAAGCAAAACAATCCAGAAATTAATGGAGAAGTGCGAACCATCCATACATTGGCCACCAAAAATACATTGGAAGGCCGAAACAATTTCATTACGAGCGCCATATACGACAACACCGACTAATAATAACGTGACAATACTGAGAATCTTTTTAAACATAGCTTTTTCATTATACATGATAAAATAAGATTATGAAATACATTGCAGTGCTGGGACGACTTCCGAAAATATCTTTGGCGGAAATCCAAGCGATTTACGACCAAAACGCCAAACTTATCGGACCAGAACTTGCGGTTTTTGAAACCAATAAGGCCGTCTCGATTGATAGGCTGGGTGGCTCAATTAAATTGGCGCAAATTTTCGAGGGTAATTTCCGGGAACTTGCCGAGGCGATTAATTCAAAAAAACCTGAGGGAAAAATCACCATCGGAGTTTCGAGTTATGCACTGAACTTAAATCATAAGAACAAAAAATCAGAGGTAGAAAATCAAGTACGTCGCAAGGCGATGGAACTGAAGAGTTTATTAAAAAAACTCGGACGTAATGTGCGCGTGGTGGAATCTAGAGGACCTGAAATTTCTTCGGCTACAGCCTTTCATAATAATTTAGGCGAGAAACCGGGTGCCGAAGAAGTGATTTTGGTGGGTTCGGAAACCTATCTGAGCCTGGGTGTACAAAATATCGATAAATATCGTGAACGCGACCAGATGCGCCCAGCGAGGGACGCTAAGGTTGGGATGCTCCCACCGAAACTAGCACAAATCTTGATTAATCTGGGTGGTGAGATTGATGAATCGAAAAAAGTGCTCGATCCGTTCTGTGGCACCGGCGTGGTCTTGCAGGAAGCCTTGATTTTAGGTCAACCAGTGATGGGTAGCGATTTAAATCCGCGAATGATGGAATATACTAAGAAGAATCTAGACTGGCTGCTCGAGAAAAAGGCGCGCTTCTTTAATGTCAAACCTGAGTTAGTGGAACAAAAAAATCAATTCCTAAATTCCATCTACACTGGTGATGCGACGGATTTTGTCTGGCCAAAGGCCTCAGAAATTGGTCTAGTGGCTTGTGAATGTTTCTTGGGCTCGCCGATGTCGAAACCGCCGGTCGAGATAAAATTAAAAGATGAAAAGCAGAACTGCAAGCGGATTATTTTGGGCTTTTTAAAGAACCTCGCGAAGCAGATTGAAGATGATACCCCTGTAGTAATTGCGGTGCCTGCCTGGCTACGCGAAGATGGTTCCTACTCAAGGCTTTCAATTATTGACGAAATTACAGATATGGGTTATAATTTAGCAAAGTTTCAAGGCTTGAGTCAGTCTGACATGATTTATTATCGTGAAGGGCAGATTGTGGCTCGAGAAATAATAGTATTAAGAAAGAGTAAGGCAAAAAATGTCACATGTTAAAGCCGGTGGTACCGCGAAAAATATCCACAACAATGCTGGTCAACGTCTTGGCGTGAAGCGTTTTGGTGGCCAAAAAGTCCGCAACGGTGAAGTTTTAGTTCGCCAAACCGGAAGCACCAAAATTGCTGGTGAAGGTACTTACATGTCCCGCAATTTCACCATTCATGCTGCAAAAGATGGTGTTGTCACTTTTGTGAAAACCAAGAAAACCCACTTCTCTGGTCGCTCATTACCACGCGTCCGCGTAGAAGTTCGCTAAAAAAGACCCCGAACGGGGTCTTTTTTTGTTATGCTCTTTACTGTTCTATTCAGCGTCAGTAGATTCTTCAGACTCTGCATTAGTTTCAGCTTTAGCAGCTTCAGTAGCTTCTTCAGTGGCCACGGTTTCCGCTTCCGATTCATTCTCCTGTAAGGCAGAAAGCAAGGAATCTTCCACATTAGCACGTTTTTTCTTCTTTGGTGCTTCAGCGAGCTCAATATCGAGTTCGATACCAGTGAGCATAGAAGCGAGACGGACGTTTTGACCTTGGCGACCAATGGCGACAGATTGCTGATCTTCGGTGACATAAACCTTGGCGCGCTTATCTTCGATTTCGACACGAGTAATTTCAGCCGGACTCAGAGCCTCACGGATGAATTCAGAAAGATTTTCGCTCCAGTTGATAATGTCAATTTTTTCACGATCGCCAATTTCATTCATTACGGCCTGAACACGGACGCCACGACCACCAACGAAGGTACCGACTGGATCGACACCTGGAACGGTGCTGGTGACAGCAATCTTGGTACGGCGACCAGCCTCACGGGCGATAGCACGAATTTCAACGACACCAGTTTCGATTTCAGGGACCTCCTGCATGAAGAGCTGCTTAATGAAGTCGGCAGAGCTACGGCTAACAAGAAGTTGAGCACCACGCTCGTTGCGCTCGATGGTCTTGATCAAAACCTTGATACGGGAACCAACTTGGTAATACTCGCCGTCGATTTGGTCAGACTTAAGCATAATACCAGTGGTACGGCCAAAATCGATACGCACGATATTACGCTCGACGCGAGCCACCATACCAGTCATGATGCTACCGATTTTATCTTCAAAGATGGAAAGGATAGCTTCGTGTTCAGCTTCGCGAAGGCGCTGCATAATTACCTGCTTGGCGGTCATGGAGGCGACGCGACCAAACTTAGTAACTGGGTGAGATTCTTCAAAAGTTTCACCGATAGCCTTACCTTCAGCTTCACCTTCTGGGATTTCGGTAGCTGGATTGTAAGCCAAGCCATCTTCAATCACTTCCTTAGCGATAAAAACAGTAGCGCCACCAGTTTCACGGTTGAGTACGGCGCGAACATTCATGTCCTTTTCACCTTCTTCTTTACGCCAAGCGGCGGCGATGGCAGTTTCAATAATATTCAAAACAGTTTCTTCTGGGAGATTCTTCTCTTCGGCGATAACTTTCACCATCTGAGACATCTGTTTAAGGTCTAAGCCTTCCATATTTTCCTTTCTTTTAGTCTAAAATATCCGACCTTGCGGCCGGATATTAAAAGTATATGTTTCTATTATAGCGAAGAAAATGAGATTGTCAAATTACTTAGCGGTAAAATAACCTGGCTGGGCAGCACCACGGTCGATACGGAGCCAAGAAAGGTCGGCATAGGCTGGATTTGGCGTATAAGAACCATTACCACCGCGAAGCAATAATTGATCGTTAAAGATTTGTGAATTAATATTCTGGGCATAGTTGGTCGGAGCAGCCTTCGATGTATTAAAGTCCTTACCAGCTTCGACATAGATGCGCTGGAGTTTGGATGGGGCGGTCGTGTGCAAATAATAAGCAAACATACCATAGAAATTTGTCACATTCGAGGTGTCGAAGTTGGCCTGCGAAAGATCAATCTCTTGGATATTCATCAGATTAGCAAACATGCCTTGCATATTTTGCACCTGACCAGTATTAAATTTCTTGCTAAATTTAATACTAGTGAGTGACTTCATGGAGTTAAACATATCAGACATAATAGTAACTTTGGAAGTGTCAAGGGAAGATAGATCGAGATTGGTAATTTTTTCGGCATAAAGGAACATTTGCGACATATCTGTCACATTTCTGGTGTCAAACTTGGAAAGATCGAGAGTTGGTAAGTTTTTCACGCCCCAGAACATACCGGTCATATTGGTAACTTTAGAAGTATTGATGCGTGAGAGATTTAATGAAGTGAGGCTACTCATATTGGTAAACATATAATGCATGTCCGTAACTTTACTAGTATTTAGCGGAGTGAGATCGAGGTTTGTGAGATTTTTTACATCATAGAACATACCAGCCATATCGGTGACGTTTTCAGTATCAAAACTAGAAAGATCTAAGCTAGTGAGGCCAGTATTCCTAAACATACCCTGCATATTGATAACCGAACGAGTGTCAAATCCAGAGAGGTCAATATCAGCTAGATTAATAAAGTCGAGGAACATATAAGAGCTATCACCATTCAGTTCTACTTTATCGGCAAGGCTATAATAATAAAAAGTTTCAACAGCTGGGTCAAACCAACCGAGTATTTCGGTATCCGAAGTACCATCATCCTCAAGATGTACTGGATTATCGCCGGCGGTTGGTGGCGTCACGCTACGAGCAAAATGTTTAATTTTATCAAACCCACCAGCGGCGTCTTTCATAGCATTACGCCAATAGAGACTTGGGGGAGCTAATGCTCTAGGTGGATAATCATGCGTAACTACGGAAACCACAAAACTATTGGTGTATTGACCACTAGAAATATTAGAAGCTAACTTCACCCCTACGTTCACCTGATATATATCCCTATTAGTTACTGATTTGGAGCCCAACAGAGCAAGTGTCATTGGTGCGGAAGCTGGAGGGATAGGAACAAAATCACCATAATCCTCCAATCTAATACCCCAGGTATTGGTCGGAAAATTTGCTAGTGATGTATTCTGGTTAATAGATTCGATACGATCGGTATTAGTAACACTAGTCATAGCAGTTTCATTATCTTCTGTACTTATAGTCGCTTGATAACCAGTAAGATTATCAGAGTACACTGTAACACCCACTAAATATGTCGCTGTTTGAGTAGCAGAATTAATAATCGCAGTGCCATTAATTCGTGGAGTTGAATTGATAGAAACCGCGAGGGCAGGTACGCGCAAGGCTTCTGTATTTTTCACGAAAAAGAAAGCATTAAAAGTCAGCGCCACAAGAAAAGTTAAGAGTGTGGTGCGGATAATTTGAGTTTTAGATCTTTCAATGACTTTTCTAAACATAAACTTTATCCATTTTAACATAAGTTTTTTGAGTTTTAATTAGCTTTTAAGTAGTTATGGAGTCTTCAAAGTAAAGTAACCCTTGTGTCCTGGCTGATCGATGCGCAAACCATCGAGGTTAGCATCGGCTGGGTTGGTCCAGTAGCCACCATTTCCACCACGTAGCAAGGTTTGATTGGTGAAAATATATTTATTATAAGCCGGATTAAAGGCCACAGAAGGATCTGTCGTGGCGGTAATGTCAAAATCCTCTTCGACGTAAATTTTTTCTAGTGCTGGCGTTGTACAGCGAGTGTTTTCAAACATAAAATCGAAGTGTCCGACCTTAGAAGTCTTAAAGTTGGCGGTGGTGAGATCAAGTTCTTTGTAAGCGCACATACTACCGAACATATATTGCATGTCCACTACATTTGAGGTATCAAATTTCTTACTGAAAATAATTTTCGAAAGCTTTTTATTATCATTAAACATTGATCGCATCAAGGTAACGTTTCTGGTATCGAAGTTAGAGAGATCAAGCTCAGAAATAGCATTAATACTGCGGAACATACGGGTCATATTCTTGACTTTTCTAGTATCAAAATTTGACAAATTGAGATGCTCGACAGATTCCATACCATAGAACATCGCCTGCATATCTTCTACATTACTGGTGTCAAAATTCGAAACATCGAGGTCACGTACATTACTAACGTTATAGAACATTGAACCCATCTTCGTCACATTACTAGTACGGAAATGGCTTACATTAAGCTCTTCAAGGGCATTCATTTCATAAAACATGCTATCCATATTCGTGACATTCGAAGTGTCAAAATGTGAAATATCAAGATGAGGAAGTGCATACATCATATAGAACATGCTATTCATGTCTTTAGCCTTCGGCGTATACCAGTTACTAATATTTAGATTAGTCATTGCAGCGTTACCGGCAAACATAAAATCAAAATTTTCGCCACTGCTCACATCGAAATGCGTGAGATCAAGTGATTCCAGAGCATCCATCGAACCAAACATTGACTCAAAGCGAGTAACTTTACCGGTTTTGAAATTTGGAATTTTCAGATCAGAAACTTGGCTACACAAGAAGAACATTTGATAGAAATTAGTAGCGGAATCGGTATGAAAACTAGTTAAGTCTAGAGAAGTGAGTGATGAATTACTATAGAACATCCCCTGAAAATCCTTAACTTTGCGCACATCAAAATGCGAAACATCAACAGAGGCAAGTCTTTCAGCATTCATTAAGAAATCAGCAAGAGTTTCCACTTCTCGAGAGTCAAAATGAGATAAATCAATCGAGGTCATTTTCGATAGATTATTAAACATTTCGGAGCTATCTTTATTAAGATAGACATCGATTACAGCCGGGGTGGACTGAAAAATCATGGACTTAGTGGCCTGGTCATAATAGAGATAAATTGGGTCATAGGTGTCGTCGAGGGTGACATTTTTATAACCAAAATCTTCATAGGTTGGCTTGGCCGGAGTGAGGGCCGGAAGAGAGGCAGGACCTTGCCATTTAACCGACGTAACTTCTTCGAGATGACCATTAGTCAATTCACTCATGGCAGCCTGGATATCTGGTCCTGGAGCGAGACGAGTAATGTTGTCGAGTGGATTAGTAATTACGGAGACGACTAGTTGATTTTGGTAGACCCCTGGACGAAGTGTACTCGATAGCTTCAATCCCACAGAGAGATCAATATTCTCTCCCCTCTTTGCGTGAGTATCAGATTCTTTTATCTTATACGGATTGGAAGCTGGCGAAACTGGCAAAAAACTACCGGTGGTACCAAGAGCGGAAATTCCCCACTGATTTTCTTGAAAATTGTTTAGTGATTCAGATTGGCCAATCGAATTAATATTGAGTCCGCCAGATTTTAGCGCAGTGTTTTCATCCTTGGCAGAAATGAAGACTTTATAACCCGTACGGTTATTGGTATTGACGTTAATCGAAAATGGCACACTGGAGCTACGACCTGGATTCGAGCCGAAGATAATATCGGTACCGTCGATATTAGAAATTTGGGTTTGGTCGATTGAAACGCTAAGCCTTGGCGTAAAGGCAAAGGTGTTTGGATTTATAATAAAGAAATTAGCTAATAGACCACAAAATATCCCGGCGCAGATTTTTTGCATTGAATTTTTAGATGACACCAGAAAAATATCTGGAAAGAGATTTGTGATGATTGGCATAGTAATTTAATTTTAGCACAAACTTTTTTGGCGCGAAATAGTAATTATGCTTAATGTGTTATAATTAGGAAAAGTAAACGAGATTTTTATGAATATTCCACATGGCCTGAAGAATGAGAATGAAATGCCGGAAACGCTTCTCGCGCTAGATATTGGTACCGAATATATCAAGGCGGTTATCGCTGAGCGTCAAGAAGGCGATAACCTGATTATTCGTGGTGTAGGTAAAGAGCATCAGGCGATGGGCAACATGTATGCAGGTGCGATTGCGGATATTCCAGCAGTGATTACTGCCTGCGAAAGAGCTTTGTCGCGTGCAGAAAACATGGCCGGGGTGGTAGCCAAAACCTGTTCAGTGGGTATTGCGGGTGAACTAATTAAGGGCAATACGAAGACCGTGCGCTACCGCCGAAAAGACGGCAACAAACCAATTTCCGATCAAGAAATGCAATTGATTATCAAGCGGGTACAAGATAAGGCTGAAGAACAAGCGCGCGAAGAAGTGGCACTAGAGACTGATAATCCAGATGTGGAAGTGCGCCTGATTAATTCGGCGATTGTTTCCCTTTCGATTGACGGATACAAGGTTAGTAACCCGATTGGTTTTAAGGGCTCGGAATTGGTTTTGCAATTCTATACCGCGTTTGCACCTTTAGTACACATTTCGGCAATTGAAAAAGTTTGCGCCGAATTAAATCTTGATCTTGTCGCCGTAGCGGTGGAGCCGTTTGCGGTTTGTCGTGCTTGCCTTGGTAATAATCTCGATTCTAATTTGTCTGCGATTGTGATGGATATTGGTGGTGGTACGACAGACATTGCCGTAGTGGATAATGGTGGGGTGGAAGGGACCAAGATGTTTGGCATTGGCGGACGAAGCTTCACTCATCAGGTAGCTAATAAGGTGGGGCTAGATTTTGACACGGCAGAATTAGTAAAAATTCAATATAGTGGATTGCTATCCAATGATTTACACGCATTGAAAACCTTGACGGTTTCTGATGCGGAGCGCATGAATGAAGTGCAAAATATTTTGAACGTGCCGGACCGTATGAAGAAGGTAAAAAAAGCCATCGCGGATAATACCGAGGTTTGGGTTTCTGGCGTAGGATTAGCTCTATCTGATTTTTCTCTGCTTGAAGCTTTACCAAATAAGATTTTGCTCTGTGGTGGTGGAGCCGGACTTTCAACTTTGCAGGAAGCGCTCGCGACTTCAGATTGGTACGAAGATTTGCCTTTCGCTAGGCGCCCAGTAATTCACCTGCTGGACGATGTGGACATCCCTGATATTCAGAATGCCACGGAGATTGACTTGGATTATTCTTTTATTACGGCTTTTGGATTATTACGCGTCACGGTGGATACTTTAAATAGCGAAGAGGAAGACACTGGACTTCGCGCAAAGCTAGCCAAGTTACTACAAAACTAGCAAGAAGAGAACGCCGCATGGCTCGTTCCGGAGACGCTCAAGGCGAAGAATGTCGCATGCCTTTTATCGGACCACTCAAGGGCGCTTGCTAAAGCTATTGTTCTCAAAAGGCAAGATGACATTCTTTTTTTAAATTCAAAAAAAGTATGTAGTATTTCTCCCAATAAGTAATAAAAAGGTTTAGAACTTTTTTATGGTTTTCTAGTGAAGTAACCTGGGCGACCGTTGGTTGGATCGTCGATACGGAGCCAGGATTTATCCGCAGTACCCGGGTTAACCAAGAACGAGCCATTTCCTCCTCGTAGTTTATTGCGATTTTTAAACATTTCCGAAAAGTCCGTAAGGCTAGCGGTATTAAAATCATTATTTACATAAATTTTTTCTAGTTTATCATTAAGTTTATCTTTATATGGAAGATAAAACATATATTTCATATCCGTAACCTGGGAGGTATCGAAGTTGGAGAGATCAAGAGTGGTGAGATTAGGCATATTCCGAAACATAGCGTACATAGTCGTCACTTTAGAAGTATCGAAATTGGAGAGATTAAGAGCAGTGAGGTTGGACATGTCAGAAAACATAGCATACATATTCGTCACCATAGAAGTATCAAAACTTGATAGATCAAGATTGGTAAGATTAGACATACCAGAAAACATATAGCCCATATTCGTAACTTTAGAGGTATCAAAGTGAGAAAGATTAAGAGTGGTGAGCTTAGACATATTATTAAACATATATCTCATATACGTCACTTTAGAGGTATCGAAGATGGAGATATCAAGAGTAGTGAGATTATACATGTCAGAAAACATAAATCCCATATTCGTCACTTTAGAGGTATCGAAGCTGGAAATATCAAGAGTAGTGAGGCTAGGCATGATAGAAAACATACCACTCATATCAGTCACTTTGGAGGTATCAAAGTTGGAGAGATTAAGATTGGTAAGTTTAGACATGCCATAAAACATATTACTCATATCCGCCACCTTGGAAGTGTTGAAGCTAGAGAGATTAAGGGTGGTGAGCTTAGACATGGAACCAAACATAGAGCTCATATTCGTCACCTTAGAGGTATCAAAGTTGGAGAGGTCTATCTCTAAGATATTTTTAATTTCTTGTTCATAATATATTGAATTGAACATCCTACCACTATCTGTATTTAAATAAACCTTTTCCGGTTCAGCATAATAATAAGCGGTTTTATCTGTCGGATCTAACCAGAGTTTTATCTCATAATCGGAGGTCTCATCTTCAACATTTACTGCACTCATGGAAGTAGCTGGCGCCACAGTGCTCTTTTTAAAACGCTCGATTTTATTAGTGACGGTTTCGATGGATTTTAATTTTGCATTAAAACTCGTTCCTCTCGTCATGAGGGCAATACGGTCATAATTATTGGTTAAAATTGAAAATACCAACTTATTTGTATAGCTGCCACTTTCAAGATTATCGCCTAATTTCAGGCCAATCTTTATACCATTAGTTTCGCTATCGTAAGTTTTCCCATCGGTCTGCATGATATTCATCGGGGAGGTGGATTTTGGGATTGGTGAAAAATTAGTACTACTTCCGATCTTCACACCCCAGGTATTATCAGAAAAATTAGAGAGGGCACTAGCTGCTGAGATCGAATTGATTTTTGCTCCATTCGTAGAATCGTCATTCACTAGTGCTGTTTCATCAGTCTCTGAGCTTAGGGTCGCCGTATAGCCAGTCTTATTATTTGTACTTACTGTAAGATTTAAGGGAATTTCGGTGGTTTTATTCGTGCTATTAATTACTTGATTTCCATTGACTGAAGCGTCAGCATTATCTACTGAAGCGGATAATGTTGGTATATATAGGGCAGACGTTTTATCACTAAAAACTAAATTAAAGAAAGCGATTGAGGTCAGAAATAATCCGAAAAGTTTTAATCCTCTATTAAACCGCACACCGTGAGGTTTTCGTGATTGCATTATTTGACCTAACATACATATTTATATTAGCATAAACGCGAAGATTTTTATGGTTTTCTAGTGAAGAGACCTGGCACACCTGGACGATCAATTTTTAGGAGGTAAATTCCTGGAGTAGTATTACCATTACTACTAGTGCCATTACCGCCTACCAGATTTTTCATTTGCCAAAAGATATCGATGTTGGCTTGTGAGTCGGTCGTATTATAGGCTAAGGCTGCTCTAATATCAAAATCTGCTGAAGCATAAATGCGCCTCGTGATATTCGCCTCAGGTCGATCTGTGTAGAACATTGCCCGGAAGGTTTTAACTTTTGGTGTCTTAAAGCTACTTAGATCCAACTCTTCTAAACTATCGGTGTGAGCAAACATAGCATTCATATTTTTCACGTTTTCCGTATTAAAACTAGTCACAATGAGATTCTTCAGTGATGACATATTAAAAAACATAGATTGCATATTGGTGACTTTTCTAGTATCAAAGCTTGATAGATCTAATGTCTGAAGAGCTGAAGTAGCAGCAAACATATCCTGCATGATTGTAACATTACTCGTATTAAAACCGCTGAGATTTAAAGACCTAAGACTGGTCATATAAGCGAACATGTCGCGCATGGTTGCAACGTTGCTCGTATCAAAATGACTAAGATCTAAAGACTCAAGACTAACCATATGGGCAAACATACCTTCCATACTTTTGACGTTTTCTGTATTAAAGTGTGACAGGTCAAGCTTTTTTACCTTATTAAGGTTATAAAACATATATTGCATAGTTTCGACGTTACTTGTATCAAAATTAGTAACATCAAGCTCCTTAAGCGAGGTAAGGTTATCGAACATAGCATACATACTTTTGACGCGTCTGGTGTCAAAATGGGAAACGTCCAGTTTTTCTAAGGCAAGATTAAAATTGAACATAAAACTCATGTCTTCGACCTCACTCGTATCAAAACTAGATAAATCAATATCTGTCATACCTGGAAAATAAGCAAACATATTGTAACTGTCTGGGTTAAGATAAACTTTTTCACTTACCGAATACCAGAAAACGGTTTTGGAAAGCAAATCATACCAGACTTTGATTTCGGCTTCTGAATCGTTTGCTTCAAGATTGATAGCATTAGTGGGAATATTAGCAGTATTTCGCTCCCGTTTAATATGTACAATGTTTGGAAAAGTAGGAACCTCTGGATGCCCGTCAACGTGACTAGGATTTGGATCAAAACGAGCGATGCTGGTCTGAAAATCAAAACCTCTTATTAATATAGCTTTAGGTATATACGGATTAGTGATAAAAGAAAATACTAAAGTATTGGCATAAGACCCAGATTCTAAATTCTGATTTAATTTCATACCAATATTTATGGTATTTGAATCTGTACCATTAGTTTTGGCAGTAGTTTGAATCACACTTGCTGGAGCGGAAAGTGTAGGAATAGGCCGATAACTAGCTGCATTACCTAATTTATACCCCCAAGTATTTGTAGCAAAATCTGAAAGATTTAAATTTGAACTTATCGATGAAATCTGACTAGTGCTAGTAGGACTAGAATTTACCAGTGAGGTATTTTCAGAACTTGAACTAATAGTGGTAGTATAGCCTGTTTTATTATTAGTATCAACATTGAGTCTAAGCTGTAATTCCTTAGTTTGATCCTGTGAATTTATCACTTGATTCCCATTCACTTGCAGATTCGCTTGGTCCACCGAAGCGGAAAGTGTCGGCGTATACAAAGCCAAAACTTCATTGGTAAGAATAAAATTAAAAGTGAAAATTAAACCAAAAAATACAAAAAGAAGCTTTAATACTCCAGTAAGCCAACACCTACCATGGGGTGTAGTAATTAGTGATTTTTGGCCTTGCATATACATTTATTTTAACATAAACAGGATGGATTTTTGATGTTAAAAAGAACGTCGTCTTGTCTTTTGTCTGATTTTCTAAAAAAAGAATGTCGTCTTGCCTTTCATCTGAATGTTATTAAAAGAGAGAATGCCGCTTACCTCTGACGGAACATAAGCTTGGCCGAGCGGCCTAGAGCGTTTCCGGAACGGGGTATGCGGCGTTCTCTCATTCTTAAATAGTAAGATAAAGGGTAGAACGACATTCTTATAAAAAACAGAAAGCCACCCGTTTGGGTGGCTATTCTATATAATTTGGCACCTTGCTATCTTCCCGCTGTTGCAGTATTATCGCCGCTACTGGGCTTGACTTCTGTGTTCGGAATGTAAACAGGTATTTCCCCAGCGCTATGGGCACCAATGGCGCAATTTAATGCGAATATTGATGTCCATGAGGTGTAAAAATTAAATGTGACTTGCGGTGCATCAAGCACCGATTACTAGCTAAGTCTATCAAACTATCCATCTCGTCTAGACAAGATAAATAGTTTGAACATAAAAAGGCGATGGCTCTATTAGTATGCTTCGACTCCATATCTTACGATACTTCCATCTTGCACCTATCAACCAGATCTTCTCTCTGGGAGCTCATAGGGAATTCTAATCTTGGAGTGGGCTTCGCGCTTAATATGCTTTCAGCGCTTATCTCTTCCGAACATAGCTACTCGGCAATGCAACAGGTGGTCACAACCGATACACTAGAGGTTCGTCCGCCCCGGTCCTCTCGTACTAAGGGTAGATCTCCTCAAAATTCCTAACGATCATGCCGGATATAAACCGAACTGTCTCACGACGTTCTGAACC
>JABCOY020000002.1 GCA_013333375.2 Candidatus Saccharimonadota bacterium | reverse complement strand
GATTATGGATTAGCACCGTTAAAGGATCCCGACCCAGGTAGGTCACGCCCAGGCACATTCCAAATGGTTTCTGAATTCAATATCAGAGAAGTGGAAGACCTGAGAGATCGGCTTGTGTCGCAATCTGGCAGTTACATCTCAGATTTTATGGTGCCAAGTAATGTAATTCTCTTTCCGAAGCATTTAACTCAGAGTATCAGAGGAAATTCTGTACTCGAGGTAAATACGGATGCCGGAGAGAATAGCTATTACCACTATCGGAATATTCCGACCTATATCAAGGACGGTACCGATGCGGGATTCCTGGACCCATATCTGAACGGACGCACACCAAACTTTACCGGAGCTGACGGAATTAACTATACGCAGTTCCTGGTGCAGAATCTAGTGGATGAATTTCATACCACGAAGCTCGACCCCATGGAGCCGATTGAGCCGGATGAGCCAGATACCATTTCTTTTACGGCGGAGTATATGCTGAGGCGCATCAAACAAGAAGCCTCTGAGCCGCTCCCGACCCACCAGAAGAATAACCCAAAGACTTACACGAGATTTGGCGAGTTCGACCTAGTTGGCTATATGAGAGATAACGGTTTCAATCTCAGATTAGCCGATAGCTTCCCGGCACTTGACGTCTATACCTTTATTTGCGAAGCGAATCCGAAATTAATGATTCGTTTTGATGCAAATTATGGAGCGGAGGGTAAGCAGATAAACGATCTTGGCAACATGGCAGATTTCGAAAAACGTCTGGTACCCTACCGTATTGATTCACGCCGACATATTAGCGGAGTGTTTTATGGTATTGGTGTAAATGGTATTGAAGTCTATTATGTGAAAGATGACCGACTTTTCCCGAATTCTGGCTACGGCAGAACCGATGCAAGACCGGAAGATTTCTATCACGTGATGCATAAGATGAAACTTACGGATATCGATCATCAGGGCGGATCGTATTTTTCCAATGACGGTAATGTATTACTGCTTTCGCCAGAACTTTCTACCTTCTATGCAGAGATGCAGTTGAAGCGTTTTATCGAGAATAATCCTAACTATGACCCGTCTAAGGATCAATATCGTGCATTGTATTATGTACGTGAAGATTCGGTGGATTTGATCAAGCGAGTAGTGGAGCGCACTAATGCTCTGGTTGGGCATGAATCTAATCTTAATCGCGATGATTTGTTTAAGGATATCGATGCAAATGTTGTCGTCAGACGAAATTAATCTCCAAAAAAGAGCCTCGCAGAAATGCGGGGCTTTTTGATGTTAAAAATTTCACTAATTTTTCAAGTTTTCAGCCACCACGAATAAAACTTTAAATAAAAAAATAACCTCCGGAGAGGTTATTTTTAAGAGATTACTTAGAAGTATTACGCTTCTCAATGATTTCTTGAGCGACGTTAGGTGGTACTTCCTCGTATTGCGCGAGCTCCATAGAAGAAGCGGCACGACCTTGGCTCATGGAGCGGAGATCGGAAGTGTAACCGAAGAGGTTAGCATGTGGAGCGAAAGCGGTAATAAGCTTAGCGCCACCTTGGATGTCTTCCATAGCGTCGATGCGACCACGACGAGAGTTAATATCGCCGATCACATCGCCCATGAACTCTTCAGGGGTAGTAACTTCAAGCTTCATAAATGGCTCAAGAAGCACTGGTTTGGCTTTCTTGATACCTTCACGGGTAGCTAGGCTTCCAGCGAGTTTGAAGGCGAGCTCGGAAGAGTCGACATCGTGGTAAGAACCATCGTAAAGAGTAGCCTTAATGTCAACTACTGGGTAACCAGCAATCACACCACCATTAAGAGTTTCTTCAACACCTTGTTGAACTGGCTTGCGGTATTCTTGTGGGACCACACCACCCTTAATCATATCGATGAATTCGAAGCCCTTACCAGATTCATTTGGCTCAAACTTAATCCAAACGTCACCGTATTGACCACGACCACCGGATTGCTTAATGTGCTTACCTTGAGCTTCGGCAGTACCACGAATAGTTTCACGGTAGGCAACCTGAGGAGCACCGGTATTAGCTTCCACATTATGCTCACGCTTCAAGCGATCGATAATGATTTCGAGGTGAAGCTCACCCATACCGGAAATAATGGTTTGACCAGTTTCTTCATCAGTGTGAACACGGAAGGTTGGATCTTCTTCGGCGAGCTTAGCGAGACCGAGACCCATTTTTTCTTGGTCGGCCTTAGTCTTAGGCTCAACAGCGATAGAAACAGGTGGTTCTGGGAATTCGATAGATTCAAGGTGAATTGGGTGGGCTGGATCACAAAGAGTGGTACCAGTGGTGGTTTCCTTGAGACCGACGATAGCGGCGATATCACCAGCGGCAACCTCAGAAATTTCTTCACGCTTATCAGCAAACATACGGACGAGACGACCGACACGTTCCTTGTTACCGGTAGTAGCGTTCAAGATGTAAGATCCGGACTTCAAAACACCAGAATAGACGCGGACGAAGACGAGCTTACCGACGAATGGGTCAGAAGCGATCTTGAAAGCAAGAGCGGTGAGAGGTTCAGTGACAGAAGCCTTGCGGATAACCTTATCACCAGTTTTTGGATCGGTACCAACGGTTTGACCGAGATCACGATCAAGAGGTGAAGGGAGGTAGTCAACACAGAGGTCGAGAACTTTTTCGACAATCACACCACGTCCATCACCACCGGTAACGAGGAAGAAGTCACCGTCAAGCACACGCTTACGAAGCGCTACTTTAAGTTCAGCTTCGGTGATAGCCTCTTCACCTTCGGCGAAGTACTTGTTCATCAAATCTTCATCAGCAGCTACAGCTTCTTCCACGAGAAGAGCACGAGCTTTCTTAGCCTTGTCAAGCATATCAGCAGGAATTTCGCCAACGGTCAAAGAGTGGTCGGCATATTCCTTGTAGGTGTAGGCCTTCATATCAATAAGGTCGACGACACCACAGATATCTTTTTCGAAACCAATTGGAAGGTGAATAGCGAAAGCATTCTTCGAGAGACGCTTGTGGATAGAGTCGAGAGACTTGTAGAAGTCACCACCGATTTGGTTAATTTTGTTAATAAAACAGAGACGTGGGACACCATATTTGGTAGCTTGGCGCCAAACAGTTTCAGATTGAGCTTCGACACCCATCTTACCATCAAAAACGGTGACAGCACCATCGAGCACGCGAAGAGAACGCTCTACTTCGGCGGTAAAGTCGATGTGGCCCGGGGTATCGATAATGTTAATTTTGTGACCTTTCCAAGTGGCGGTAACAGCTGCGGAAGTAATGGTAATACCACGTTCCTTTTCCTGTTCCATCCAGTCAGTAGTAGCACCACCGGTGTCACCCTTGACGAGGTCGATTTTGTGCTTCAAGCCAGTACGGTAGAGGATAGCCTCTGAAGTCGTGGTCTTGCCTGCATCAATATGTGCAATAATACCAATATTGCGCAATTTTGATAAATCATGTGTAGCTTCTGCCATGAATTTCCTTATTAATTAATAGTTTTTTAGACTTTCAGGATATTTTACCATAATTTCAAGAAGAAAAAAAGAGAGCACTGGGCTCTCTTTGAGATTTTTGTTAAAGACGGTCGACCTTCTCACACATTTCCTTACCTGGATAATCGCGGAAGAAATATCCACCGTGCGTTTTTGCCATACGGGCGTCAGTATTAGTACTATAGAATAGCATTCCACTACACTCTCCATTTTCCATTCTATATGAACCTGATATTTCATTTAGGCCATCAAACATACCCTCACTGTTTGCTACATAAGTTAAATCAAGGTCAGTTGTCGTATGTATTTTTTCTAGTTTACTATTCCCCTTGAACATATTCCTAGTGTTAGATAATTCCGGGGAAAATTTGTTATATCCAAAATTAATTTCCTTGAACCCTTCATCAGTACGCTCAAACATAGATTCCATGTTCTTGCAGTTTGAGATATCGACGCCAGAAAGATCAAGATTATCGAAACGTGGAGCATTGGCGGTAGAGAAGAAATTAGAACAATTTTCACCGAGCTTCAAAGTTCCCGATGGAGACCACCAACGTAGCCCTCGGTCATCACAGCTTGAGGTCCAAATTAATACTGGCTCTTCGTCTTCCGCGTTATTGGCGGTCAGATTATACATACTAAATCCGTTACCTAAGACAGGAGGACAAGCTGGTCCAGGCATACCACTATACTTATAGTCTGGTTTTACACTCGAAGCAATCGATTCATCATTTTTTACTTCAGTAGAAAAATCTGCTGGAGTTGGTATGGCATACTTAAAGCTCTTAAATTCCCTCTTCCCTGCATAGTTATTTGGAATTCTACGAAAGGCCGAGTAGCCATCTTTGAGAGTGGCAGGTTTTAAATTATTAGTATTGGCTATGGTACTAAAAATCATTTTGCCAACATAGGTCGATGTGGCTAAATGCTTGTTAATCGAAACTTTACAAAATATACCATTGTTTTTATTATCGTTTGTTTTTATATACTTAACTTCATCAATTAATCGTGGGTGGCTTCTGACTGGGATTGACAAGTCATTATTGGTGGAAGTGGTTTTTTCTGCATCTCCAGTAATAGTGTCTGGGATTTGTAAAATTCCACAGTACCAATAGTTGTCGGTAGTATTTTTTGGCACACCATTTTCAAAATCCGAAGCAGTGGCAGAGCGAATAGTATCAGTAACAGTGGCATCGATACTACGCATATTAGTATCTTCATCGACATCTGAGAAGAAAACTTTATAGCCGGCAGGGTTATTCGTCTCAACTGAAGGTTTAAAGGCGACTGGTTTTTGATCTTCCTGATCAACGCCATCTGAAGTAAGATAGACATCATTGAACTTGTGAAAAGTTTCATCTACGCTCATTGCCAGCTTGATATCACTTGGCTTTAGAGCTGGATTTTCTTCTGCATGGGCGAAATTCATAAAATTCGGAGCGATAGATAAAGTGCCGAGAATGAGGGTTATACCGCCAAACGAAATCATCGGTAAGAAACCAAAAATACTCTGCCACGCCTGCGCTGGCCTCTTAAAAAATGTTTTGATTTTAGACATACTACCTTTCCTTTTTATTTTGTGCTTATGCTTCTAGCTCTATTCTATATCATTTATGGTTTTATTCAAGATATATGTGACTTAAGGACACAGTAGAATAGTAAGCAAAACTATTCGAGATGCATTAATGCTAGTTTTTAAGAAAAAAAAGAACCCCTGAAGCGAAGTTCTTTTCTTGGTTTTTAGAAATGGCCGAACTTAGCAGTGTCTTCGTATTTTTTATGTAGGAGACCAAGATCTTTAATGATATTTTTCGGAGTACAGGCAGCATATAATTCTGGCTCTGGCGTGATATTTTTGCCATCACCCTTGATATAGATTGCCAGTGGCTCAGCAATACCAATAGCATAGGAAAGTTGCACTTCACAAGAATGTAAATTATGACGCTTGAGGTAATCCACGGCAATTTCACGCGCCTTATAGGCAGCGGAGCGATCGACCTTGGATGGATCTTTACCAGAGAAGGCCCCACCACCGACTGGAGCAAAGGATTGATAACTATCGACTACGATTTTACGGCCGGTGAGGCCAGCATCACCCATAAAACCACCGATGAGAAATTTACCAGTCGGGTTGACGAGGAATTTTTCGACCTCTACGCTATATTTTCCAGCAATTTCGCGTGCCTTATCGATGAGGATTTGATCAGTTTCGGCGCGATCAGTTTCGGTATTTTGATAACTGAT
>JABCOY020000001.1 GCA_013333375.2 Candidatus Saccharimonadota bacterium | reverse complement strand
TGAAGATTTTTGGATCTATCATCTTCATGTTGTTATGCCTAAGTGGTTATCGCTACGGATTACAAATTGCGGCTATAGGATTTATGGCTTTTGCGACTAAGTTTTTCGACGATTCATTGGCTTCCGATGATGAATTCAAGAGAAAGAATATTGACCTATGTCAAATGTATATACACGGAATCGTTTGTGTATTAACTTCTTGGATTTCATTTTTTTATTTAAAGAGAGCTGATGGATTCGTGGCGATTGCATATTTTACTGTTGTGATTTTTGTTATTAGTGCAATCGGCGAATACTTGTCGCACAAGAAGAGTATCGAGAATACTAAAAATGAGAATGTAAAAGAAAATCTCATACCAAGTTCTCTGGTATTTTTAGTGTTAATGCCAGCCTTGATGTTGATTATTATGGCATTTGGGCCTTATATATTTATATTGGTATCGGTAGTGTTTGTGATTATTATGTTTATTCGGGCAAAACAACACGGTATAGAATTTGCTTGGTAACTTCACAAAAATACGCTCCTTTAATTACTAATCCCCTCGAGAGAGGGGATTTTTGCTGGTTAAGAATGTGGGTTGAGTATATATGTAGCATATTTATATACTTACTTCGTTGCATGGTCGAACTACGTTCTCGCCTAACCGGTGGTAGTGTGAATAAAAATAATCCCGAAATTTGGGATTATTCAATAATTTTGGCTCCCCCGGTCAGGCTCGAACTGACAACCTCGAAGTTAACAGCTTCTTGCTCCACCATTGAGCTACAGGGGATTGTTATTTAATTATAACGCAGATAATTCATTCTATCAAGAGACAATGTTATAATTTAATAAAGAAGAGATTGAGGTGCAATGTTCAGAGTTTCAGATTTGACGGTAGCAATTAGAAAAAATCAGCAAGTAGTGCTTCGGGGGGTGAATTTTGAGATTTTGCCTGGGGAAACTTTGGTACTAAAGGGGAAGAATGGTTCTGGAAAATCGACGCTTTTAGGAGTGATTATGGGGGATCCGAGATATGAAATTTTGAAGGGGGAAATTGAGTTTTTGGGGAAGAAAATTCAGAACCTAAGTCCTGATGGGCGAAGTCTTCTCGGGATGTTTTTGAGTTTTCAGACACCGCCAGAAGTAAATGGCGTTTCTACGACAGAAATTGTGCGAACTGGGTTAATGGAACGTGGTGAAAAAGTGCGGATCGATGAGGCGCGCAACAGTTTGATGGCAAATCAGAAATTGTTGGGGCTTCCGATGTTTTTTATGGAGCGCGAATGTGGGGTGGGGATGTCGGGAGGAGAAAAGAAAAAGAACGAAATTTTACAGATGTTGGCTTTGAAGCCGAAGTTTTGTATGTTGGATGAATTGGATTCGGGATTAGATATGGAGTCGGCGGGGAAAATTTCACAAATCTTAGCGGATTATCAGCAAGGAACTGGGGCGAGTTTTTTAATCACTTCACATAATTTGAGAATTTTGGAAAAATTGAAGGTAGATAAGGTGGTCGAGCTGGTGGATGGGAAGCTAGTAGTGGCGGATGGTGAGTGCGGCGATGAGAGTTTGGTGCGAGTATTGGATGAGGGGGGCGTGAAATGAAAAAAGAGGTAGTGCGTCGGGCGGCGGAGGCGATTCATCGACAAAAAAGAGAGCCGGAATGGGTGCTAAAAAAGAGGCTTCTGGGGGTACAGGCTTGGCAAAAACAGAATCTGGGGAAAATGTTGCCAGGGGTAGGGGAATTAATTTCGCAGATTGATGCAGGTGGGATCCGATTTTATAAGGAAGTGGATGATGTTGAGGTAAAAACCTCTTGGGATGAAGTACCGAGGGAAATTCGGGAGACTTTTGAGACTCTGGGAATTCCAGAGGCAGAAAAAGAGGGATTGGCTGGCGTGGGTGCACAGTTTGATTCGGAGGTGGTTTATCACCGGATGCGCGAGAGATTGGCGCAGTCAGGGGTGGTGTTTTTGCCACTAGAAGAAGCAATTTTCGCAACAGAGAAGAGTTCAGGGGAAAATTTGGCGAAATATGGGGCGCCAGTGGGGGAGATTTTCTTAGCGCATTTTATGAAATTAATACCAGAAGACGATCATAAATTTGCAGGACTACATGCGGCAATGTTTAGTGGCGGGTCATTTATTTATGTACCTAAGGGGATGGCGGCGGAGCTACCAATTCAGAGTTATTATCGAATGAATGAACCGGGGATTGGGCAATTCGAACATACCTTAATCGTGGTAGATGAGGGAAGCGAACTGCATTTTATTGAGGGATGTTCAGCGCCAAAGTATGAAAAAAATAATCTACACGTGGGATCGGTAGAGATTTTTGTAAAAAAGGGGGCAAAAATGCGTTTTTCGCCGGTAGAAAGTTGGTCAAAAAATGTGTTCAACTTGAATACTAAGCGAGCGCTTGTGGAAACGGGCGGGGAAATGGAGTGGGTCTCAGGGACTTTTGGCTCGAAGGTGACAATGTTGTATCCGACGACGATCTTAAAGGGAGAGGGGGCGAAAATGGAATATTTAGGGATGAGTTTGGCTTCAGGTGAACAAATTTTGGATTCCGGAGCAAAAGCAATTTGCTTAGCAGACAATACCTCGGCAATTATCCGGAGTAAGTCGGTGTCGAAAAATGGGGGTGTGAGTATGACGAAAACTCTGGCGAAAGTAGGGAAGGGGATAAAAGGAGTGAAGGCTTACATTGACTGTAAATCGTTAATTTTAGATAGTGAGTCGAGGGCTTATGCGGAGCCAATGGTGGATGTGAATTCTGGGGAGGCGGAAGTAACACATGAGGCCTCGGTGGGGAAATTGTCAGAGGAGATTCTATATTATCTAGCGACAAGAGGAATTTCCGAAGAGAAGGCAAAGGAGATTTTGATTCGAGGTTTTTCGGAGGAAATTACGAAGGCCTTGCCACTAGAATACGCGATGGAAATGAATAATTTAATTAAGTTAGAAATGCAGAATGGGTAACCTGAATACATGATTTAACTATATGCAGATTAGAGTGTGAAGGCGAGCTGAAATTGAATAAATAATAAGTCAAAAATTGAATAAAAAAGTTAAGGATAAGCAAAATGTACAGAGAAGAATTTGAGATATTTGAGAAAAATGAGTTGGACGCTACTTTGCCTTTTGTGTATTTAGATAATGCCGCAACGATGCAAAGGATAACGGCTGGACTTTTGGCTGAACAAGATTTTTATACAAAGAAAAATGCGAATCCTTTGCGCGGAGTTTACGAGTTGTCGGAGCTTGCAACGGCGGAACTTTGGCAAGCGCGTGAGATAACTGCTAAGTTTTTAGGTTGTGAGCCACTAGAAGTGATTTTTGTGAAAAATGCGACGGAGGGACTAAATTTACTAGCTAATGGAATTGAGGGGTGGCTAGGCGAGGATGGGAGCCATGAGGGGGAGATTTTGGTGGATTTGGAATCTCATCATAGTAATCTTTTGGCTTTTTCTGAGCGTTACGGAGAAAAGATACGAATTACGGAAGATCTTGTGCGTGAGGTGAAGCTGGATTTTGAGCATGCGAAAACTGAGGGGGCGGGGCCAAAAATTAAGATTGTGGCGATGACGGGAATGAGTAATGTGACAGGAGTGGATCGTAGTGATATCGCGAAAGAATTGAGGAGCTTAGGTTTTCAAGGGCTAATTTTGATGGATGCGGCGCAATTAGTAGCACATAAGAAGATTGATGTGAAAGAATTAGGGGTGGATGGCTTAGTATTCTCTGGACACAAGATTGGGGCGCCAATGGGGGTGGGAGTAGTATATCTGAGTTATGATTTGATGAAGAAACTGAAACCGCTAAATTATGGGGGCGAGATGGTGGAATCAGTGAAGCTTGCGGATGGTAAAGTGAAGATGAGTTTTGCGCCGGGGCTGAGTAAGTTCGAAGGCGGGACGCTAAATATGGGGGCGATTTGTGGGCTTTCTGCAACGGAGAAATTTTGGTTGGAACACTCGGAAATTTACGGGACAGAAAAGATATTAACCGAGAAAATCCAGGAAGAGTTAGAAAAAGAAGAAAATATCGAATTATATTTTGCGGAGAATGGCATTATTAGCTTTAATGTGAAGGGAGTGCATGCACATGATGCGGCACAGATTTTGGCGGATTTTGGTGTGATGGTACGGGCGGGAATGATGTGCGCGGAACCGTTTTTAACAGAGAAGAAAATTGGAGCAGTGGTGCGAGCAAGTTTGGCTTTCTATAATACAAATATAGATGTTAAATATTTTTTGGCTTGCCTCAGGAGAGTTCGTGGAGTGATGGGGTTGGAGTAACGGTCGACAGAGGAGAATGTCGGTGGAAATGAATGAGATTTGGCAAAATTGAAGAAGAAATTAATGCGAGAAATTCAGAGCAAATATAGAGAAGAATTACTGGAGCGGAATTTAAATCCGTTGAATTTTGAGCAAAAAATTGAGGCGAATTTAACTAAAACTTTGGTAAACCATAGTTGTGGGGATGAATTAACGGTGAGTCTGAAAATTGAGAATGGAAAAATTTTGGAGGGGAGTTTTTCGGGAGTGGGTTGTGCGATTTCGAAGGTTTCAGCAGATATGATGATTGATGCGATTAAGGGGAAAACTCTGGAAGAGGCACGGGAGCTGATGCATGGATTCTTTGATTTAGTGATGGGGGTTTCAAGTGAAAAAGCGCAGAAAATTGGGGGTGAATTAGAAGTTTTTTCGATGATCCAGAATATGCCAGCGAGGGTGAAATGTGCGAAATTGGCTTGGCGGATTTTAGAAGAGGGAGAGGATTAGAATTTAGATTGGAAGGTTAATGTTTGCGACTGAGATAATGCTTGTGACCGGAATAATGATTCGTAATCGGAATAACGCTTGTGGTTGGCTGAAAAAAGCGTTATAATGGGGTAAATTAGGAGATAATATGATTCGGGTGGATGAAAATTTTTTGAGAGAAACGGGACTAGGTGATCTTGATGAGATGCAAAGAACCGCTTTTATCGAAGAAGCACAGAGACTGCTAGAAAACCGTATCGGCGAAAAGTTGAGTGAAGGCTTGAGTTTGGAGCAACTCGAAGAGTTCGACGGTATCATGAAAAAAGACAAAAATGTGATGATTAAAGCCTTGGCGAAGCTAGGTGATTATCGTATCGATGAAGTTTATCAAAATCTCTTGAAACGCTACGGTGTAACAGAGGGGACGGTAGATATTTTAAGTGAATATTTGAGTGTAAAATGGATTCAAACCAATCGTCCAAATTACGCGGAAGTTTCTCGTCAAGTGTTTGAGGAATTGAAACAAGAAGTACGCGCTTCAAGTGAAGAAATTCGTAAATCGATGACTTTATAGATTAAAAATACTTTGAACACAAAATTTAAATCCCTCGAAAGAGGGATTTTTGATGATGAGGTAGGATGGAGTGGGGGCTGTTAGTTTTTTGGGTTCCGGATTTTGGAAACTTGGGGAGGTAACGGATTATTTTAGATAACCATTGATGAAGGATTTGGCGTCCATCGGTTTTTTGCTGGCTGGTTGAAGCTGGTCGATAACCAGGAAGTTGCCGTCCTGACAAGGGAACGAAAGAGGATTATTGGATTGTTCGGTTTCGATATGGGCTTTTAAGATAATACATTCGTGGCCGTGGATTTGAAGCTTGCTCTTAGGAAAACCTTGGAAAGCGCGAATGCGATTGAGAGCCGCTGTGGCGCTAAGTTCGGATAAGAATAGGTTCGAGTCGCTTTTATCGAACTTAGTGGTGAAGGTGGCCTTCTCATCGTCTTGCAGGGTAGGTTTTGGCAGGGAGTCTAGGTGTTCAATGAGCCAATTAGCACCAATAGTAGCGAGTTTTTGGTAGACTTCAGATTTTTCGGGTAGGTTGGATGAGAACTCAGAGGCTTTAACGGTGGTTTGATAGTAAATTGGTCCGGCATCCATGGCTTTAACCAGCTTCATAATAGAGACAGAAAAATCTTGATCGCCGTTCAAAATAGCAGACTCAATAGGTGAGGCTCCACGATAGAGAGGGAGGAGAGAGGGGTGGAGATTAAGAATGCCTTCGGGTTCAAAAAGTTCAAGTAAGTCGGATTTAATTAAGACGCCGAAGCTAGCGAGAATACCTTTAATTTCAGGATTTTTTTGCTTCAAGCGGGCAACTTCTGCTAGATCGTCCTTGGTTTTAGCATGGAAAACTAACTCCAGGTTTTCGGCAGTAAGAAGTTGATTTAATGTGGCTTCTGCCAGGGGTCCGTTGCCAAAAAAGATAAATTTTGTACTCATTTTTTACCTCGAATAAATTATGTGTTCAATAGAAAAAGACTAGTCTTCGTCTGGGAAAAGCTGTTTGTTATTCTTGATACGAGTTTCGTAATCGACTGGCTGTAGGTCGCCGTTTTTATCTAGTTCAAAGAAGGCATCGGTCTTATCTTTGATGCGATCAATGAAGAGAATGCCGTCGAGATGATCAATTTCATGAGCGAGAGTGCGGGCGAGCTCATCGGTAGCTTTAATCCGTACTTCGGTACCATCTTCGAGTTTAGCTTTGACGCGAATTTTCGAGTAGCGTGGGACCTTACCATAAATAAACGGAACAGAGAGACAACCTTCGAAATCTTCGATAATTTTACCTTCTTGTTTGATAATTTCTGGGTCCACTAGGGTCGTGAAGGAAGTATTCGCTTTGTCGTCCATGCTGTCGCGGATAATAATGAGGCGTTTGTTGATGCCTAATTGAGGAGCAGCCATAGCGGCAGAGAGCTCGTGAGGATGAGATTTTTCCCATTCGAGGCTGGCGTCGACCATTGCCTGGATCATATCTTTAATTTCATCAGTAACATAGTTGACCTTCTGAGACTTTTGACGAAGTCTTGGGTCAGGAGATTCAATAATTTTCATATTTTAATATTATAACCGATTTTGGGTTTTTATAAAGCTTAAGCAATATACAGTGAGGAGTTGAGACATTTTTTTGATGCTGTTGGGATAATTTTGAAGTTAATTTGTCGGGTTTTCGATGCGTTTCAAGGGCGATTTATGGACATCTTGGAGTTAACTTTTACTCTGGTGCGGTAGAGATAGACTAGGGGTCTGGTAGGGAGAGAGGTTTTCTAAAAAATGGAAGTCTTATAATGAAGCTAAATAATCACAATTAATAAAACGAAAGGATAAAAGGAAAAAACGAAATAGACGCCAAAAGGCAAGACTTGGATGGAGGAAGAAAGAATTATATTAAACTCCCATACTATAATTAGAACTATCTCTCAACACATATGACCAAAAAAGTATCCTAGATTTTTATAATCATAATTTCAAATATACTATTCTTCCTCCATTTAAGTTTTGATAAGAGCGCCGTGGTGGGCGCAGAAAATATCACCTAGAAATTAAAGGAATTAAATTTAGCTTCAAGCATTGGATTGAGCTTGGCGGATCAGATTTATTTAGTGGAACAGGTCAGGTTTGGTGAATTAGATGAGGCTTGGTGGGTCGATAGCGAAGCGAATTTCTGGATACTGATCAAGTGACTGGATGAGGTGAGTGAGCGAGTCACGTTTTTTGGCTTTGACGATGATTCGCCAAGAATAGCCACTGGGGGTGTATTCATGAAAGGAGGGCGTAGGAGCGGAAAGATAAACGTCAGGGAACTTTTTGAGTGTGCGATGTAGACTCATGATTTTTTTAATGGCGAGGTCCTCAGTCTTTTTGACGATAGAGATGCGTAGTAAATAGAAAAATGGTGGTAAATGAGAAAGTTGGCGTTTTTTGAGGAGATAATCGGCAAACTTGGCATAGTCTAAGGATTTAGCTGCAAGAATGACGGGATGTTCAGGCTGAAAGGTTTGGAGAAAAACGTGATTAATATCATTATGTCCGCGTCCGACGCGACCGATAACCTGGGTGATGAGCTGAAAAGTACGTTCTTCGGCGGCGTAATCCGGCAGATTGAGATTGGCGTCAGCTTGGACGATACCGACGGTGTTCAATAATGGGAGATCGAGACCTTTGGCGATGGTTTGAGTGCCAATAATGATGTCGATATCACCGTTTTTGACGGCTTCAAAATTTTGGGTGAGCGAATCGGCGGTAGCATTGTCGGCGTCAAAGCGAGCGATGCGAGCATTCTTAAAGAGTTTTTTGAGTTCTGATTCGAGAAGCTTGGTACCGAAACCTTTATGGATAAGGGAACCGTGATGGCAAACCGGACAGGTGGAAGGGACTGGTTCATGGTGGCCACAAGTGTGGCAAATCAGCTGATAGGAGTCGCTATGAAGAGTGAGCGGAAGAAGACAATTGGGACAGAGGACCTGGTAGCCACAGTGTTCGCAGATTGTGAGCGGGGCAGAGCCACGACGATTATGAAAAAGTAGAGTTTGTTTGTGCTGTTTAAGATTATTTTCGATGTCTTGCAGTAGAGCGTCGGAAAAATAGCGGTTACGTGTGAAAAGAGCGCGATCTTTAAGGTCGATGAGGCTAATTTTAGTTTGGCTGGTAATGGATTTAGCCTTTTCAGAGAGGGCGACGTAGGCGTGATTCTTTTGTGCTAAAAAATAATCTTCCACACGTGGGGTGGCGGTGCCGAGGAGACAATCAATTTTGAGGGTTTGAGCCATGAAGCTAGCGAGACGGAGCGCATGGTAGCGTGGTGAAGTATCTTGATAGAAACTAGGCTCATGGGCTTCATCGATAATAATGAGGCCAAGGTTTTTTAGAGGAGAAAAAAGAGCAGAGCGTGGGCCAATTATGACAAAAGGCGTGGACTGATCGGCTTCGTGGATACGTTGCCAGATAAGGTGACGTTCAGCTTCGGTGAGCTTGGAATGTAGGGAAATCACTTGAGTGCCAAAATGCTCCTGAAAACGACCAACTAGTTGAGGAGTGAGGGAAATTTCGGGAACGAGAAGAATCACGGATTGGTTTGAGCTAAAAACTTGGCTAGCGAGCTCGAGGTAGATATTGGTCTTACCGGAACCGGTGATGCCGTGAAGGAGTTTGGTGTGAGTTTTGATTTTATGTAGTTCGGTGAGGGCTTGTTTTTGAGCGGGGTTGAGCGGGATTTGGTAGTGGGTAGTTGTGGCTGCGATAGGAGAGGCTATGTCTTGGATCGGATTAGAAAACTGGGGAATAAAAGTGGAGGCAGAAGATTTTTTGCGGCGATTTTTCTC